>DASYSX010000160.1:0-25667 GCA_036002955.1 Candidatus Udaeobacter sp. | reverse complement strand
CTTTCAAATCCATCGTGCTGTGAATCTGGAATTTGGCGAGGTTCGTTTGTCGATTCCAATCGCCGCGACCAGCGAAAGCGCCTTTCGGGTCGCTCCATTCACAATGCGCGATATCCAATCTCTGGTTGTTCCATTCGGCTGCGGCGGACAGATAATTAATTCCGTACCTGCCTCGTTGTAGCCGATCGCCGCGCAGAGTCGCCTCTACCCTGGCGTTTTCGAGCGCTGCCATGTCTCCGCTGAACTTCAATTGCAAAGAAGGAGGTCCTGCGGGGAAACTGAACTTTTGCAGTTCGGTCACAACACGTTGCGCAAGCGACAATCGTTTTTGCCATTCTTCCGGTGTGATTGACGCCGATGGCTGGTAATCGGCACGCTTGATGAGTTGCCCTCTCGCCGACAATCGAATCCCACAAAAAGTTCCTTCGGCCTGGCTGACGTAAATCTGTTCCGGCGGAAAATAAATGTGCGCGCGGAGATTAGTCAGTTGCGCGCGACTGGCTTTTCCTTCCGCGGTCTTGATTGGAAATGTGATCTGCGCGTCGCGCACATCCAGCGCGTTAAGAAACGGTTCGTGATGAATGAGCGCTGCGTAATTAATATCGAGCGACACTTCGCTGATCAGGGCCAGTGTGTTTTCGCGGTTTCTGTAATCGAAAATTCTCACGTGTTTCGCGACCAGACCGCGGAACGGATCCAGCGTTAGCCGTCCGATCTGAGCTTCGACGCCACGCTTGTGTAACTCTTCGACGACGCGGGACCGCCATTCACGGCCAAATCCCCGTCTCGCCAGATAATAACCGCCGGCGAAGATTGCAACGACGGCGGCGAGAATTGTCAGACGAATTGCAACTGCAACAACACGACGCGTTCGGCGCAATTGGCGGATTTGCGGGGAATGGTGAACCTGAGGTTGTTCCAGAGCGACAGGCATGAATCGTTAAACCGTTGAAACGTCGAAGCGGCAATTGATCATCGGGGGTGAAGCAAAGCGGAGTCGAACGATCCCGCAGTGTTCCCGATAAATGATGCAACGGGATTCCTCGACTTCGCTCGGAATGACATTCTAATTTTAACGGTTCAGCCGCTTCAACGTGATTTCAACCTCTGACCTGCCCGCCGTTAACGCCACGTTTAATCTCGTGAGTACCGTTTTCA
This sequence comes from Candidatus Udaeobacter sp., assembly GCA_036002955.1. GTDB lineage: Bacteria > Verrucomicrobiota > Verrucomicrobiia > Chthoniobacterales > UBA10450 > Udaeobacter. The sequence goes on along the minus strand of DASYSX010000160.1, from coordinate 24,509 downwards.
TTTCCACCGGTTGGTACTTCATCCGGCGCGGTGCGTGGCGCCGTCACATGGTTTGCATGATTACAGCCCTTCTCTCGTCTGTTTGTTTTCTGGTTGGCTACATCACTTATCATGCGCGCGTTGGCGAGAAATCTTCGGGATATACAGGCTGGATCGCGGGCGTTTATTTTCCAATTCTGGCCTCTCACGTTCTATTGGCGTTTGTGACGCTGCCATTGGTCATTTTGACGCTCGTACCGGTTTTTCGTCGCAGATGGGACAGGCACAGGCGGATCGCGCGTTGGACGATCCCGATCTGGCTGTACGTGTCGATTACTGGAGTTCTCGTTTACCTAATGCTCTACCAATGGTTTCCTCCGCCTGCTCGTTGAGCGCTGTGGCGTCTTCAGCGGACACCGGCAAATCCCGCCGTTGTCAAAATCTTGCGCTCAACGGCGATTTGATGTTTCATCAGGACGATGTGCTGCAGCGCGTGAAGGAGATTTTATGGTGAACATTGCCACGTTTAATGAGCCCGCCAAAGCGCGCCAGCTTAAACGGCGTTTTCAGGATTCAGGGATCAAGGCCGACGTTCACAATGAGGCGCCGATGCAGCAGTTCGGCTTCATGTCCAAACCGCAAGCAAATGCCAAGGTCATGGTGGAGGACAATGATTTCGAGAAGGCGCAAGGCCTGATGATCGAATGGGAATCGACTGATCCCGATATTTCCGCTGCGCTGATTCGCTGCCCACAATGCAACTCTTCAAATATTGAGTACCCGCAGATGACGCGGAAATTTTTGACGCCTGCTCTCGTCGGAGTGCTTTGCGCGCTGAAAATTATACCGAAAGAATTTTACTGTCAGGATTGCCACTTTACGTGGACAAACCGGGAAGAGCCTACAATTGGACGCCTTTGGCATCGGTTCTTTCCTGGAAGCGAAGCCGAACAGGGCTAAAGCGCAGAGCCGTTAAGCGTTGAAGCGTTAAAGCGAGACCATGGCGCGGTGACTTGACGCTTCAACGATTCAACGGTTCAACGCTTTAACTTCATCCAAGTCATGAAATGGCTTTTCGTCCTACTTTTGGCACTGGCGATCTTCGGCGGAGCCGCCTGGTTCGGTTACAACACATTCGTCAAAGAAGAGATCGAAGTGAAAAAGGAGCAGCGCGGAGAAGTCACTCCGCCGCCCGTGGTGGACGTCAGCCTGCCGGAATTTGAGGCGGCGGTTAAACTTCGTCAGGATGGAAAACTTCCCGAAGCGCGTGATGCGCTTGTCGCTGTCATCCAAAAATATCCCGCCGGGAAGCACCTCGATGAAGCCCGGGATATCCTTGGCGAAGTGAACACCACGATTTTGCTGTCGCGTCGTCCATCTCCGGAAAAGACCGAATACATCGTGAAATCCGGGGACGTGCTGGCGAAGATTGCGCGCAAACTGAAGACGACACCGGAGATGATCATGCGGATGAATAATATGAGCGGCACCATGCTGCGGATTGGCGACAAGCTGCTGATCTCACATCCCGATTTCTCCATGGTAATCCAGCGCAAGGCGAAACTGATTGTGCTGTTGAATCACGGAGCGTTTTTCAAGCAATATCACGTGCGCGAGGCAAAGCTGCCGCAGAAGCAGCCGGCCAAAATCATGGCAAAAGTTGCTGAGACGATGGCTTGGAAAGGCGGCAAACGCGTTGGGCTTGGCAGCAAGGAGTACTTGGCGAGCACAAAATGGATCAGGCTGGCCGGCGCATCAGCTTATACGCTGTACGCCATCCCGGATGCAACGCATCCCAATCTCGACCAACCGCCCCCTCCGACCGGTCTGGGTCTCGCTGCGGTTGATCTCGAGGAGTTAAGCACGCTTGTAAATAAGAGCACCTCTGTGACGATTAGTGACTGAGCTAAAAAAGTTAAAGGAGTTACAATGTTACAAAGCAGCCAAATGGAACCTGATTCCACGAGGCACTTAACATTGTAACTTTTTGCGTTTTAAGCTTTTTAACCTGACATGGAATGGCAACCGCTCGATTTTGAAAAGCCGATCTTTGAATTGGAACGGCGGCTGCAGGATTTGAAAAGTCATTCCACAAAGCACGATGTGGATCTCGGTTCAGCGGTGGAAGAACTTGAGGCAAAGCTTCGGGAGACTCGCGGTCATGTTTACGACAATTTGACGGCCTGGCAGCGGGTCCAAATCGCCCGCCACACTCAAAGGCCGTTCGCCCTCGATTACATTCAACGCTGTTTCACGAACTGGGTGGAATTGCACGGCGACCGCCGTTTTGCCGACGATCGCGCAATGCCATGCGGCATGGCGATGCTGGGCGGCCAGCGTTGCATCGTTATTACTCATCAAAAGGGGCGCAATACCAAGGAGAACGTAATGCGCAATTTCGGGTGCGCTCATCCGGAGGGTTATCGCAAAGCCTTGCGCTTGATGCGTCTCGGCGAAAAATTCGGAATGCCGGTGATTTCTCTGATCGATACGCCTGGCGCATTTCCGGGTGTTGGATCGGAGGAACGGCACATTTCTGAAGCGATCGCTGTGAATCTTCGAGAGATGATGAAGCTGCGCGTTCCCGTCATCGCCACGGTGATCGGTGAGGGAGGCTCGGGAGGCGCGCTTGGCATAGGGGTCGCAGATAATGTTTTGATTTTCGAGAACGCTTACTACTCAGTCATTAGTCCGGAAGCTTGCTCCGCCATTTTGTGGAGAGACCGGCGACACGCTGCTGAAGCTGCTGAGGCGCTTAAATTGACGGCACAGAATCTTTTGAAACTCGAGGTGGTTGACGAAATCATTGCCGAACCGGAAGGCGGCGCGCACCGCGATTATGCTTCAGCTGCGGCGAATCTTGGAGAAGCGCTGCGACGGAGCCTGGAGCGACTTTCTCAAATTCCGGTGGCAGAATTGTTAGAGAAACGATATCAAAAATTTCGACGTCTGGGTGTGTTCTCGGAAGGAAAAACGGTTACCGTCCCGGCTCGCCTTTGATGTGATGTTGGGGACTTGGGGAAAATCGGTAGGGGTTTGGTGGCTCGGTGCTTTTGCCGCTGTCGCGTTCGCGCGAGCCGGCAGCGCGGCGTCGGCGTTTCGTTTTGATCACGACACATTCGCTTTCGCTAATCAAACGGTGTTCGAGTACCACCAGGGACACGCTTCTTTACGGAAATCGTCAGCGACGAAGAAAGACGCATATAATCGGCACTGCTTTGTGATGTCTCGCACGGCCGCCCAATTCAAAAAATTTGCGCGGTTCGAGCCGCGAAGTAAGCCGCTGGACGACACGGCGCTGGCAGCTCGCGTTCGCGCTGTAACACGGCAGGCGGCCTGGGCGGAGCCGTTGCCGGAAAATCAACGAATTGTTTTCCCTGGATACAAGGATTTGAAAGAAATGAGCAAGGCCCGTCGCGAACTCGTGCAATTAAGCATTGGCCATGGTTGGCCGAGTTATTTTCGAATTAGCAATGCCCGGATGATGTTTCAAGACGGTACCGGCTACCAGGAAAAGACTCACGCACGGTTGAACGCGGCATTGGCGCGCGGCGAGTTGTTCGTCGCGTTTCTTACTACTTATCCCCGATTCACGATCAATCATTCCGTTTTGGTTTTTAAGCTGAAATCTTCATCGCCGAATCCCGGCGATCGCTATCTCGTGTACGATCCAAATCATCCAGAGTCGCCGCGCGAGCTTACCTGGTCTGCACACGACCGTGCTTTCTCCTATCAAAAGGACTGGGATTTTGTCGGTGGCGTTGTTCGCGTGTATCAGGTTTACGGCAAGCCGCTGCAGTAAAAGCGATTCTTTACGAGAGCCCCATGCCTGAGATTCCATCTCCGCCGAGACCAACTCCGCCGCCTCCTGTACCTCCACCCGAACCATTGCCGCCGAATCCGTCGCCGGCGTTGCCATAAGCCCCACGCGTCATCGTGAGCGAAGCGGAGCGAAGTCGAAGGATCCCGTTTAATTAGCTCTTAGTTTCGCTGCGGGATTCCTCGACTTCGCTCGGAATGACCGCGACAAAAAGATCATTTCCGCGCAGGAAACAAGAAGCTTAGCGCCGGTTCCACTCTCGCTGCCCATGCGGCTTCGCTGTGGTCGCTGTGGTCGGCTTCCATGTATAAAAGGTCCTTGCCGGGCTTCCAGCCTTTCTCGACTAGTCGCTTGCACAGTTCGCGAGTCTGTTCCCAGCCCGGCTCGGCTGTGCCGGTATCGACCCAAATTTTCAGCGGCGGCTTTCGCTTAATAGAATCAACGAGGCGGTAAATAGCGAAATCGTCCCACCAGATAGAGGGCGACATCACCATGAGCCGGCGGAACGCGTTTGGGTTTAAAATCCCAATCGCGAGTGTCGCAAGTCCGCCCAAAGAAGATCCGCCGAGGCCGGTGAATTCCGGCTCAGGCTTGGTCCGATATTTTCTGTCGATGTGCGGTTTGAGTTCTTCCATCAGAAAGTTTGCGTAGAGACGCGCCAGCCCACGGCTGCGTTTTTTCCGTCTTCCCTTTGCTTCGATCACTCCTGGCGTAGGCGTATATTCATGGACCCGGTCTTCCCCGATGTTTGCGACTGCGACGACAATGACAGGCTCGATAATTTTAGTGCGGATGAGGCGCTCGGCCGTTTCGTCGACGCCCCATTCCACGCCGCCAAACGAAGTTGCAGCGTCGAAAACGTTCTGTCCGTCGTGCAAATACAAAACGGGGTAATGTGTTCGTGAAAATCGGCGGTAGCCCGGCGGCAGATACACCCAAATATCGCGCCGGTTCCCGAGAATTCCGGACCGAAACGCGCGGTGCAATTTAATGTTTCCCGTCAGCGTATGTTTGCCCATCGAATCGAAACGCTTCGTTGAAAACGAAACGTAGCGCAAGCGTCTTGATTCGCTTTACGACGATCCACCTACTGAATTTGCCGGCGCCACCAAGATGTTCGCGCTACTTCAAGTGAATCAACAATAAATCCCGACGGCTCGCCTCATCATCCTGACAAGCGGGGGTCCCGGAGCCCACCGTTCGGTTGCTCCGCGGGATTCCTCGATTACGCTTCGCTCCGCTCGGAATGACACAACCCATATGAAACTGGTAATCGCTGCGACGGGCGCAAGCGGATCGATCTATCTGCAACGCTTGCTCGAGCAAATCGACTGTGCGGTGCACCAGGTGCATCTCGTGATGAGTGCGTATGCGAGAGCGGTTGCAAAGCAGGAGCTGGATAATCTCAAAATTCCTACGGAAGTTTCGCAGCATTCTGAAGGTGATATGAACGTGCCTTTTGTGAGCGGCTCGGCGCGTTTCGACGCAATGGTGATCGTTCCTTGTTCGATGGCGACGCTAGGGCGAATCGCTTCCGGTTCCAGCGACAGTGTCCTCCTGCGGGCGGCCGATGTCTTCTTGAAGGAACGACGGAAGCTGATTCTAGTTCCCCGGGAAACACCGTGGAATTTGATTCACGCCCGCAACGTCGTCACTTTGCTTGAGGCTGGCGCGATTGTTCTTCCAGCGGTTCCCTCGTTCTATAGTCGGCCCAATTCCCTCACCGCCGTCGTCGACACAGTTGTTTGGCGCATTCTCGATCAAATCGGATTGCCGAGTCCGGGTGCGTATCGCTGGGCTGAAAAGGAATCGGCGAAAACGTCGCGCAAGAAAAGTTGAAAATCGAAGGCAGGCTTGCGCGGTGTCTGATCGCGTTTGGAGTTTGTTTGTTGCGAGCCTGGGCACGCACGCTGCGTTACGAAATTGACGATCGCGCGGGTATTCTCGGCAAGCCAGTAATGGAAAATTACATTGGCGCGCTCTGGCATAACCGGTTGCTTATTTTCCCTTTGGTTTTGCGGCGCTTTTTTCCAAATCGTCCCGGAGCGGCGCTGATTAGCGCGAGCCGCGATGGCGATCTGCTGACGGATGCCATCCATCGTTTTGGGTACGAGGTGATTCGCGGCTCCAGTTCGCGTCTTGGCGCGAGCGCAATTCTGCAGCTTACCGGGGAGCTTGCGTCAGGGCGCGACGTGGTGATTACGCCTGATGGCCCGCGCGGACCGGCTTACGAGCTTGGTCCCGGAATCGTTTTTCTCGCGCAGAAATCAGGTGCGTCGGTGTTGCCCATGAATCTGGAATATTCGCGCTGCTGGCGCTTGGGAAGTTGGGATCGCTTCATCATCCCTCAACCATTTTCCAAAGTGCGTGTGCTGATAAGCCAACCGCTTCGCGTCGATGCTACCAGCAATCCGGCGCAATTCGAAGCTCAACGCCTCCGCGTACAGGACGCGATGATGTCGCTGGTTGAAATGCGTTGAGTCTTCGTCATCCTGAGCGCAGCGAAGCGAAGTCGAAGGATCCCGTGAATCCAGCTTTTGGTTTTGCAACGGGATTCCTCAACTACGCTCGGAATGACAAGAACAACCATGGCAAAACTTATCGACGGCCGCGCTGTTGCGGAAAAAGTTTACGGTGATCTTCGCAGTGATATTGCAGAACTGAAAGCACGAGGAGTGACGCCCGGACTTGCTGTGGTCCTCGTGGGAGACAATCCAGCTTCGCGCGCTTACGTGCGTTCGAAAGACAAAATGTGCCGCGAGCTTGGCTTGCACTCAGTGAAACTGGAGCTGTCCACTTCAACCACGCAGAGTGAATTGTTGGCGCGCGTCGAAGAATTGAATCGCGATTTAACCATTCACGGCATTCTTGTTCAGTCGCCGCCGCCGGAACATATCGACGAGGCGGCAATCGTGCGCGCGTTGGATCCGCGGAAGGACGTGGACGGATTCCACCCGGAAAATGTCGCAAAGCTCGTGCTCGAAGATGCAAGCGGATTTGTGCCGTGCACACCGCTGGGCGTGCAACGTTTGCTTCTGGAAAACGACATCGAGATTAGCGGCGCTCACATTGTGGTGCTCGGGCGCAGCATGATCGTTGGCAAACCTTTGGCACTGCTGCTGATGCAGAAAAACAAAAACGGCAACGCGACGGTGACCGTTGTACATTCGCGCAGCCGCAATCTCGCGCAGATTACACGCTCGGCTGACATCGTTGTTGCGGCGATCGGGCGAGCAGAATTTCTGAAGGCCGATCAGATTCGCGAAGGCGCTGTCATTATTGACGTGGGAATTAATCGTGTCGATGACGCGGCAAAGGAGCGTGGCTACCGACTAGTCGGCGACGTTGCATTTGATGAGGTGTCAAAGAAGGCAAGTGCGATTACACCCGTGCCGGGAGGCGTTGGGCCGATGACGATTGCGATGTTGATGGCGAACACGGTAAAAGCGGCGAGACAAGCCTCTTTCGGATAACGGCATTCGCCGGCTCCGTCGCCCCTGTAGGGGAAGCTGACAGCTTCAAAAGAACGCGACCCACGGGAACTGTCAGTTTCCCCTACAGTTTCTCGACGATCTTCCCGGTTAGAAGCTTTATAATTTCAGGACGAATTCGCGCGGCATGGACGAACAGCGAGCCGAGTTGCGGCCGCAAGACAGCCTCGCGTGCGAGGCGATTAATCCATAAACGTCCGCGATACATTTGGGCGTGAGCGCCACCGAATTCGCGCAATACCGAATTCCGATCATCGCCGCGAAGAATTTTTGCAACCGCCTTTGCCGCCAGCTCGCCCGAACGCAGCGCGTAATAGATTCCTTCGCCTGTGAATGGTTCGACCACGCGAGCAGCATCCCCGATGAAAAACAGATTTTCATGAGCAGGGGGGACTGGTGAACGCGTCAGCGGCGTGATCGTACGCCAGCCTTGATCGGCGGGCAGTTGAAATTGGCCTTCCGCCCACCGACGCAATTTCGAAATTGTCGGCGGTTTGCCGACGAGGCAGAGATTTAGCTGAGTCTCGTTTACTGAAGCCTGGCCTGAATAACCTTCGCGCAGAAATTGTAGAGCGATGCGGTTTCCAAAATCTCGCGGCAGCGGGATATGCGCCTGTAACGCCACACGTTCGCGCGCAGGTCGTGGCAACAAATTGCACAGGTGCGCGACCGTTGAGTTGCGTCCATCTGCACCGATTAATAACCGAGCCTGAAAATACTGGCCGGAAGAAGTTTCAATGTTCCAGTGGTCATCTCTTCTTAACCCCGTCACAGTCGTTTTTTGCTGGACGTTCGCGCCAAGCTCGCGAGCCCGCCTTAAAAGCAGATCATCAAAGAGGCTGCGCTTTACCGAAATCTCGCCATCGAGACCCGATGGAAGATCGATAGTCACTCCACATCCATTGATCGAGATGAACTCGACCGAACATAGTTTCGAATGCGGCAAATCCCGCACTCGGTCCGCGACGTCCAGCCGCTTCAGGACGGGCCAGCACGACGGATTCAAACAGTCGCCGCACACCTTCTCGCGTGGAAATTCTTCGCGCTCGAGCACCAACGATTGCAAACCGGCTATTGCGCAAAAGGCGGCGCAGCTCGATCCGGCAGGCCCGCCGCCGACGATTGCAACGTCAAATGTTTCCATTCCTATTTGATTCCGTCATTCCGAGCGAAGTCGAGGAATCCCGTTGCATCACTTTAGGTTTTACCGCGGGATCCCTCGACTTCGCTTCGGTTCCCTCGGGATGACAAACGTCGTTGGGCACCGAATCAGCGCTGGCGCACTACTTAATCAGAGAGGACACTAATTCGCATGGGCTGGTCGATTCCAATCCTTCGTGTTGCCGGAATCCAATTGCGGATTCACATCACGTTTCTGCTCCTGATCGCGTGGATTGCATTTGCCTATTATACGCAAGGCGGCTCGTCCGCAGCAGTCGGCGGGGTCTTGTTCATTCTGTTGTTGTTTACATGCGTAGTGTTGCACGAGTTCGGGCACGCTTTGGCGGGGAAAGCCTTCGGAATCAACACGCCTGACATCACGCTGTTGCCCATCGGCGGTGTGGCGCGATTGGAACGTATTCCGGACGAGCCGGTGCAGGAACTGGTCATCGCGGCAGCAGGTCCGGCTGTGACCGCGCTAATCGCGCTCGGCGCGTTCATCGGCGGTGGTTCATGGGATTATCCGCCTACGACCAAGACGAGCGTTCCCGATATTCTCTTCACGATGAACGTCGTCTTGCTTCTTTTTAACTTGCTACCGGCATTCCCAATGGATGGCGGCCGGGTTCTGCGCGCTCTGCTCGCGACACGTATGAGCTATGTCCGCGCCACGCAGGTCGCAGCGACCGTTGGGCAAGGATTTGCGTTTGTGTTCGGCTTCATCGGCTTGGTCAATCCGGGCTGGTTTATGTTAATTTTCGTTGCGCTATTCGTTTACATCGGGGCCTCGCAAGAGGCAGCGCTCGCGCAGATGAAAGATGTTTCGCGTCGGTTTCCAGTCTCCAGCGCAATGGTTCGCGAGTTCCGCACTCTGACAGCAGATGCGACGCTGGAAGAAGCTGTTGATGCATTGCTTGCGACTTCGCAGCACGATTTTCCGGTCATCGATGAAACCGGGAATGTCGCCGGTTTGTTAACCCGTCACGATCTCATCTCGGCGTTGCGCAAAAACGATCCCACGCTTCGTGTGGGCGACGTGATGCGGCGCGACATTCCGACGGTCACAACCGGCACACGATTTGAGGATGCCTTTCGAATCATGCAGGAGTGCGATTGCCCGGCCGTGCCTGTGCTGGATCGCATGAAACGGCTGGTCGGGTTGCTCACTCCGGAGAACGTCACCGAATTGATGATGGTACAATCGGCGATGCCGCAGCGCCGGGTCTTGTGAACCGAGGCAGAAACCTGCTAGAAAGCCGCGTCGTCATTCGAGCAACGGCTGTAGGGTCCGCTGTCCTCAGCGGACGATCATGGGTTCATCTTGTTCCTAAAAGGAATGCGCTGAGGACAGCGCACGTTACAGCGGAAGGTGTGTTAAGGATCGTCCGCCTCTCAGGAGCTGATGCGCATCGGCATTATGACGTAGAGGAACGGCGTTTGAATTTTCACAACGCCCGGACTCATCTCATCGATCAGATCGAGAAACACTTCGTCTTCCGTGAGCGCGCGCAACGGCGCCATTAGAAACTCCGGATTGAACGCGATGGATAGGTCACGCCCCTTATAGGGCACCGCCAGTGATTCTTTCGCTTCGCCGACTTCAGGCGTATTCGCGGTGATATCGAGATTGTTCTTGCTGAAATTGAGTTTCACCGAGTGCGATTTGTCGCTGGCCAGAAGCGAAACGCGCCGCAGTGAATTTAAAAACATTTCGCGCTCGAGTTTTACGCGCTCTTTCGCCTCGCCTGGAATGACCTGGCGATAGTTCGGGTAATTGCCTTCGATTAATTTGGAGACGAGCAGCGTCTTGTTGAGATCAAATGCAATCTGCCCATTGCTCATGCTCACCTTCACGTCGCCGTCATCGGTAAGCAGACGCTGCAACTCCGTGACGGCTTTGGTCGGAATAATCAGGTCCGATTCATGGCTTCGAGGGAATTCCAATTCAATTTCCGCCATGGCAAGGCGTCGCCCATCAGTTGCCACCAGCGTTACCTTGTTGTCCTTGAAACTGAACAAAACGCCGTTTAGCACGTAGCGGGTTTCATCGGTGGAAATCGCATACGAAGTTTTGCGCAACCCGTCGCGCAAATCTTTCTGCCGCATCGTGACGACTTTCGCGTCTTCGAATTTAGGGAGCGGCGGAAATTCGTCCTCGGGCAGGCCGAGGATCTTAAAGAAGCTTTGGCCGCTCCGGATCGATGCGGCATTTTTTCCATCGACATCAATCTGAATCTCACTCGACGGCAGTTCGCGGATAATGTTGAAAACACGTCGCGCGGGGAGTGTCGTCGCTCCTGCTTTGTCGACGTGCGCTTCGCAAGTGCCGCGCACGCCAACGTCCAGATCCGTGGTCGTCAGATGCAATTCAGACTCGTTAGCTTGCAGCAAAACGTTGGACAAAATGGGCAGCGTGGTACGGGTGCTCACTACGTTTTGCACCTGCTGCAGGGCTTCGAGCAATTTTTCCTTGGCAACGCTAAATTTCATGGGACCAGAAAGCAGGACTAAGATGTAAAGCCTTCGATTTTGTTCGGCAACCGCAATCTCTCATCTGTGGCTCTTGTAGGATTGCACGCGTTGCGGCCCCTAACGCTGGAGGGAGCTGTCGATGTACGAGATCGTCTGGCGAATATTGTCCTGCTCGGCGATTCGTTTCTTTACCAGCTTGCACGCGTGCAGCACAGTGCCGTGGTCGCGCCCGCCAAACGCGTCACCGATTTCATTTAACGATGCCTTGGTAAGTTCGCGCGCCAGATACATCGCCACCTGTCGCGGAAAAGCGATGCTGGCCGGACGCCGCTTGCTTGTCATATCGGCAAGACGCACGTCAAAGTGTTCGGCTACGCGCCGCTGAATTTGTTCGATGGTGATCGATTGCCGGCCTTCTTCCTGCAGAATGTCTTTTAGCAAATGCTCCACTGTTTCGTTCGTCAGTTCCCTGCCGCTAAGCGACGCAAAGGAAGCCACACGCATGAGTGCGCCTTCCAGACGACGCACGTTTGTGCGGATACGGCTGGCGAGGAATTGAAAAACGTCTTCATGCAATTTGATCTGCATGGCATCGGCCTTTTTTCGCAGAATCGCGAGGCGCGTTTCGATGGCGGGCGGCTGAAGCTCGGCGGTTAGTCCCCATTCAAATCGCGACACCAAGCGGTGCTCCAGATTCGCGATTTCCGAAGCGGGCCGGTCACTGGACAGGACGATCTGCTTATGCCCATCAAAGAGCGTGTTAAACGTATGGAAAAATTCTTCCTGCGAGCGCTCTTTTCCACCGAGAAATTGAATGTCATCAATCAGGAGAAGATCGGCCTGGCGATAACGCTTCCGGAATTTCACCAGATTACTGTGCTGGATCGCGTCGATGAACTCATTGATGAACAGCTCACTCGAGACATAGAGCACCTTCATGTTTTTTCGTTTTGCCCAAACGAATTGGCCGATGGCCTGCATTAGATGCGTCTTGCCCAGGCCGACGCCGCCGTAAACGAAGAGGGGATTGTAGGTGCGCGCCGGCGCCTGTGCGACCGCGAGACTGGCTGCGTGCGCGATTTCGTTATTCGGACCGACTACGAAGGATTGGAATGTGTTTCGCGGATTGAGTCCCGGAACTGTTGTGCCCGCCCGCGTATCCACTTGAGGCGTTGGCAATGGTTCTTTCACCGTGGCCGCATCTTCGGAGGTTTGCGTGCTGGCCATCGACGGACCGCAAAACTTCACCAAACGCGGACTGCCAAACGTGACGGTGATCGCATTCTGCAATGCCGGCATGTAATTACTCTCGATCCAAAGCTGGTAAATGTTGTTTGGAACCGTAAGCGTGATCGATTTCTCCTTTGCCTCCAGCAACTCGACGGTAGAAAACCAGCGTTTAAAACTATCCGCGCTAATCTGTGGCTTGAGAGCGGCCGACAATCGCTGCCATAGCTGCGCGCATTTCTTGTCCATAAGAGAAGTTGTTAACAGTGTTACAGAAACGCCACATGGGCTTGTACCGTGGTAAATCGCCCGCAGCAGTCGGCCAATAATCGAGCTGCTCCCCAGCGTGATTCCCCGATCAACGGTTCAAAACAATTGGCAAAAAGGCATAAATACGAGGGAAAACGGTTTGAATTGTCGTGCAGCGTGTGTTTACGGAGACGCTTACGTGCACCCGCGATCAATCGTTCTGGCGAAAAGCTTTTGCTGTCGTTCATTCTTGCTGCCGGAAATTTCTCAAACATGTTCACAACTTATTCACACACGCTTTGTGGTCGTCCTCGCCAGCGGGCTTGAGACTAGAAATCAGTTGCGAAAGCGACAAGAAAAAAATGAATTTTATTTTCAATTACGCGAAGAAAATTTCCTTGACTGAGAAAATCATGCGCGCGTGCCGTCGCAAAAACAAAAAACAGTGCGTTGAAAAAATTTTGTGAGACAGCGCCGACAGATTTTGATTCCCTTGCAACTAACACTTTGCTGCTGATTAGCTGCGCATCCCGAGTTGACCCGATTGGTCTGAGCGCGCAATTTCTCGCCTCTGCGAGCGGAGGGTAAACGCTCAGCAAATTGTAGATGCAGGCAACCGATACCGATACCACTGGGCGTGTTTCGATGTGTGTTACTCGTCAGAACCAGCCGATGATCGGCCAATTTTTTTTAATTGGCCTGATCACCCTTTTTGTTTTTTTCCCGGAACACTCGCGGGCCGCTGATGAATTGGTGCCGCCGTTCGGTTTTCGTTGGAACGATTCGATGGCTCGCGTGGAGGCGGTGCTGCACGGCGCGAAAGCCAAATTAGTTTCGCGTGAAAAGAAAGAGAACCGCGAGGTTTGGACTGTGGAGGGGCTGATTCATCCCGGACTCAAACGCACCGTGTTTACGTTCAAGGAGCGAGCGCTCGTGGCGGTGGAGCTGCAATACGAATACCCCGACTGGTCCATCGAACGTTACAACACTCGGATGGGAGAAATTCGGAAATACTTCGATGAAAAATACGGCACTGGAAAACTAGTGTCACGTTCTCGCGATCATGACACTGACGTGATCCAAACACTGGTCGGATATCAATGGATGGTCGGGACCACGATGCTCGAGTTGTATTATTTCTCAGCGCAACACGATAACCTCGTTTACCGGACGATTTCTGTGGACTACAAGGCCCTGTGAAAGCCAACGCGTTTGTCGCGCAGCCGACGTGTGCGTCGGAGTGACTAGGCCAGCGATAAACCGTCGTAGGTCTCAACGACGATCTGATCTACGACTGCTTTCATGTCTTGCGTGCGTTCCCACACAGCAAGCTGCCGGTCCGCTCCGGTGCCTTCGCGGATGATTCGTTCGATATGCGCCATTTCTCTCTCGCTGCCGAGTTGCTTAACCTCGGTCGAAACGAAATCGAGCAGTTCGTTTAACAGACTACATTCGTCCACTTCGGCTTCCTTGCCGAAGTCGATCATTTTTCCTTCGATGCCGTAGCGCGCGGCGCGCCAGCGATTCTCGTCAAGAAGACGTCGCCGATAAATCCGAAAGGTGATGTTTTGGTGCAACAGTTTAAAAAGTTTTGAAATTATGGCCTGGATAAGTGCCGCGATCGCAAGTGTGTCATCCACACGGGATTGCGCGTCGCACACGCGCACCTCCAGCGTGTCGAAGAAGGGATGCAACCGAATGTCCCACCAGATCTTTTTGGCGTTGTCGATGCAACCGGTCTTAACCAGTAGCTTGCAGTAATCCTCATACTCAGACAGCGACTCGAACGAATCCGGAATGCCGGTGCGGGGAAACCGCTCGAAGACTTTCAGGCGATAACCTTTCAGCCCCGTGTTTTGACCCACCCAGAACGGTGAGTTGACCGACAGCGCGTATATGTGCGGCAGAAAATAGCGGGCTTGATTCATCACATGGATTGCCGTCTCCCGATTGGGAATGCCGACGTGCACATGCAATCCAAAAATCAGGTTCGCGCGCGCCAGCGATTGCATGTCCTTGACGATTTCCTGGTAACGCTCGCCTTCAGTGATGAGTTGATCGCGCCAGTGCGAAAATGGATGCGTTCCCATGGATGCAATTTTTAATCCGCTGCGCCCAGCCAACTCCGCCAGTTTCGTTCGTAGCGCAGTGACGTGATCGCGCGCGCAACCAATGGAATCACAAATTTCGGTGCCCAGCTCAACGACGGACTGGTGCATCTCCGGTTTGATCTGTTCCTTGAGCGTGACCTTTCCACCTTCGAGAATCTCGTGAATATGCGAACGCAGCTCGCGCGTCTCAGGGTCGATGATGGCGAACTCCTCTTCGATTCCCAGAGTGAACGTATGGTTTTTCATGCGATGGATGCCGTCGAGGAAATGTCCCTCAAAAACAACGCACTGTCATCCCGAGCGCAGTCGCGTGCCAAGCCGTAGCTTTATGCGAAGGCTGGAGGGATTCCGTTGCGAAACCCAACGGCGACACCGGGGGATTCTTCGACCCTGCTTCGCTCCGCTCAGAATGACAGGGCGCTCAGGCGAGATTGCCCAAGGAACGTCGCGTGACCGCAGCTTGGAGGAACTTGCCCCAGCTTAGATTGTCCCGACCGGGAACGTGCTCCCGCGCCTTGCGAACGGCCATTTCGGCGACTGCTTCCACCACCCACTCGAAATTGTGCTCACCGATCCACTGCGCTTCGCAGTCAGGCGCGGGATTGCAAAAATCGATCGCAACCGGCACGCCATCGCGAATGGCGAATTCCACGGTGTTAAGGTCATAACCCAAATATTGATTCAATCGCAGAACGCCCTCCTCGACCTTTTCTAGAATTTCCTTCGGCGCGTGCCACTCTGTTCGGTAACGCAAATGAAACGGGTTCCGCGGCTCGTACGGCATGATCCGGACCTGACGCTGATCAATCGAATAGCAGCGGAAATACATATCGAACTTGACTTCCTCCTGCAGCATCATCACCAACTCTCCGGTATCGTTGTAAGCGCGGAAGAATTCTTCGCGATTGTGCAATCGATAGACGTTCTTCCAGCCGCCACCGGCGAACGGTTTGAAAAACGCAGGCCAGCCTACGTAATTGAAAATCCCTTCCCAATCGAGAGGATACCCGAGATTTCGAAATGATTTATCGTTGGTGTCTGGTGGCGGCTGATTGGATGGAAGCAACACCGTTCGCGGAACAGCGACGTCGATTTTGGTCGATAGCGCGTTGTTGAAGAACTTTTCATCCGCGCTCCACCAAAACGGATTGTTTACCACGGCGGTGCCGGTTAGCGCCGCGTTCTTGAGCCACGCTCGATAGAACGGCACGTCCTGCGAAATTCGGTCGATCACGACGTCGTATCCGCACGGTTCGCCCTGAATCACTTTGTCGATCTTCACAAACTCCGCGGCAATGTCTTTGCCCCCGGTCTTTTGATTCACCCGATCGACAAACGCGGGCGGAAAACTCTGTTCCTGTCCAAAAAGTATTCCGATTTTTTTCATAGGGTATTACGGTCTTTCCGAGCGGAGCGAAGCGTAGTCGAGAAATCCAGTGGAATTCATCTTTGCGTAGTGCCGCGGGATCCCTCGACTCCGCTCGGGATGACGAAGAAACGCGCGGTGTGGACTCTCATTAGCACCGCGGCTACGAGCCGGGTGCACTTCGCGAGGAGCGCAATGAAGCCGTTTTGGCGGCTTTGTCCAGAGGGCCTGTTTGAATCGACCCGCTCAAGCAATAAGGTAGACCATGGTCAAGAAACTACTGCACACGCGCTATCGCGTGCATGACTTGGAAAAGACGACTTCGTTTTACAAAGATGTCCTGGGGCTTCAGGAGGTTCGTCGCCATACCTCCGGACGCGGATCACAACTCGTCTTCCTGAAAGCACCAGGCAGTGAGGAGGAAATTGAAATATGCAAATTCGACGAGAGCGGCCCGATTGTCGTCGGCCCCGATCTGACGCATCTCGCATTTGAAGTCGATGACTTGGATAAATTCGCCAAACACGCGGCGGCAAAAGGCCATCCCCTGTCGGACGGGCCACATTCGACGAATGGCGGTCGAATTGCCTTCATTGACGCGCCCGAAGGATACGAGGTCGAACTCATCGAACGCGGTAAGAGATGACGTCAACGGTCATTCCGAGCGGAGCGTAGCGGAGTCGAGGAATCCCGATGCGTTGCCTTTGCGTTTTGCCACGAGATCCCTCGACTTCGCTCGGGATGACGAAGTGAGAGCACTTGCGCACACAAACGTTTTGCCCGTAATTTCCCGTCCATGATTTGGCGCAATCGAATTTGGTTCCTTTGCGCACTGACACTGAGCTCGGCGCTGGGCGCATGGGCGCAGGACGTCGTTGATTCTGATATTGTCCGGCCAAGCAGTGTTAATGGGCCTATTCGGAAAGCAAAGGCCGTTTCGGATGACGAGACCGAATCCGATGCGCCGAAAGCGAAGAAATCAAAATCGACTCATGCTCGGTCACGTCGCGCGCGCGCAAAATCGAGCGAAGAGCCGGACACAATTGCCGCGCCTACTGAGTTCACACCTGAGGGCATACCGAAAACTAGCGCGGCTTCAGTGATCGTCGTCGACGCCAATCGCGGCAGGATCTTGTATGAAAAAAACGCCGATCAGGTACGACAGGCGGCGAGCACGCAAAAATTGCTGACAGCGCTGATTGTGGCAGAGACCGGTTTTCTCGATCGGCCGGTGACGGTGCAGTCGGTAGACACAATGTGTGACCCGGTGAAGTTGGGAATTAAATCGGGCGAGACTTATCAGCGGATAGATCTTTTACGAGCCCTATTGGTGAAAAGCCCCAATGACGTTGCGCGATGTCTGGCACGAGACAATGCCGGGAGCGTCGATGCATTTGCCCAGGTGATGAATAGACGCGCAGTGCAACTCGGAGCTGTGCATTCGCACTTTGTGAATCCGAACGGTTTACCAATCCCGGGACAATATTCGAGCGCCCGCGATCTCTCGCTCATCGCCCGCGCTGCTTACGCCAATCCAACTATTCGCTCGATCGTTTGTCTTCCTCAGCTTGTCTTCCGTTATTCGAATGGGCGCACGCGCGAGCTTGAAAACACAAACAAACTTTTAAGACGGGTGCCTTACTGCAACGGCATGAAAACCGGTTACACCGATGGTGCGGGCAAATGCCTGATCGCAAGCGGAACGCGTCCTGGCAAAGATATAATCGCTGTTGTGCTCGGAGACAGCTCAACCAAAATCTGGCGTGATGCGTCCGCGCTGCTTTCGTGGGGCCTGTTGATGTAACAGCCGACGACGGGATTCGAACCCGTGACCTACGGTTTACGAAACCGTTGCTCTACCAGCTGAGCTACGTCGGCGGAAAGCGGCCGAAACATTGCATCCAGCGGCAGTTCACACAAGCGCGCACTGTCGCCGCTTCGCTCTGCGAAGCCATGGAACGGCGGGTGTAACAGGCTGTACGTAAACTACTCCCAAGCTGAGCAAACGGGTCTCTCAGAGACGCGGCTACAGAGGCAGCACGAAGGTCTCGCCAATTTCCCGCAGCGCAATTCGCTCGGGAGTTTTTCCTAGCGCGGCTTCGAAACGCTCGATCGGTTCGCGGAAAGGCTCAAAGCTGAGCCGGAACGTCTGGTGATGAACCGGCACAACAAACCGAGCGCCAGCGGCATTCGCCATCTGGACTGCCTGCTCGGGCGTGCTATGGGATTGGATCCACGGATTGTACGCGCTGATAGGCACGATCGCGACGTCGATCCGGCCGTATCGCCGTAGCGCTGCGAAGCTATCGGTCATTGCGGTGTCGCCGGCGAAAATAATTCGGCGTCCCTTGCGTTCGATTAAATAGCCATTGTAGCCGCGATGAGTGTCGTGCTGCGTGCGCGCACCCCAATGTTTCACCGGAAATGCGGTGACTACTATTTCGCCCGCAGTAGTGGTTAAGGTCTTGGTTTCGCCCCAATCAAGTTCCGTGACGTCGGAAAAGCGGGTTCGTTTCAATAAATCAGCGGTCGCGCGCGCGGTGATCACACGTGTCGTCTCATCGAAACAACGGAGTGTTCGCAGATCGAAATGATCAAAGTGCGCATGCGAAAGCAGGATTACATCAATATGCGGCAGGCCGTGAAACTTCAGCGCGGGTGCGGTCAGTCGTTTCGGACCTATGGTGATCCCTGGCAAACGGATTCCTACACGCGAAAAAAGAACGGGGTCGCTGAGAATTGTGACACCGAAAAAATTGATGAGCACGGTGGAGTGCCCTAGCCATGCAACTGTCACCTCCGTATCGCTCCAGGTGCAAGGCTTTGGTCGCGCAAAGGCGGGCGCGATTGGCCGCCAGCTTTCGATCGTCCATTCCCTAAACAGATGCCCAAGCCAGCGACGCACTCTCGATCCCCGTGGCATTGGTTGTTGCGGTGCATGCACCTAGGAAAGTAACACAGCTATCGTGGCTGCAGGGTCAGCAGGCTCGAAGCTGCATGACGAATCAAGCAGGGTGCCTGACTTACGGTCCCTACGATTTGCCAAATAATCCTATGACCGCCTTCCACAGCGTTCGAGCTGGCTTGGGTGGTCCCGCGCGGGCGACGAGGACGGGCACATTCGATCGGTTCAAAATATCCCGCGTTAAATCGCCCATGATGTAATGTCGAAACAGGCCGCGCGCCTGCGACGTGCCGGTTACAATCAAATCGCAATTGCTATCTCGGGCTGCTTCGAAAACCTGATCGATCACAATGCCGTGCCTGAGATGCACTTCAGCAGGGACGCCCAGGCGGTCGAGTTCCCGTTTTTGCCGGCGCAAATTGGTTCCGAGCTCGGATTTCGATTGGAGTAACTGATCGACATTTTCTTCCATTCGTACGAGGTCGGCATACATCGCGGGCGGCTCAGCCATTACGTGCAGCAAAGTCACCGATGCGCCTACCGCCGCGGCGAGCTGGCCAGTGAATTTCACGGCTTGCTCGATGAATTCTTTTCCGCCTGTACAAATCACGAACCGCTTCAATTCTTTGCGTTCGCCGATTGCCACCAGGACCGGAGGCTGAATTGCCTTGATGACTTCATAAGTTCTTTTCGATCGCCAGTATTGTCCCACCGCGCCGGTCCAACGCGCGCCGATGACGACGAGGTCATATTTGTTCTTCGAGGTTTGCTGGACGATCTGCAAAACCGGCTCACCGAACTGGACGACGATGTCGAGCGTCACGCCGCGTTGTCGGAGAAATTGCGCCTGCGTATCAAGCGAGTGGCGAAGAGGCTGCTCGTCTTCCGATTTTTCTGCGATTCCTAGAAGCGTAGTCTCGGCGGTCAACGGACCGGCCAACAATCCGACGAGGTCGATTGCGGTTTGAGATGAGGGTGTGCCGTCACTACAAATCAAAATTTTCATGGCTAAAGCTTATGGCCAGTCACGAGTGTATAGATAACGATCGCCGCGCCGATCAACGGCAGCGGCACAAAAGCTAGCCGGATCTTCGGACCCGCGAAATATTGCGTAGCCACCACGCCGATCTGCGCCCCGATGACTGCGCCGGTGTGCATAACGAGTGCGATCAGAATATCCACGTTGCCCTTGATGGCATGGGTGAACGTTCCGTAACTCGCCGAAATTACGATCTCGAACAGATCCGTTCCGACGGCCAGGTGAGTGGGAACTCCGAGAACGTAAACCATCGACGGCATTCGGATGTAGCCCGCGCCGCCGCCCAAGAACCCGCTAAAAAATCCACCGACAACTGCGACCGCCAGTATGATCCAGAGAGAAATTTGTATGCCTGAGACGGGCAGATTGATCATCGGCCAAACATTTATTCCCTGAATCTTTTTTGTGACCGGTCCGAATGCGGAGTGATCTGCTTTTGATGCGGCACCCTTTGCGGTTCGGCGTGATTTGCCCTTGTGTAACTTCAATGTTTTGTGGCTCTCCCAGAGCATGAAAACGGAAATGCCGACATAAACAACAATAGCAACCCAGCTGACGACGGCGTTCACGTTGCCTGCGCGCTTGAGTGCCTGGATCAATTGTGCGCCCCCTTCGGCGCCGCCGATCGTCCCCACGGCCATAATCAGTCCGAGCTTCAGATCGACGTTGCCAAGCGAGCGGTGTTTTCTTGCTGCGACGATCGACTTGCCAACAATGTGCGCCAGGTCCGTTCCGACCGCATAATTCCAATCGACGCCCATCAGGCGCAACGCCGGGCCTGCGATGAAACTTCCGCCTACGCCAAAAAAGCCGCCCAGAATCCCAATAACAAAACCAACAACAACCAGGTAAAGGGGATTGATGTGAGAGTTGGAGATCGGGAAAAACATGACTTACTTCGAACGGCCCCGCACGAGCCGGAACAAAACGGTGGTTACCGCATCGAGAACAACCGCCTGACCAGCTATGAGCAAGACGGCGACGAATGCATAAACAACGCGATGCTGCGTTTCGAGCCGGTACAGCCAATTCCCTAGAACATGGAGAACTAAAAAGAAATAACCGGTAACAAGAACCGCATAGACGCCCAATTCGGCTACAAACGCGCGCAGGCTTTTGGCAGCATCTTTTTTCATGAGGGCAGGGTAAGGAGAAGGTCGCTAAATGCGAGAGCGCGTTTACGTTTGATGAGATACGTGCCAGCGATACGCTGCGGTTGCGCCTGAAGCCATCAGCGGCCAGATTATTGCGTTAGGAGCCTTTCTTCCTAACGTTCCATTTCACCTTCAGGGAAACATGGCCGACGCAGCGAACAAATACCCCGAGAACGTACCGGGCAAATTCTATGTCGACGATCAGTGCATCGACTGCGATTTGTGCCGCGAAACGGCCCCCGCGAATTTCAAACGGAACGATGACGGCGGCCACTCCTATGTCTACAAGCAGCCGGAGACGCCGGACGAAGAAGGTCTCTGCAAAGAAGCGATGGAAGGATGCCCGGTCGAAGCGATTGGCAGCGACGGGAACGGCGCGTAAATGGTAGGGCGGGACCGCCGTGCGCGCCACAGACGCGCCAATCCCCACGAAACGAATCAGCATCGGATTCAAGCACCGCCCATCGCCTTAACCATCGCAGGTTCCGACAGTAGCGCTGGCGCCGGTATTCAGGCTGACCTGAAAACTTTTACCGCTCTCGGCGTCTATGGATTAACCGCTGTGACCTGCGTCGTTGCGGAAGTTCCTCGGAAGGTTTCGCGGATTGAACCGGTAACCGCGAGAATGATTCGCGAGCAAATCGAAGTGTTGCTCGAAAATTTCCGCGTGGGCGCGATCAAGACCGGCCTGCTCTGCTCAGCGGCGATCGTTCGCGCTGTCGCGCAGATGATTCAAAATGACAAAACTAAAGCAGCGCGATCTACCCCTTTGGTAGTCGATCCGGTAATGATTGCGACAAGCGGCGACAACCTCCTCGAATCCGAAGCTATTAAAGCTTACAAAAACAGCCTGTTTCCGCTTGCGACACTTATCACGCCGAATCTCGACGAAGCAGCCTTACTGCTCGGGACCACGATTGGTAACCGCACACAAATGGCGAGTGCTGCAAAAGCTCTCGCAAAGAAATATGAGACGTCGATCCTGTTAAAAGGCGGCCATCTTTGCGGTGACAATGCGATCGATTTACTTTTTCACGAGGGCGAACTGACAGAGTTCTCAGCGCCGTTTGTGCGCGGCGTCGAAACCCATGGAACCGGTTGCACCTATTCGGCAGCAATCACCGCGGGTCTGGCCTCCGGTTTCTCATTAGAACCGGCCATCAAACGCGCGAAGAAGTTTGTCACCGAATCGATCGCGCGACATTTCAGTTGGAAGTCGAAATTCGGACACGTCCTCGACGCGCTCAGTCATTTACGGTAGGGCGCGACCGCCGGGCGCCATGATCAAATCGATGCCTCCGCGATTCCTATTCTCATCAAGCGATTACGTTCCCGCTTCCGGCTTTTTCTCCCAGCGCTTTAATTGCAAGGCTTCGAGCGCAGCCGCAGTTTCCGCTTGTTTCTTGCTTCTCCCGGTGCCCTGACCAAGAACAATTCCTTCCCAAACAACTTCTGAGACAAAAGTTTTTTCGTGCTCAGGTCCGCTTTGTGAAACGAGTTCGTAACCCGGACTGCGCGGCGAGATGCTTTGTAGCAATTCCTGAAGATCGCCTTTCGGATTAAAATCCACCGGCTCTTCCGCCAATTTCGCAAGATCGCCGCGGGTTTGTGTCAGGATGAAATTTTTGGCCACCTCGAGGCCACCGTCCAGGTAAAGCGCGCCGATGAGCGCTTCGAATGCATCGGCCAGTGTGGATGTGCGCTCGCGGCCGCCGCTGGCTTCTTCACCACGCCCCATCAAAATGTAACGGCCCAGATCGAGAGCAGCAGCATGCGTCCTCAACGCATCGCGAGAAACGAGCCGTGAACGCAATTTCGTAAGTTGTCCTTCGGCTTCGGCTTGGAAGTGGCTGAACAAATATTTCGTGATAATGAGCTGAAGCACAGCATCGCCAAGAAACTCCAAACGCTGGTAATCAAAGTGATAACGCTGTGCTTCATGTCCCAGGCTCGGGTGAGTCAGCGCTTCAGCCAACAAAAGCGAGTTGCGAAATTTGTACTCGATACGTTCCTCGAGCGGCGTCACATCTCTGATTCTGAGCGAAACCGGAGAATCTCGTCAACTGGATAACCCAACTCCTAATCGAAGGGCTTCTGATACAGACGCGTCATAAACAAACGCAAAACAACGTCCGCGCCGTTTATCGTTTTTGATAAACTTCCAGCGAAGTGACCACGTCAAGCGCACGCTGTAAAACCGGATCGTGAGGCAGCGGTTTTTCCGGGGCACGGCCGCGGCGTTGTTGTGCTGCTTCGGCGGCTTCCAGCTCGGGATTTGTGCCGGCTAACAGCGCAGCTTCACTCATATGTGGGCGCCCCGTCTCGTAAATGAACGGTCCCATTCCCTTGTCGCTGTTTGACTGAAAAATCTGTCGCTTCTCTGACAACGACATTTCGACCGGCAAATCTGGTTTCACGCCTTCGCGGAACAGTGATCGACCTTCGGGCGATACCATTTCAGCGACCGCGAGCCGCAGGTCCTTACCATTGGGCAATGGCAAGTCGGAATATTCTGCTGCGCGACCGGCAGTTGGTTGGCCGATAACGAGTGCCTTGTTGTAGAACCGCAGAGCAGCCGCAATCGCTTCGGCAACGCCGCTCGTATCGCTGTCGGCGAGCACCATTATTAATCCGCGAAACGCCGGGTCACGATCGGAACTAAATACCCGGTCTTGATGCCCTGTGGGTTTGCGCATCGTAAAGATCGGTTTCCCTTTCGGACAAAACCGCTTCGCGAATTCCGTGGCCAATGACAAATCATTCGTGGCAGAAGTGGCGCGAAGATCCACAATGAGATCATTCACTTTTTTCGCAGCGAAACCGCTCAGAGCCTTATCAAGTGCTTGTAGATTGGCGTTGTTCAATGCTCCCAACCGCACGTAGCCGGTGCGTCCGCCAATCAGCTCACTGTAGAACGCGCTCGGAGTTACGGCGGAAACGTTTTCCTTGCCTGGCAAAAGTGTGATCCCACGTGGCAGCCGCACCAGTAATCCCTCAACAGTGGCCCGGCTCAACTCGGTGTCGGTAATCGCGTCCGGCTCTGTGAAATTAGCCTTCAGCAATGTGATGAACGCCTGCAGATCGGCTGGACCTAACGAATCAACCAGCTCTTCCAGGGTAGGCGTAGCCGATGGAGAAGGCGTCGGCTGTGCGGACGACTTTGGTACAGTCTGTGGCGTTGATGTCGGTGCCGGCGATTGACCGGCCAGACCAGCGCTCAGAACGGATATGAGAAATGTCGCCAGCAACAAGCGAGACATCACAATAATTCGGTCATGTTAGCCGTAACCGCATTTAGAGCAATGTCGCGTCGGTAATGACAATTCTCGAAGTGGATACACGACACGGCTTCATATGCACGCGCACGCGCCTTTTCGAGCGTAGATCCAAGCGCCGTGACCGCGAGCACGCGGCCGCCGGCGGTCTTCACTTGGCTGCCCTCGCGTTTAGTTCCGGCATGGAAAACCTGCACATCTTCGAGCTTGGCAGCCTCGTCGAGACCTGAAATTGATTTTCC
Organism: Candidatus Udaeobacter sp.; assembly: GCA_036002955.1. Taxonomy (GTDB): domain Bacteria; phylum Verrucomicrobiota; class Verrucomicrobiia; order Chthoniobacterales; family UBA10450; genus Udaeobacter. The sequence goes on along the minus strand of DASYSX010000160.1, from coordinate 18 downwards.
ACTTTCGTATTTTCCAGG
>DASYSX010000159.1:0-5003 GCA_036002955.1 Candidatus Udaeobacter sp. | reverse complement strand
TCATGATGTCGTCCACGCTGGCTGACTCCGGCAGATTGACTGTTTTGGAAATCGCCCCACTGAGGAATGGCTGCGCGGCCGCCATCATTTTCAGATGTGCGAGGTAATGCAGCGAACGCTCGCCTTTAAACGGCTTGAACGCGCAATCGAAGATCGGCAAATGCTGCGGTTTTAGTCCAGATGAAATCCTGGTGCCGTCGGCATCGATCACGTCTTCTATTGTGTCGTGCTTGTCGATATGCGCCACGACGCGCTCGATCTCATTGGATCCATAACCGAGTTTTTCCAGCGCAGGCTTGATCGTTTGGTTAACGATTTTGAGCATGCCACCGCCCGCGAGAAGCTTGTATTTCACCAGCGCAATGTCCGGCTCGATCCCGGTGGTGTCGCAATCCATCAGAAAGCTAATCGTACCCGTTGGCGCGAGCACTGTTACCTGTGCGTTCCGATAACCGTAGCGGTTTCCAACGGTCGCCGCCTGGTCCCAGGTGCTAGCGGCTTCCTGTTTCAAATACGCGAACTCTTTTGCGTCCGGGATTTGGTGCACGGCGCAGCGATGCAGCTCGATCACTTCCAGCATCGGAGCGACATTGTCTTTCGCTACAGGTTTCGCCACGCCGCTGGCCCGCGAATCACGATATCCGGGAAATGGCCCCATCGTCCGGGCCATACGCGCGCTCTGCGCGTAGGCTTCCCCGGTCATGATCGACGTGATCGCGCCACAGAGTGCCCGGCCTTCAACGCTGTCGTAGCCGTAGCCGTAGCTCATAATGAGCGAGCCCAAATTTGCGTAACCGAGTCCGAGTGTCCGGAAGATGTGCGAGTTTTCCGCGATTTCCCTGATCGGATAACTGGCGTTATCGACGATGATTTCCTGTGCGGTAATGAAAATTCGCACCGCCGCTTTGAATCGCTCGACATCAAAATCCCCGTCGGCGGTTTTGAACTTCATTAAGTTCAGCGAAGCGAGATTGCAGGCCGTGTTATCGAGGAACAGATACTCACTGCAGGGATTCGTAGAATTTTGGCGGTCGGTGCCTTTGCAGGTGTGCCACTTGTGGATGGTGGTATCGAATTGCATGCCCGGATCGCCGCAGATGAAGGTGCCCTCCGCGATTTTGCGTAATAGCCCGCGCGCATTCTTCTTCTCGCAGGGTTTGCCGTCGGTTACGCGACGCGTCCACCATTCGCGGTCCTCAAGCGCTGCGTCCATGAATTCGTCGCTTACACGAACGCTGACGTTTTCATTCTGATACATTACCGAACCGTAGGCGTCGCCGTTGTAACTGCCGTCGTAACCGTGCTCGATCAGCGCCCACGCTTTTTTCTCTTCCTTCTGTTTGGCATCGATGAATTCTTCGATATCCGGATGCCAATCCTTGAGCGTGTTCATCTTGGCCGCGCGCCGCGTCTTTCCGCCGCTCTTCACCACGTTTGCAATCTGGTCGTAAACTTTCAGAAACGAGAGCGGCCCGCTCGGTTTGCCGCCACCGCTCAATTTTTCTCGTGTCGATCGCAGCGACGATAGATCTGTGCCTGTGCCGCTGCCGTACTTGAACAGCATCGCTTCGCTGGTCGCCAGACGCATGATGTCCTCCATCGTGTCACCCACATTCTGGATGAAGCAGGCGCTGCCTTGCGGGTACTCATATTGCGAAGCGGCGCGTTCCGCCTTGCCGGTCTCGCGATTGTAAAAATAATTTCCCGCGCCGGCATCTTTGCCGATGCCGTATTGATGATATAACCCAACATTGAACCAAACCGGCGAATTGAAGGCGCCGTGCTGGTTCAAGCACAGCCAGGTCAGCTCATCGTAAAAAGTTTCGGCAGCTTCCGCATCTGCGAAATAATTATCCCTGATTCCACAGTCGGTCAGGGTGCGCGTGACGCGATGAATTAACTGTCGCACCGAAGTTTCTCTTCCGCCCTTGTATGGATCGGTACCATTAGCAATGTCGCCGTAGAAATACTTCGACACGGCGATTTTCGTGGCAAGAGGGCTCCAACTCTTCGGGACCTCAATGTTTTCTTGCTTGAAAATGACCTTCCCGCCGTCATCGGTAATTTCTGCTGTGCGTCGTTCCCATTCCATCTGATCAAATGGCGCAACGGCAGCATCGCTGAACACACGTTTAAAACGCAGTCCGCCATTTTTCTTTTTTTCCATCCTGTTTTTTCGACTTGAGGGCGAGTTTGTCGGTTTTTGCAGTGACGCGGGCGGAATTCCGGGTTTGAGTTGGATCATCGGGATGAGAAGGGTTGAGGTTTCGGAATAAGCTGGGAATAAAAGTGAACAGCGGCGCCAAGAACCTGTGAATACCGGTCAACAACAAGTAATAGCGTGGCTGTCCGTCTGGACATACAAGATGCAGTCAGCTCGTCAGTCATGGCAAGACTTTAATTGTAACATTTTTTAGCTTCGTGGGGCAGACAATCGTGTCTGCTGATCGGATCATGGCAAGCCAGTGGATGAACTGAAGCAAACGCCCAACGCTGAACGCCGAACGCTCAACGTCCAATTAAGCGGGCCGTTTGCATTGAGCGTTGGATGTTGGACGTTGGGCGTTCGGCGTTTTCTTCCGGCCTCAAGGAAGGGTGGCTGAGTCCGGTTTAAGGCACTCGACTCGAAATCGAGCGTGGGGAAACCCACCGTGGGTTCGAATCCCACCCCTTCCGCCAGTCCTGTTTTCCTGCTGGAATCGCGTTAAAAACCAACAACGATTTTTTACGCTCGCCGGTGCGCCGCGAGGGCTCGCCGCTTCGCCCGCCGCAATATGGATGTCGATTCGCGTAGCGCATTCGCGATCTTGATCGCAGTCTGCGCGAGGAACGTCGCGCGTTGAGGGAAGCGGACGCGCTTCCTTGTCGGCTCGCTTTCGGACGTTTCGAGCAAACTTTGTTCGGACAACCGCGCGTATTTTCCACCTAGCGCAAGCAGTTGCTGGTGAGTTCCGCGCTCGATGATGCGGCCGTGATCAAGCACGAGGATCTGGTCTGCGTTCACGACAGTGGAAAGCCGGTGCGCGATTACGAAGCAAGTACGATCGAACATCAGAGTCTCGAGCGCTTCCTGGATGAGTCGCTCCGTCGTCGTGTCCACGCTAGCCGTCGCTTCATCCAAAATCAGAATTGGCGGATCCTTCAACAGTGCCCGGGCTATTGAAAGCCGCTGCTTTTCGCCCACACTCAACTTTACTCCACGCTCCCCCACCACACTGCTCAATCCCTGCGGCAGCCGATCGATGAAGGGACGCGCATTCGCCACCGCCGCTGCCTCCAGCAGTTCTTCATCGGTCGCATCAGGGTTCCCAATTTGCAGGTTCTCGCGAATGGTGCCGTTAAACAAAAAGCATTCCTGGGTCACCATGCCGATCTGTTGTCGCAGTGCGCGAATGTTGGAATCACGAATCGGATTTCCGTCGACTAAAATCTCGCCGCTATCGAACTCGTAGAAGCGTGTGAGTAGATTAATGATCGTTGATTTTCCGGCGCCCGTCGTGCCGACAAGCGCGACGGTCTCACCTGGTCGCGCATGAAATGAAATCTCACTCAGTGTCGGCAACTCACCGGAGTAGCTGAAACTGACGTGTCGGAACTCAATCTCGCCGCGCACTCTCTCAGCGATCGTTTCTCCACCCGCCGGCTCCCCTTCTGAATCGAGAATTTCGAAGACGCGTTCGCCCGCGGCGCGTCCTGCCTGCACCAGTTGATTGAGTTCATGCAGTTTGCCCATTGGCTCGTAGAGAAAACTCGCAAGTACGAGAAAGGCACCAAAATCTCCCAACTGCAAAGCACCTGATAAAATATCGCGCGCGCCGACGGCCACCACCAGCAGCACGCCGAGCGACCCGAACAAATACATTGAAGAATGGTAAAGCGCCCACACGCGCGTGACGACGAAGGTGGCGCGCCGCAACTCATCACTCTCTTTGTTGAAGCGGCGATCTTCCTCGGGCTCGCGGACAAAACTTTTTATCTGACGAATGCCCGCGAGATTGTCGTGCAGGAGCGAATTCATCGACGACGCGGCGCGGCGGTGCAGACGATATCGCCGATGCGCCGTGAGCGTATACCAAAGCGCGCCGCCGGCCAGGAACGGCACCGGCGCGAGCGCGACCAGCGCCAGGTTTGTGCTGAGGTAAAACATTCCCGCTACCACCACGACGATCTGCAATATGGCCACGGTGCCTTTCTCAATGCCGTCGATGAGGACGCGCTCGACCGAGCTCACGTCCTCCAGAATGCGCGTCATTAGATCACCAGTGGGACGATTATCGAACCAGCGGAGTGGCAGAGTCTGAATGTGCGAATACAGATCGCGGCGCAGATCGAAAATTACTTTTTGCTCGAAGGTGTTGTTAAGCAACAGGCGCAGATAATCCAAGCCTCGCTGAACCAACATGGCGAAGCCCACGAGAAAAAGCAGCGGAAGCAACCGTTCCTGATGATGACCGTTGATGACATTGTCGAGAATGTATTTGGTCGCCGCAGGCGGAACGATCATCATGAGCGTGCCCATGATTGCGCAAGCCAACGTCGCGAACGCCAGCAACGGATAACGTTTTAGATAAACAAAGACGCGCCAGACAGTTTTCACTTCCCTTGAAACTCAGTGACGTAGATGAGATCGAACTATTCACTCATGCGCGACCACAAGTAAAGAAGCCGAGCAGTTGGTTTCCACGCGTCGGACGCGATCGCTCTAACCGTAGGTTCGAATGCGATCCATGTTGCGAGTTTTCTAGTGGATCATTGACGGTCGGTCATAAAAGATCGGAATCCAACACGACCTTTCGAATGATCGCGAACAACAACCACTCATTATGAGGCGCTGGCAGCGTTGGCTACCGGGACTTCAGATCCTGCGCGATTATAAAACCGCGTGGCTTCCGCAGGATGTCATGGCTGGTCTGGTGCTGACCACTATGCTGGTGCCGGTCGGTATCGCTTATGCCTTGGCTTCGGGGGTTCCCGGAATCTACGGACTGTATGCCACGATCGTG
>DASYSX010000158.1:0-2249 GCA_036002955.1 Candidatus Udaeobacter sp. | reverse complement strand
GCGCTTCGGCCCTTCGCCAAAAACAGTTTGGGTCGCTCGCTTGTACAAATGACATGCAGTGCAATGAGCTGCTGCTTCCCGCGTGGTGGCGAGACTTGATGTATCCGGCGGTTGCGCTGGTCGCGCGTATTCCTCGTCGTTCGTGGCCATCTCCTGATTATGAATCGCAACTCGCACCACGCTCGTATGTCGGAACGAGCCATCACTGCGGAGACTGTTAAGGTATGGACAGCGCGCTGCGCTGTCCGGACGCCGCAGCGCCGCGTCCCTACCATGCAATTGCAAACCGAACGACTCGTCCTGCGCTCCTTCCGTGAAGAAGATGTTGATGCGCTTGCGGAGTTATTCGCCAACCCCGATTTTATGCGCTTCTCGTTAGGCGCGTTCACCGAACGAAAGAAGACGGTTGATTTCATCGAGAAGATGATGGGCTGGGATCTCGCGGGTATGCCGTCGCAGTTTGCCATTCTTTCGCGCGGCGAACACACTGTCATTGGTTATTGCGGTTTTCTTCATCATCCTGAAGTGCCTGGTGAGGTTGAGATAGGATACCGACTGCATCCCAGTTACTGGAATCGCGGCCTCGTCACCGAAGCGGCGCGCGCTGTGCGCGATTACGCTTTTGCCGATTTGAAACTACCGCGCGTGATGTCGCTGATTCATCCAGAAAATATTCCGTCGCGTCGCGTGGCGGAGAAAAACGGAATGAAGGTCGAAAAGGAAATTACGTTCCGGGGGTTTCCGACATTGGTGTATGCGATAACTCGCGAACAGTGGCTGGTGAACCGTGACGCTTCATAAATTCGCGAGCCAGCGCCCGATAAGCCTTCGCGGCAGGTCCGCTCGAAGCATATTCCAGAATTGATTTCCCAAAGCTCGGCGCCTCGCTCAACCGAACGCTCCTTGGGATCACGGTTTCGTAAACCCGTTCACCGAAATGTTTTCGCACGTCAGCAACGACCTGTTGGCCAAGCTTGGTCCGCGCATCGAACATCGTCATAACAATCCCGCCCAATTCGAGGCGATCGTTCGCGCCTGAATCCAGTACTTGTTCGATAAGCCGCACAATCTTAACCAATCCTTCAAGCGCGAAATATTCGCATTGGATCGGAGTCAGCAGCTCGTCTGCTGCGGCGAGCGCGTTACTCATCAGAATTCCAAGCGACGGTGGACAATCCAGAAAAACGAAATCGAATGTCTGATCGGTGTGCAGCGGTCTCAGCGTTTCCGTAAGGCGCGTGAGATGATTTGGCATCCGCGCGATCTCCACCTCCGCGCCGGCCATATCGAGATCTGCGGGCACGATGAACAGGCCTTCGCGCCGCGTTGGCAAAATCTTCTCCGTAATTGAAGCCTCACCGAGCAGCGGCTCATAAAGGCTGATATCCCCCACTCCCTGCAAACCAAACGAGCTGGTGGCATTTGCTTGTGGATCGAGATCGACAATTAAAATCCGCTTGCCCAACTCCGCCAACGCGGCGCCCAGATTCACGGCTGTGGTCGTTTTTCCGACCCCGCCTTTTTGATTGGCGATCGCGATGATTTTCATTCTGGGGAGCGCACGCCTCTGGCGTGCCGGCGAACGCATCCTGCGTTCGTGAAGTTTTTAAAGATTGTTTCGGCAGAATGCCGAAACCAGCACGCTGTAAGCGTGCGCTCCCTGGAATGAGAAAACGCTTCGAGTTTTATCATGACGCAATCTTTCGGATGATGATGTTGCCGTCCGTCCGAAACGGAAACTAAATTTTTCGAATTTCAGGTTTGGAGTTTCAGTAGTAGCAGTTTAACGGTCACAGAGCTGTGAAAGTTTCTCCAGCAACCATTGAATCGGCATCGCGTCCGAAAATGTCCGAAGAGGAAGAGCCCGTGATCTTGCGAACCCAGGACGCGCGCGGCGTGGTCACATTGACGCTGAACCGTCCGCGGGCGTTTAACGCTCTATCTGAAATGATGCTCGCGGAGTTTCAGCGGGAGTTCGACGCGATCGCGTCTGACGAATCCGTGCGTGCAGTTGTGATTGCAGCCGAGGGCAAAGCTTTTTGTGCGGGTCACGATCTCAAAGAAATGCGGGCCGATCCGTCAATGGAGTATTACGAGCGGCTTTTTGGTAAATGCTCCGAGATGATGCTCGCGATCCAGCGATTGCCGGTGCCTGTGATTGCGCGCGTTGAGGGAATCGCGACGGCCGCGGGTTGTCAGTTGGTCGCGATGTGTGATCTGGCAGTCGCGTCGAGCACCGCCCGGTTTGC
>DASYSX010000157.1:0-21264 GCA_036002955.1 Candidatus Udaeobacter sp. | reverse complement strand
CTGCGCGAGCGGAAGCTCAGTCGAGAAATTGATCGTATTAGTCTGGCGCCGCATATAGCTCTTCCAGCAATCACTGCCACTTTCACGGCCGCCACCAGTTTGTTTTTCGCCGCCGAATGCGCCGCCGATTTCTGCGCCACTAGTGCCGGTGTTTACATTGGCAATTCCACAATCGCTGCCGACCGCGCTCACGAATTTTTCCGCTTCGCGCACGTCGTTGGTGAAAATCGATGAGGTCAATCCTTGCGGCACATTGTTGTGAATCGCCATCGCTTCGTCGAAATCGCGATATGTCATCAGGTAAAGCAATGGTCCAAACGTTTCGTGTTTCACAATTTCGAAATCCGGCTTCGCAACAGCCAGACACGGCTTCATGTAAGCGTCGCCAGGAACGGTGAGCCGCTCGCCGCCGTAAAGCACCTGCCCTCCTTCATCTTTCAAGCGCTGAATGGAATCCTGCACCGTGTCGACAGCCTGCTTGTCGATCAGCGGACCCATAACTGTCTTGCGATCCAGCGGGTTCCCAATCGGTAACGTCTTGTAACCGTTTAGAAGTTTATCGCGGACCTTCGATGCAACGGACTCGTGCATGATGACCCGACGTGTCGAAGTGCAACGTTGTCCCGCTGTGCCGACGGCGCCGAAAAAGATAGATTGCACTGCCATTTCCAAGTCGGCGCTAGGCGTGACGATCAGCGCATTGTTGCCGCCGAGTTCCAGGATTGTTCGACCCAGCCGTCCGTTAACCGCTTTGGCGACGTTGAATCCCATGTTGGTCGAGCCGGTAGCCGACACCAACGGAATGTGCGGATCGTCTGCCAGTTTTTCGCCGACCGTTTTACGATCTCCGACCAGCAGCGTAAAGATCGCCGGATCAGCGCCAGTTTCGCGACAGACGCGCTCGGCGATTTTTGTGACCGCGATGGCGGTGAGCGGCGTTTTCTCCGACGGTTTCCAGATTGTTGCGTCACCGCACACGGCAGCGAGCGCCGCGTTCCAAGACCAAACCGCGACGGGAAAATTGAACGCGCTAATCACTGCGACCACACCGAGTGGATGCCATTGTTCCATTAACCGGTGGCTGGGACGTTCGGACTGAATCGTTAGGCCGTAAAGCATCCGCGATTGACCAACGGCGAAATCGCAAATGTCGATCATCTCCTGCACTTCGCCTTCGCCCTCGGCGATAATCTTCCCGGTCTCGAGCGTCACAAGCTGGCCGAGCTCATGTTTCAATTCACGCAATGCGTTGCCGAGACGGCGAACCGTGTCGCCACGCACCGGGCCAGGTGTGACCCGCCATTTCAGAAAGGCTTCGTGCGCGCGTGAAATCGCTTTGTTGTAGTCATCGTCGGAAGCGGTGCGGATGCCGGCGAGTCGCCGGCCGTCGATCGGCGAAATTTTGTCAATCGTCGCGCCGCCGCCGCGCCATTCGCCATCGAAAACGCCGGCGTTGTCGTCGGTAAGACCCAGTTTTTCCAGAGGTGTTTTCATGTTTTCAAAATGGCAGGCAGACTGCCGGGCCGTCCGTCGCCTTACGGGGCGCCCGGCGGTCGCGCCCTACCCAAAATCATTTTCGCTTGCTGCAATATTTGCGCATCAATTCGATCGCTTTATCGATCACCTCTGCAGTGATGTCGAGCGCCGGACGAAAGCGGATCGAGTTTTCGCCGGAGCGAAGCGTCAAAACACCAAGGTTAAAAAAGCCGTGCCAAAATTCTTCGCGCGTTTTCGCATCGGGCAGATCGAACGCGAGAAATAGTCCGCGGCCGCGCGCGGCGGAAATCAGCGGCTCTTCATTCTGCAAACTGCGCAGTTGATCGAGAAAATAAGCACCTACTTTCGCGGCGTTCTCAACCAGACGTTCCTGCTCGATGATGCGGAGATAATGCGTCGACCGCACCATATCGGTGAAGTTTCCGCCCCACGTTGAATTTAATCGGCTGGGTAAGCGAAACGCGTTGTCTTTGACTTCATCGATGCGCGGGCCGGCCATGACACCGCAGACCTGCGCTTTTTTCCCGAATGCCATAAGGTCGGGCAAGACATTGAAATGTTCGGAGCACCAATTGCGGCCGGTAGCACCCATGCCGCATTGCACTTCGTCGAAAATCAGCAGGATATCGTTTTCGTCGGAGATCGTTCGCAGTTTTTGCAGCCATTCACCGCGGAAATGATTGTCGCCCCCCTCGCCCTGGATCGGCTCGATGATAATGGCGCAAATGTCGATGTTGCGTTTTTCGATGAAATCGCGGATCTCGCGCTCGGCTTTTTGTTCGCGCTCGATTACATCCGTTTCGCGTTTCGATTCGGGAAGCGAAAAATCGATGCCGGGACACGAGACGCGCGGCCAATCAAATTTCGCGAACAAATCCGTCTTGCGCGGATCGGTATTCGTTAGGCTCATCGTGTAACCGCTGCGCCCATGAAAAGCGTGCCGGAAATGCAATATCTGCGTGCCACGTTCGCCGTGACCTGCGGCCATGTTCTTCCGGACTTTCCAATCCATCGCTGCCTTCAAACAATTCTCCACCGCGAGCGCGCCGCCCTCGATGAACAGATAGCGTTCAAGCGGCGGCAAACCGACTACGCGCTCAAACGTGGCCACAAATTCAGCATAGCCATCCGAATAAATATCCGAGTTGGCAATCTTCAGTTTCGCTGCGCGTGAAAGATCGCGTCGCACTTCTGGTTCGTCGAAGTGCGGATGGTTATATCCAACCGGCATCGATCCAAAAAAACCGTAGAAATCTATCAGTCGGCGATCATCGACCGCATTGTACAAGTACGAGCCGCGGCTTTTCTCGAGATCCATGACGATCTTGAACCCGTCCAGCAACACGTGCTGCTCGATCGTCTGGAGGACTTTTGCAGCCGCTAGCGGCTTTTCTGCTTTGCGCTTTGGCGTTCGGTTTCGAGTGGGAGGTGTCTCCACGAGGACGGGTGCGATACTCATTGGTGATCGTAATCTGAGGCGTCAATCCGGTCAATGCAGGTAGCGGCGATTGACCTCAATCGCCAAGGAGGTTCAGATGAACCGCCGCCACTTGTTAGACCATGCCGTCGCGCAACAGCTCGTGCTTTCCGGCAAGCAAATCCTGCACGAGATCGTAACCGCGTTTGTCAGCATTGCGCGCGGTGCCGGCGAAATGATGATCGATTCGCATACGCGCCGACCGACAGAAATAATTCGCAATGGAAAGAATTTCGTCCGCTGGTTTACCCTGGCCGAGCAGACATTGCGCGTACGAACACGTGGCGCTGATCGCAAACAACTCCGTGGCAACACCGACAAATCTGGAAAGGAGCAATTGCTCGCGATCGAGTTTCGGGCCGAACCGCGCCATCGCGTGAAACAATCCGCGCGCAAGTCGCTTGCTCGTGCGCGCGGCGTAATTGACGTGGCCCAAAAGTACTTCGTGCAAGTTGTCGACATTGCCCGCGCCCTTGCGCAGCCACTGGCGGGGATACCAGCCGGCGTAAAATTTTCCAGAACTCAGAACGGCTTTCGCGCGATCGGACATCGGCAGTTGCGTGTTGAAAATCCCGCCGCCTACTTTCAGATGCGGGTCAAGCGCTTCGCGTGCGATGAAAAGACGCATGATTTCGCTCGAGCCTTCGAAGATTGTGTTGACTCGACAATCCCGCAGAAATCTTTCCACCGCGATTGGTGGCTCACCGCGTCCGGCCAGCGATGCCGCAGTCTCGTATCCGCGCCCGCCGCGCACTTGCATTGCTTCATCGGCAATACGCCAGGTCGTTTCCGTGGCCCACATTTTGCACATCGCAGTTTCGATACGCAGGTCGCCGGTCTTGCTGTCGAGCAGCGACGACGTGAGAAAAGTCATCGCTTCCATGGCGAAGACGTTGCCCGCCATCTCTGCAATTTTGCCGGCAATGGCTGCATGCTTGCCGATGGGCACACCCCATTGAATGCGTTCGCCGGCCCATTTCCGGCAGATCTCCAGCAAACGTTTCGACACTCCAACGCACGCCGCAGGCAGCGTGAGCCGTCCAGTGTTGAGCGTAGTAAGCGCGACCTTGAGTCCGGCACCTTCCTTGAAGATGACGTTCTCCCGCGGAACGCGCACATCGGTGAACCTAACGACTGCATTGTAAAGCGCGCGCAATCCCATGAACCGGCAGCGATATGCGATTTCCAGTCCCGGCGTATCTACATCGACGATAAACGCTGTGATTTGCTTGCGCTCTTTTCCGCCGACCATCTTCGACGGCGTGCGCGCCATCACGACCAGCACGCCGGCTTTCACGCCGTTGGTGCACCAAAGTTTTTCGCCGTTAAGAATGAACTCGGAGCCGTCTTCGCTTGGCTCAGCTTTCAGTATCAGTGTCGCCGGGTCGGATCCTGCCTGAACTTCTGTCAGCGCGAATGCCGAAATTTCGCCGCCAGCGACGCGCGGCAGATATTTTTGTTTCTGCTCTTCAGTGCCAAATAAGAGCAACGGTTGCGCTACCCCGATCGACTGATGCGCAGAAACGAGCGCGGCGACGTTTCCATCCCAGCTGCCGAGCAACACTGCTGCGCGTCCATAATTCGATTGGGATAACCCGAGTCCGCCATATTTCTTAGGCACCTTAATCCCAAACGCGCCGATCTCCGCGAGTCCCTTGAAATTCTCCGGCGGAATTTCACCGGTGCGATCGATCTCGTCGGCGTCGACATGTTCGCGCAGATACACTTCAAGCTTGCGCAGGAAGTCTTCGCCAGCGGCGCGGTCCTCGGCGCTCTGCGCTGGATAAGGATGAATTCGATTGAAATCGTAACGTCCGACGAACAGGTTGCTGGCGAAACTGCCGCGGTCTTCGAGCGGATCGCGCGCGGCCTCAGCGAGTTCGAGCGCCTCGCGCTGGCCTTTGCCCATCTTCGATGTGTCGATGACAGCAGCAGGCACTGGCTTCTCGGGCTTTGCGCTCGTTTCCTCAGCGATTTGTTTTTCGGGTGCTTCCAGCGGCGATTTCATATCAATAATCATCTGTCATTCCGAGCGAAGTCGAGGAATCCCGCGGAAAAATGCTGGATTCCGCAGCGGGATGTCTCGACTTCGCTCGACATGACGAACAATTCACTCTTCATAAAATTTTGTCCCATCACGCGAATGTTTCTTCAATATTTCGCATGGAGTAAACTTCTTTTCAGTTCGGGCCAGCCGTTCCAATTCCTCGACGGTCCTTGTTATGCCAAAATGTTCCGCAAATCGCAACGGCCCCCCGCGGAACGGCGCAAAACCAGTTCCTAAAATCATTCCGTAATCCGCGTCCTCGGGAGAATCGACGATTCCTTCTTCCACGCAACGAGCGGCCTCATTCACCATTAGAAAAATGAGTCGGTGTACAATGTTCACGCCGTCATCCTGAGCGGAGCTTAGCGAAGTCGAAGGAGCCGGATGCCCTTCCTTTGCGGCAGCGTCGCGGGATTCCTCGACTGCGCTCCGCTTTGCTCCGCTCCGCTCGGAATGACTCGTGATCCATTGTGCCAGCGCCTCGTTAGGCGTCTGCGTTTTGCCTTCGTATTTGTAAAAGCCTGCACCCGTTTTGCGGCCGAGCATCTGTTGTTCGCGCAGCCGAAGCAGGACAGTTGGGACGTGATCGCGCTGCCCATAAGCCTTCTCGAGTGTGTTGCCGATATCGATGGTGATATCGACGCCGATTTCGTCGATCAATCGCAACGGACCCATCGGCATCCCCCATTCCACCAACGCGCGATCGATTCGCTCAGCGTCCCCGCCGGTCTCAAATAGCTCGGCAGCATCGAGCAAGTACGGAAACAAAACGCGGTTGACCAGGAATCCGGGACTGTCGCGCACGATGACCGGCAGTTTTCCGATCTGCCGTACAAAAGCCAGGCTTCTGTCCCGCGTTTCGTCGGATGTTTGCTTCGCAATGACAACTTCCACCAGTTTCATCCGGCTCACCGGATTGAAAAAATGCAATCCGATCACGTGCTCAGGCGAAACTGTCACTTCGGCCAGTTCGCTGACAGAAAGAGCTGAGGTGTTTGTCGCCACGACGGTTTTCGGGCCGGCCTCCATCGCCAGCTCGCGGAAAACTTCTTTCTTGATCTCCATTTTCTCAGAAGTCGCTTCGATCACAAATTGCACATCCCGCAACTCCATCGGCGCGGTGGAACCACAGATCCGGGCGCGACCCTGTTTCGCCTTCTCCTCATTCATCAAACCGCGCTTCACCGCGTCGCCGTAGATTTTTTCGACGTTAGCCAAGCCGCGATCGATTTGTTCGCGCGCGACGTCGCGCAGAATCACGGTGACGCCGCGGGAGCTAAGCCATTGCGCGATCCCTGAGCCCATGACGCCGGCACCAATCACCGCCGCGTGTACGATTTTTTCAGTCGGCGTTCGTGACGCTCCTTTCTTGTATTTCTCCGCGAGGAAAAAATTGCGAATCAGGTTTTGCGTCAATTCCGTTTTGCCAAGGTCCACAATTCCCTCGAGTTCCAATCGCAACGATTCAGCGGGCGAAATTGACTGCGTCTTATCGATGATTTCGTAAGCACGTGCGAGCGCCGGATTTGCGGTCGCTGAGGTAGGGACGCCGCGCTGCGGCGTCCGGTCATCGCGGCGCGATGACCCTGCCATTGATCGCTCCTCTATTTCGCGTTTTCCACCGCGCAGCTTTTCACGTGCGCGATTGAGAAGCTGATCCTGCGGAGCAATTTCATCGACCAGTCCGACATTCAAAGCTTCCTGAGCGGAATACAGTTTGCCTTTTAAAATCACTTCCGCGGCCTTTTCAGGGCCGATCAACCGCGGCAATCGCGTGCAGCCGCCCCAGGCGGGAAGAAGTCCCAGGCCTGTTTCGGGTAAACCGATCCGTGTCGCCGGAGCATCTGATACGACGCGGTAATCGCACGCGAGTGCAACTTCGTAACCGCCGCCTGCAGACGCGCCGTGAATGGCAGCAACCGTTGGAATTTTGAGATTGGCCAGGCGATTGAAAACATGTTGCCCGGGCTCAATGAATCCGCGCATCTCGCCGCTTTTCGCGGCTTGTAACAGCGTTTTCAAATCCGCACCCGCGACGAAAATGGATTTCTTCGCCGATGTGATGATCAGGCCGCGTAACGAAGCATCTTTTTCCACTACATCGAGATGCTCATTCAATTCATCGAGGGTCGCGGCGTCAAAAATGTTCGCGCCCGAGTCGGGGCGATCGAACATGAGCACACAAATGTGATCGTTACCAATCTCGCGCCGAATCATCGGAGCTGCAGCAACTATGGGCATTAGCTTAATTTTGGAACGTTTCGGAAAAATGCCAAGTGTAGAGGTAGGGTCATGGCGCTGCGATGACCGGACGCCCGCAGCGCGGCGTCCCTACCGTTGCGTGTCGTGATCGCGAGTGCTACAAACGCCTCGTGGTCGGGAAAATTTTAGAACCGGAAATCAGGAGCATGATCGAGGCGCGCAATTTCGCGGCGCTTCGTGAAGTCTTTCGCGAATGGCCACCCGCTGATGTTGCCGAAGTGATTCTGGATCTGCCAGAAGACGAACAAGTGATCATCTTTCGGGTCCTGCCACACGATCTGGCGGCCGATGTCTTTGAATATCTCGACTTCGAGGCGCAAGAGCAGCTGCTGCGCGCCATGGCGCACGAGCAGGTCGTCGGCATTCTAAATGAAATGGCGCCGGACGATCGGACGGCGCTGCTGGAGGAATTGCCTAGCGCAGCCGCGCGACAACTAATCCGATTGCTAACCCCGGAGGAGCGTCGGATCGCCACGTCACTCCTCGGTTATCCCGAAGACAGCGTGGGCCGTTTGATGACGCCGGATTTCATTGCTGTGCACGAGGATTGGACCGTGCAGCAAGTGCTCGATTACGTGCGCGAACATGGTCGCGACAGCGAAACGCTAAACTTTGTTTACGTCGTCGATGGCCGCGGAAAACTGATCGACGACGTCCGGATGCGCGAGTTCCTGCTCCGGCCGCTCACGGCGAAAGTAAGCGACATTCGCGATCAGACCTTCGGTGCGTTGAATGTGACTGATTCGCAGCAGGACGCATTGAATGTTTTCCGCAAGTACGATCGCGCCGCTTTGCCAGTGGTCGATTCAAACGGCGTAGTCGTGGGAATCGTCACAGCCGACGACATGCTCGATGTTGCCGAGGAACAAGCGACCGAAGACATCCAAAAATTCGGTGGAATGGAAGCACTGGATGAGCCGTACATGCGCATTCCGCTCTGGCGGATGGTGCGTAAACGCG
Source organism: Candidatus Udaeobacter sp. (assembly GCA_036002955.1). Taxonomy (GTDB): domain Bacteria; phylum Verrucomicrobiota; class Verrucomicrobiia; order Chthoniobacterales; family UBA10450; genus Udaeobacter. The sequence goes on along the minus strand of DASYSX010000157.1, from coordinate 13,021 downwards.
CCGGGTGGCTCATCATTTTGTTCCTGGGGGAAATGTTAACCGCGACTGCAATGGCAAGTTACCAGGAGGAACTCGCGAAGGCGCTTGTGCTGGCGTTGTTCCTGCCGCTCATCGTTTCAAGCGGCGGCAACTCTGGCTCACAAGCTTCTACTTTGATGATTCGCGCCATGGCGTTAGGCGAAGTCACCTTGCGCGATTGGTGGCGAGTGATGAGTCGCGAAGTGCAGGCCGGCCTGTCGTTAGGCCTGATTCTGGGAATCATCGGCGTTATTCGAGTAGCGATATGGGCGATGGTTGGCGAACAATACCTGCATCGACAACCGTACGGTCCGCATTGGCCGCTGGTCGCCCTCACCGTCGGAATTTCACTCGTCGGCGTCGTAATTTGGGGAACGCTTTCTGGTTCCATGCTCCCCTTTCTTCTGCGCAGAATCGGAGCCGATCCGGCAACATCCTCTGCGCCCTTTGTTGCAACTTTGGTCGACGTAACCGGATTGATTATTTACTTCAGCATCGCGTTGGTAATTATGCGCGGTGTGATGCTATAGGCGGTGCACACAGTAGCGTCCGCTGTCCTCAGCGGATGATTTCCTTTGTCGCACCGTGCACCAACATTCACGCTCGTTACTTAGCCAGCTCTTGAATTACTTTCTCCACGCCGCTGACCACTAGCGTGAAACGATCGTAATCAAGTTTGTCGGGCGTGTCGTTCGACGAGTGATAGTACGGATAACGAAACGGCGCAGTATCGGTTATCATGATGGCGGGGTAACCATGCTGCCAAAACGACCATTGGTCGGACCAACTCACGCCGGGGATGAACGCAGGAAGCGATGCGCCTTCAGAAGGGATCTTCGCGTGTTCGCGAAATAGCGAGATAACGCGGCGTAGCAACGCGCGTGAATGAACATTGCTAACAAAGCCGATGAAATTGCCGACGTTCGGGTAAAACAGGCCCAAACCGGGCGAGGGATATCTTTGTGATGCCGGCGCATCGGAAAAGTAACCAATGGTCTCCAGACTGATCATCGCCGTTATCTTGTCGCCGCGTTCCTTGCATCTGCGGGCATAAACCTGGCTTCCCATTTCACCCGACAAAAAATAAGGCGGCTCCTCATTCACGAACGCGACGAAGCGCAACGTTTGCTTCGGCTTTGCGCTGGCGAACCGCCGAGCCAAGGCAAGCATTGCAGCCACGCCACTGCCGTTGTCGTTTGCGCCGGGCGAGCCAAAAACTGAATCGTAATGCGCGCCGATAATGATAATCGGCAGATGCGACGACTGGGAAGCCGTCGCTCCTTGCAGGCTCCCCGGAATTTCGGCCTCGATATTGTGGCAGGCTTCTCCGCGCACTTCGTAGCTGTCTCGTCGAGTTCGCAGCCCGGCTCGGGAAAAAGAATCTTCGATGAAATCGGCGGCGGCATTGAGCTGTACGTAATGCGACATGTTGCGCTCGCCGATTTCTCCCGCGAGCTTCTGCACATTCGCGCGGAGCTCTTCGCGCAACGTAACTTCGTCAGGCGACAGCGGCCACGCCTTGGAAACATTCTTCCCGGGCTTCCTCATTCCAAACCACCAGAGTAACACCAGAACGGCGACGACGACGATGGTGATGCCGAGAGCGCGCAAGAAGATTTTTGCGAGAACGGCTGAATGCACAAACGGTGACTCTTAAATGGTAGGGACGGATCGCCGAGCCGTCCGCCGGCGCGCCCGGCGTTCGCGCCCTACCAAATTATCCGAAGTTCACGCGAGCTTCTTGCGGAAACGCACAGCGCATAGACCAAAAAGCAGATTCGACATCACGATAAGTACTAACAGATTCGGCCAGTACTCGAAAAAATTTGCGCCGCGCAGAATGATCGCACGCATGAGTGCAATGAAATACGTCGTAGGAAAGAGGGCACCGAGCGCGTAGAAAATCCACGGCATGGTTTCACGCGGAAAAATGAACCCGGAAAAGAAAACACTCGGCAGCAGAAACACCATCGACATTTGCAGCGCCTGCATTTGGTTTTCGGCCCTGGTACCGACCAGTAACCCTAGGCTTAGCAGCGCAAACACATATACCAGCGTAGAAAACATCATCGCTAACACACTGCCCTCGATGGGAACGAAAAACACAAAGCGCATAATACTGAACAAAACAATCGCCATGGTCATGCCAATGCACAGATACGGAACTAGCTTACCAAGCATGAGGCCGGCGGGACTCAATGGGCTTACCAGTAATTGTTCAAGTGTGCCGCGTTCGCGTTCCCGCACCAAAGCCATGGCCGCCGCAACTGTTGTCCCAATTTGCAAAACGACGCCGATCACACCGGGAACAAAAAAGTTCGGCGCGCGCATGGCTGGGTTATAAAGCATCTGCGGACGCACATCGATTGGCATTCCTTTGCGGCCAGTATCACGCATCAGCGTTTCCATTGATTGCGTCAACGCCACGCCGAGCCCGGTTTGGAGAGCCTGCAACGCGGTGGTGGAATTGGAGCCGTCAACGAGCAACTCCACCTGTGCAGAGTGTCCTGCCATTAGCTCGCGGGTAAAGTTCGGCGGGATGTAAAGCGCGGCGTATGCGCTTCCCTTTCTTAGTTCGCTCTTCAACTGGTCCAGGCTTTGCGCTTCGCCGACTACACGGAAGCTTTGTGTGTTAACGAACTGGTCGATCAAAAGCCGGCTCTCGACCGTGCGATCTTCGTTGAGAACAAGCATCGCCATGTGCTTTACGTCGTTATCGAGAGCATAACCGAACGCCACCATCTCGATCAACGGCGGGAAAAAGAAGAAAAAGAGAGTCAACGGATCGCGCCAGACAACGATGAATTCCTTGAACAAAATTGCGCGAAATCCTCGAAACGGTTTGTGTTTCATATTGTTCTTTACAAGGAGCGGCGGCTTTCCAGCCGTCGGGGCGATCTGGAGATCGCCCTTCCTTGGTTTTCCTTCGCTTCGCTCAGGATGACAATCATGTTAGGCGGCCTTTTGTCGTTCAGCAGCGTGTTTGGCCGAAAGCTCGACAAAGACGTCTTCCAGCGAGGGACCTATTTCATGAATTTCGACATGAGCGACGCCGACTTTGCGCAGTTGTTCCTCGATGTGCGCGCGCTTGACTGTTTCATCGACTAACAAATGCATCGATTGGCCGAAAATTGTGGCGCTGCGCACTCCGCGCATTTCGTGCATTGCGTGGAGTGCCGCGGTCACGTGATCGCAAGTCACGTCAAGCCGTCGCGTTCCGGGTGGATTCACGTCCGGCAATTTTTTCAAGTCGTCGGGCTCACCGCACACGATCAATTTCGACAGGTAGATGTAGCCCACGTGATCGCAGCGCTCGGCTTCGTCCATGTAATGCGTCGTCACGAACAGCGTCATGCCTTTACCGGCGAACTCGAAAAGTAAATCCCACAGCTCGCGCCGAGCGACTGGATCGATACCGGCGGTCGGCTCATCAAGAAAGAGCACACTCGGCTTGTGCATGAGCGAACAAGCCATGGCCAGACGTTGACGCCATCCACCTGAGAGTTGAGCAGCGCGCCTGTCGATGTACGGCTCCAGATGCGTCGTAGCGATCATTTCCTCGCGCCGCTGGTTCAATTCGCGGCCGTTCAAGCCATAAAGTTTTCCTGCGAAGATGAGATTCTCATTCACAGTCAGCTCGTCGTAGAGGGAAAATTTCTGCGACATGTAGCCGATCAATTCCTTAATCGGCTCCAAATCCCGCACGACATCGTGGCCGCCTATTCGCGCCGTGCCCTCCGTTGGCTGCAGGATGCCGCATAGCATCCGGATCACAGTTGTTTTGCCCGAACCATTCGGGCCGAGAAAACCGAAGATCGATCCCTTCCCGACGGTAAACGAAACATGATCGACAGCCGTGAAACCCCCGAAGCGCTTCGTCAGTCCTTCCACTTGAATCATCGGCTCAGGCATAAGACGGAAAATAGGAAAATAGGAACGCAGCAACAGAAAACAGAAAGGTGGATCGGCTTGTCCCCAGGCCGATGGCTCGGGCCCGTGACAACGCGTTGGGGACAACGCGTTCCATCTCTCCTGCCTTCCTGTCTTCCTGATTTGAATTCTTCATTTCACATTTGAAAAGTAAACATCTGCCGCCATCCCTGCGCGCAACCGATCGTCGTCGCTCGGCAAACGAATTTTCACGCCGAATACTTGCTTGATGCGATCAGCGACGGTCTGCACATTGCGCGGCGTAAATTCGGCCTGCCGATTGATCTGCTCGACAGCGCCGTCGAAATCGGTGTTCGGAAATGAATCCACGCGGACGCGGACGTGCTCGCCCAGCTTGATCAAACCTAACCACGATTCAGGCACATACACGCGCACCCAGAGATGGCCGGTCAGCAACAGCGTGGCCGCCTCGCGATTGGCCGGCAGCACATCGCCCACTTTCACGCTGAGCACCTCGAGAACGGAATCTGCCGGCGCGATGATCTGCATTTCGGCCAGTTGCGAATCGATATCGGCCAGTTGCGCACGCGCCTGGGCGACGCGCATCTTCGCCGCCGCCACATTTTTCTCCTGCGCTTTCGCTGCGCTGCCGGCCCGTTCCGCATCAGTCGCCGAAACGACTCTGCGATTGAGCAAATCCTGCTGACGCCGCGCATCATCGTGCAAGAAGACCAGTTGCGCGTCCTGCGCGTCGGCATCGTGAACAGCCGCGTCGATTTGCGCGGCGGCCAGATCTCGGCGCGCTCGCAACTCTGACGCATCCAATTGCACGATCACCTGACCTTCGTGCAAGCGATCACCTTCCCACGCCAAAATTTTCTCCACGCGTCCGCCAGACCGCGGGCCCACGTGTGCTTCGTCTACTTCGATCGTTCCGGAGACGGCGTTTTTTCGAGTGCTGCAGCCGGCCATTAGAAGGAGCAGTGCGAAAGCTCCCGCCACCCCAAGTGACTGTGCCCAGCGCCTAACGAACAATATGCGCATGTTTTCTTCCTTTGGGTGTAAGCGCACCTTCGAGAACAATTTTCAGGATGCCGGCAAAACCTTCCTTTGGCATCATCCCGAGTTTTTCCATCTTTGCCGGATTCATGATTGCCTGAACAATCGCCAGTAGAATTTCGATGATAAGGTTCGAGGGAACGTCTTTTCGCACCATCCCCGCCCGCTGCCCGGCGAGAAGAAGGTTTCCGAAGTATTGCTGGAATAATGCAGCCCGGCGACGCTCGATAACCTCAAATACTTGCGGCGCTTTCTGGCGCATATCACGCACGAACGGCGGCTTTATTTCATCCAATTCGCGTTGCGTTCCGGCCAGCAACTCGCGCAAAGTCGCCGGGAAATCGCGCGGTTGTGCGCGCGTCACTCCTTTCAGCATCGTTTCCACACCTTGAAATTTATCGTCCAGCACAGCCTCGAGCAGATCGAACTTGCCAGGAAAATGAGCATAAAGGGTTTTTTTGCTGATCCCCAATTCGTCCGCCAGATCGTCCATGGTCACACTGCGAAACCCGTGACTGAAAAAGTGTGAGCGCGCCGCATCCACTATCAGTTGGCGAACGGACGAACTCGTTTGGCTTCGCGACCGCGATTTGTTCATGCGCTTCATTGGCGTCCTTTGGCAGCAGGCACGGCTTCAAGTATCCGACCACGCTCGATCGGTGATTTCAGGCCCTTATCGGCGCGTAACTCCGTCATCGGCTGTTGCACGTGGGGAGCCAGGGCGAGAACATGGAATAACGCGTTAGTCACTGTGGAAACTAATATGGTATATCTAGTTTCCGCGGCAAGAAGTACTTTTACGTCACGTCGGCCTGATCACTACCACTATTGATTCCACTCATTTTATTAAAGGCGGCGCCTGGTTTTTCTTCTTCTTACGGAGGGGTGACAGTCGGTCCTGTTGCGGGCTGCCGACCATTAAACGACTCTATGGCTGCGAGCCCGACAAGATCGAACGACTCCTCTCGGGCGACTACTGAGCCTGCGAGATCAGTTGCAGTGACGGCTTCAAGCCGTCACTTCTTGTTGATCAAATTTGCTGGGCGAAATACTCGCCTCGCTTTACTAAGAAGTCGTGGAATTGCTCAGTGCGCTGAAGAAACATTTCGGCTACGACCGTTTCCGGCCATTGCAGCGGGAAATCATTGAAGATGCACTTGCCGGCCGCGACGTGTTCGTGCTGATGCCGACAGGCGGAGGAAAGTCGCTTTGTTTTCAGTTGCCGGCATTGATGCGCCGCGGCCTAACGATCGTGGTATCGCCACTCATCGCGCTGATGAAAGATCAAGTTGATGCGCTGCAAACCAGTGGAATCCCGGCAACGTATTTGAATTCAACGCTGGATCGGGAAGAAGCCAAGGCGCGCTGGCGCGGCTTGCATCGCGGCGAGTATCGGATGCTCTACGTCGCACCTGAGCGACTAATGCTCGACACCTTTTTGGAGCGCGCGCTTAACTGGGACATTGCGCAATTCGCCATCGACGAAGCGCATTGCATCAGCGAATGGGGCCACGATTTCAGGCCGGAGTATCGCGAACTCAAGAAGCTGCGGAAACATTTGCCGACTGTGCCAATCATGGCCCTTACCGCCACCGCGACCGAACGCGTGCGCGCCGATATCATCAAAGAATTGGGATTCAGCGATGCGCGCGCTTACGTAGCCAGCTTTAATCGCCCGAATCTGACATACCGCGTAATCCCTAAAACGGCGGCTTACGAACAACTTCTGACATTCATTCGCAGCAGGCCTAACGACAGCGGCATCATTTATTGTGCAAGCCGCAAGGGCACTGAATCGCTGGCGCGGAACTTAAACGAAGACGGGGTAAGCGCGAAGCCGTATCACGCAGGGCTAACAAATGTTGAACGCACAAAACATCAGGATGCGTTTCTGCGCGACGACGTGCGCGTCATCACTGCCACGATCGCATTCGGCATGGGCATCAATAAACCAAACGTGCGTTTTGTTGTGCATTACGATCTGCCGAAAAATCTGGAGAGCTATTATCAGGAGACCGGGCGGGCCGGACGCGATGGATTACCGAGCGAATGCGTATTGCTGTTCAGCCCGGGCGATGTTGCCAAGCAATCGCATTTCATCGACGAAAAAGACGAGAAGGAGGCACGAATCGCCCGGGCGCAGCTTCAGCAGATGGTTCATTATGCCGAGACGCGCGAATGCCGCCGTGCGACGCTTCTCGAATATTTCGGAGAAATATACCCAGCGAAACTTGACGAAGTCGGCGATCAGACGCCATCGCTAGAGCCTTCATGCGAGAGTTGCGACAACTGTTTGCAACCACGCGAGACATTCGACGGAACAGTGCATGCGCAAAAGTTTCTGTCGTGCGTCTATCGTATCCACGCCAGGCACGCGTTCGGATTTGGTCTGGGTCACGTTGTCGATGTGCTTCGCGGCGCAGACACGGAAGCGATCAGACAACGAGGTCACAACGAGCTGTCCACTTACGGCATCGGCGCCGAATTGAAGCGAGCTGAATGGCAGGCGATCGGTCGCGAACTATTGCGGTTAGGGCTGGTCGAATGCGCGCCGGGGAAGTTTGCGACTCTGTCGCTGACGCCTGCCGGTCTGGAGGCTTTGCGAAAACGGACATCAATCGTTTTGACCAAGCAAATCGAAATCGCAGAGAAACGCGCGCGAACCAAGCCGGGTGCGATTGAATGCGACGAAGTATTGTTTGAGCGATTGCGTGCGTTGCGTCGCCGGCTCGCAGATGAACGCGGCGTGCCAGCTTACATCATCTTCTCCGATGTCTCGCTGCGCGAAATGGCGAGAAAATATCCGATAAATTCATCGGAGTTCCGCCGCATTGCCGGCGTCGGCGAACAGAAACTGAAGGATTTTGGCGAAGCGTTCATGAGAGAGATCAAGAGCTATTCGGCAGCGAACCCGCGCCGAATATTCTCTAAAGATGGCGATTTTACGTTCCCAAGTCGGGAGGACTCACTTAAATGATCGGCAATAAAGGAAGAGCTATAAATCTTGAGATTTATCAGTGCCACTCAAACAAAGCAGAAGCTGTGTTTTGCGGCCGATTTGGCGCGTAAGACGACCGCTGGGAAAACGATCGCGGCAGTCGCGGTCATTCTGATTGTTAATTGCCTTGTGCCATCGCTTGAAGCGAAAGACATCATCAGAGACAAGTCGCCGGATGGGAAATTTGCGCTGCGAATTAGCAAAGACGAGCAAGGCGGGTCAGCTGCTATTATCGATCTTAAAAGCAAAGACGAGGTCGTGACACTGGAGGTCTACCAGAATAACACCGAAGAAGCGCATCTGGTGTGGTCGAAGGATTCGCAACGAGTCGCCTATTTCGAGCCGGATCGTCGCGGTGGAAGCACAACGGTCTATTTTCGAAACGGCTCCAAATTTGAAGAAGTCACGTTGCCCGACATTCCCGAGTGCAAGAACCCTTCGAAGGAAGGGGAAACTCATGTCAAAACAGTCGAGACCACAATCTCGCCCCAAAAATGGTTAAGCTCGGACACCCTTGTGCTTCGAGTAAATTTGGCTGACCTCATGGAGAAGGGAGGGAAACAATGGGCCCGGACTTGCGCCCAAATTGTTACGGTCGTGTTCGATTCGAGTCACAAAGCGTCCATCCAAAGCGCCAAGCAAGTGAAATCGGATTAAAATCTTAGCGCGTCGATTCTTCCGGAAATCTTATTGTCGATCAAAGAGCGCCGGCCATAATCCGCCCATGAGGCTCATCGCTGCATCCGGCGTTTTGTCGATTATTTCCTCGGTCCAAATGGGCGAGGTAAAATGAAAATTTCCGTCCGATTCCTCAGCATCCACGTCTGGATTGGTCTCGCCACCATCCTGGCCTTGGCCCATGCCACGATGGCTACTGACACTAGCGCCTGCGGCAACAGCGTGGTCGCGCAACGTGATGGCAAGATTGTAGTCGCCGGATATGCCGAGGTCGGCGGTGTCGATCAATTTGCTCTGGTGCGCTATAACTCGGACGGCAGCCTGGACACGAGTTTCAATAACAACGGCAAAGTCACGACTGCGGTAGGCACAGGTACCTGCAAAGGTGAAGGCGTGACGTTGCAAGAGGATGGCACAATTGTTGTTGTAGGACATTCATTTAACGCCGACGGCCAGTCCTGCTTCACCGTGTTAAGGTACGGCGCGGACGGCAACCTCGACACGAGCTTCGGTGACTCCGGAAAAGTAACAACTACCGTTGCCAAGGATAGCAATGCAGACAGTGTGGCGATGCAGAGCGACGGAAAGATTGTCGTCGCAGGCAACGCGTTCATCGACCGAAACAACAACGATTTTGCGGTCGTCCGCTACAACGCAAATGGGAGTTTCGATACGACATTTAACGGAACCGGCAAAGCGACTGCCGACTTCGGCGCTCAGGACCTTGGCCACAGCGTGGCCGTGCATGGCGACGGGAGAATCGTCGTTGCCGGTTACAGCACTAACCAAAACAAAAAACAATGCGCGCTGGCCTGCTTTAATGCGGGTGGTAATCTGGACACGAGTTTCAATGGCACTGGCAAAGTTACGACCAATTTCGGCGGTGACGGAGATGCTGAAGGCCAGGGTGTGGCAGCGCAGAGTGATGGAAAAACCGTTGTCGTGGGCTACGCAACTGTTGGCGGCGTTCAACAGTTCGCGATTGCGCGGTATAACACCGATGGAGCTCTGGACACCAGTTTCGGCGGCACTGGTCACGTATTAACTGCTGTTGGTATTAGCGGCAGTAACGCGACGGGAGTGGCACTCCAGAAAGATGGGAAAATTGTTATCGCAGGTTATGCCGTGAATAACAGCGGCAGAGGCTACGATTTTGCGTGTCTGCGCTATAACACTGATGGGACTCTTGATCAGGGCTTCGGCGATCACGGCAAGGTCACAACGGCCATTAGCGATGGCAAGGCCAGCTCCCTAGCAGTACAAGGTAACAAGATCATAGTTGCTGGGTCTGCGTACGACGGCGATAACAATGAGTTTGCGCTCGTTCGCTATGACGCGAGCGGCAGACTCGATACGAGCTTCAATGCCACTGGCAGCGTCCTCACCGCTGTGGGGAGCAAGCCTTCTAAATCTGAGGATACCACGCCGCGTGTATCCATGGCCGTGATTAGCGATCCGGACGGTTACACCAACGTCAGAGATTACAATGGCAAAGTCATCGCAAAGGTGAAAAAGGGCGAACGCTTTATTGCCGCAAAGCCATGGAATCAGTCTGGCGATTCTAAATGGTCGGTTTGTCTGAAGTCAGGAATCACGGGCTTCATGGATAAAAACCGTATTCATCTTCTGCCGGACGAGCCACTGATGAAATTGAACCACGACGCGCGCAAAAAGGAATGGCGAAAATTTCAATCGCTCCGAAATGCCGAGGGGAACGAGACCGCCTCTGCGGCCAAGGGTCGCGGCCTTGATTATTTTAAGGTTCTGGCGGCGGCGAGTAACGGTGATAAGAAGGCGCTCGCGCAGTTTTTCTCTCTCGCTGAATTCATGGATGGCGCCGCAGCCGAGGGCTATTTCCCGGACGCGTCGGCAGTTTTTCACCTGGTTGAGGACAAAACTTTTTCGAATTTTGTGCGCGAGTTGCCATTGGCTGATCAAGTAGGTGTAAGAGGAACGGTGATGGGCGGACTGTCCGAAGAAGAATTCTCCAACGGAGCCGACGTGGATTATCTCCAGCGCTATTTTCCGGAGACGACGAAGCTTCTCTTTCGAGGCGAGATCGTTGATTGGACTTCACCGGACGGGCGCTACAGCATTCGCAAGACTTTTACCGACCCGCTTGAGTTAGCCGCTTCAAAGGTCAGCCACGCAGAACTAATCGAGAAAGCGACGGGTCAAACAGTGTGCGACCTGACTAACGCCGACATTGGCGCAGGGGGTAGTCGTGAAGGCAGTGTGCTTTGGTCTCCGGATTCGAAGCGTTTTGCCTATGTGGCATCTGACCTAAGTCACGCCGGGCGTCTTTTTAGCAAGACAGCAACTCCACCACAAAAGACACAAACAACTGTTTATCAGAATTCATACAAATCATTTACCAAAATTGATCTGCCACTCGACCAGCCTCCCGGCAAAGAGAATGATCCAGAGATCAAAGGCGCAGTTATGGGTCACGAATTTGTAACTCCTGTCCGATGGGCGGATGCCAACACGCTTATGCTCGAAAGGCACGACTATTACGAAAAGCTGATGCCATCCTCGGGATCCACTCACGGCTTTGCTCGCCTCTACGAAATTACGGTGTCTTTCAAGGAGGACGGGACGGCTAATACCTCGTGGAAGCTTCGCGACGACCGCTGAGCCTTATTCAGACAGCGGCGCAGTTCCCTTAGTGGAAATTTTATTGTCGATCAAAGAGCGGCGACCATACACTCGCCGACAGTGAAACTTGTTAGTTTCAAAACACTCGAGTACCGCGTGGCGCCCGTGCGCTGGTTGGAATCGGTGTGATGCTCCTTGCCCTTCATGATGAATGGCCAAGGCAGAAGCAGACGAAGCAGAGTCCCAGGTGGAACTCGGTCGTCGCTACGGCGAGGGCGAAGGTGTGGCGAAGGATCAGGTGGAAGCGGTGAAGTGGTTCGCAAAGCGGGCCGTATGTGGACGATGATAGGCTGTGGTCAGCCGATTCGCGACGAGTCGCGTAATTTTAATGAAGATTGCCGCGGTCAAACTACCACGGGCGATGAGAATTTTGCCGTTATGCTGAAATAACACTCTCCCGAGCTCCGAGAAAAGATGCGCGAGCGTTTCTCCGATTATTACAACGCAGCCAATTTCAAAACCGAAGCCCTACATCAAACGATACCTTCCCAAGATCTACAAACTGCTCTTTGGTCCATGAAAACATTATCTCTCTTCACGCTTGTTCTGATTGCCAGTTGTCTGACTCCAGCGCTTCAAGCGAAAGACATTATCATGGATAAATCGCCGGACGGAAACTTCGCCTTGCGCATTCAACTTCCCAAGGAGGCAGGGGATCAACCGAAAGTCGGCATGATTAACCTGCTCACGGAAGAGGCGGTACTGGAATTGGATTGTCCTCCTCGCTGTTATGAGGGTAACGCAAAGCCAAAGCTTCTTTGGTTCAGCGACTCACAGCGGGTGGCCTATTACACTCCCCATCATCATGGCGGCTACACGTCAGTCTATTTTCGTCGCGGCTCATCCTTTGAAGAAGTGCAATTGCCCACTATACCGAACTTGAAGTTTCCGAGACAAGCGCCGCCGGATGAGCAAACAATTACCTCCATCAGTGAATCGATTCGATGGCTCAAATCAGGGGCGCTCGTTCTTCGTCAGGAACAGGAAAAGCTCGTTGCTGGCAGCGCGGCCCAGAAAGTGACCATAGGTTTCGATAAACATGGTCACGGGTCGGTGCTGAAAATTAAAGCGAAGAAGATTACAGAGGACGCCCTCGATAAAGATCCCCAACTGCTCGTGTTGCCGAGAGAAACTGTCTATTTTCAAGCCATCGCGACTGACTCGATCAATGACTTGGCTGTGAGGATCTCAGATCGCGACGGCCATCTTCGTCAAGGTGACAACGAAACAACGATCGAGTTTCGCGATGCTAAGGCTCGCCTTGTCGATGTTGGCAAAGTCAATCTTCAGATCGACAGCAACATGCCAGGCACGCAGATTCATCGAGACGTGGTGGTTGAGCGCACAGCTACCCGAGGGCTGTATCGTACCAAAATCCAGGTCGACATGTCCGGCGATTGGAACATGAAAATTTCCTACGACGGTCCGCGCGGGAAAGGAGAAACGGCTTTCCTAGTACCGGCGGAATAGTGACAAAGCGTGGCCGACAAGAAAGTTGACTAGGATCGACATAAAAACAAAGCGATCGCGGATGGTTAGAGCTTTACTTTCTGTCGCTTGCGGCGCCTTATAGGTTTGGCAGTTGCGGCAGCAACACGGAGGTTCGGCTGCAGTCAAGATGAGAACAATAGCGCTCCTCGGGCCTATTCCTATCGCACTGGGTGTGATTTCGTCGCTTCAAGCTGAGGAGAAGGAGATCATCAAAGACAAGTCGCCAGA
>DASYSX010000156.1:0-7839 GCA_036002955.1 Candidatus Udaeobacter sp. | reverse complement strand
CAAGATGTTCGAAGGCGTCAAGCAGCGCGTTAATATCATCGACACTCCGGGTCACGTTGATTTTACGGCGGAAGTGGAGCGTTCACTCCGCGTGCTCGATGGCGCGATCGCAGTTTTCGACGGTGTGGCCGGCGTGCAGCCGCAATCCGAAACCGTCTGGCGTCAGGCCACAAAGTACAACGTGCCGCGTCTGGCGTTCATCAACAAGATGGACCGCGTCGGCGCAGATTTCGAAATGTCAGTCGACAGCATCCATAAAAAACTCGGCGCAAACGCCTGGCCGGTTTTGCTGCCGCTCGGACGCGAGGATCAGCTGCGCGGTCAGCTCGATATCATCAACAAGAAGGCGATTATTTATTCTGATAACGATCAGCTCGGATCTACTTATGAGGTCACCGATGTGCCAAAGGATCACGCGGCAGCAGTTGACAAAGCGTACACCGAACTGGTCCAGCAGATTTCAAACATCGACGATGAAGTCGCCGAGGCAGTGCTCGAAGAGCGCGAAATCACGCCGGAGTTGTTAAAGGCGGGGATTCGTCGGCAGACCATCGCAAATAAATTCGTGCCGGTAATCGGCGGCTCCGCTCTCAAAAATATTGGTATTCAATATTTGGTCGATGCAGTTGTCGATTATCTGCCAAGCCCGTTGGACATTCCGCCAGCGAAAGGGCAGAACCCGGACACGGGTGAACCGATGGAAGCGGTGACCGATGACAGCGGCGACTTCTGTTCCATCGCATTTAAACTGTGGAGCGATCCGTTTGTCGGAAAACTCGTGTTCTTTCGCGTTTATTCCGGCACACTGAGCAAGGGTGATACTGTGTACAATCCGCGCACGAACAAACGTGAGCGGATTTCGCGTTTAATTCAGATTCAGGCGGACAAGCGCGAAGACATCGAGACATGTTACTCGGGAGATATCGCCGCAATCGTTGGAATTAAAAATATCACGACTGGCGACACACTCTGCGACGAAGACCATCCGATCCTTCTCGAACCGCCATCGTTCCCCGATCCCGTTATTTCAATGGCGATTGAGCCGAAGACAAAGTTGGACCAGGAAAAAATGGCGACCGCGTTACAGCGACTCGCCGAAGAAGACCCGACTTTCCGAGTCTACACGCACGAGGACACTGGCCAGACCATCATCGCGGGAATGGGCGAGTTGCATTTGGAAATCATTCGTGACCGAATGTTCCGGGAATTCAAAGTAGACGCGAACGCCGGCAAACCGCAGATCGCGTACCGCGAAACTATCACCACCAGCGCCCATGGCGTCGGCAAATTGATTAAGCAATCAGGCGGCCGCGGTCAGTATGGGCACGTAGAAGTGGACGTGCGTCCTGGCACGCGCGGAACCGGTCTCACAGTCGAGAACAAGATCGTGGGAGGCGTTATCCCGAGGGAATACATCCCGGCCGTGAAGAAGGGCATTGACGAAGCGGTGCTTAACGGCGTGTTGGGCGGTTATCCCGTTGTCGATGTGGAAGTGGACATCGTTTACGGCTCGTTCCACGAAGTCGATTCCAACGAGCTCGCATTCAAGATGGCGTCGATTTTCGCGATGAAAGATGGCTTCAAGCAGGGCAAACCAATCCTGCTGGAGCCAATCATGAAGGTCGAGAACATCACGCCGGAAGAATATCAGGGTGATATTTGCGGCGACTTGAGCCGGCGGCGTGGCGCCATTAACAGCATCGAGACGCGCGGCAACATGGTGATCATTCACGCGTTCGTGCCGCTGGCGGAATTGTTCGGATACGCAACCGCGATCAGGTCGTTATCGAAAGGCCGTTCGAGTTATTCGATGGAGCCATCATCCTTTGAGCCCGTCCCGGCGAATCTGGTCGCGGCGATTCTTGATCAGAAGGAGGCGAAATGAGCAATGGCCAGCGCATCCGCATTCGCCTGAAAGCATTCGATCATCGCATGCTGGACCAATCCGCCATTGAGATCGTGGATACTGCCAAACGAACAGGCGCGCGCGTAGCTGGACCGATTCCGCTGCCGACATTGATTGAAAAGTTCACGGTGAATCGTTCGCCGCACGTGGACAAAAAATCGATGGAACAATTTGAAATTCGTACTCACAAACGGTTGCTGGACATTATCGAGCCGACCGCGAAGACAGTGGACGAATTAAAGAAACTGAACCTGCCTGCGGGCGTTGATATCACGATTAAAATTTAAGCGGAGGCGCTTCTGAAACATTTGCGATTGCACGGTCATGAGCATCGGACTTCTAGGACAAAAAATTGGTATGACCAGCGTTTACGACGCCAAAGGCCGACTGTGTCCCGTGACGGTGATCGCGACTGGCGATAATGTTTTGTTGCGCCGCTTGACCCAAGACAACGAAGGTTATTCGGCCGTCCAAGTCGGATTCGGGGCGCAAAAGGAATCGCGCTTGTCGAAGGCACTGGTCGGTGAATTCAAGAAGGCCGGAGTCGAGCCCCAGCGGTTTATGCGTGAATTTCGCCTGCGAAACGATCTTCCCGAAGGCGACGTCAACTTGAGCGTTACGCAATTTCAGCCGGGCGATTTCGTCGATGTCATTGGCCGCTCGAAAGGTAAAGGTTTTCAAGGCGTGATGAAGAAGCACAACTTCGCCGGCCAAGGCGCCGCGCACGGTTCGAAGACGCACCGCCGCATCGGCGCGGTTGGTAATCGCTCTACGCCGGGACGCATTTGGAAAAATCAGGGAATGCCCGGTCACATGGGTGATGAACGTGTGACGGTGCAAAATTTACAGGTCATGCAGGTGCGTGAAGCCGAAAAAATTATTTTGATAAGCGGTGCAGTGCCCGGCGCGAACGGCAGTTATGTGATCGTGCGCCCGGCCGTCAAACATCCCGAACACTTACGGGCCTTACATGCTGAGCACCGAAAGCATGAGGAAGAAGAGAAGGCGAAGAAGCCGAAGACCCTGCGTGAAATGGCGCAGAAAAAATGAGCGCGAAAGTTTTAACCAAAGCCGGAGCTAAAGAAGCAAAGATCGATCTGATCGAAGACGGTCGCGGCACGCAGGCTGTGCACGATGCAGTAGTGGCGATGCGCGCGGCGCGGCGTTCTGGTTCTGCCAACACGAAGACGAAGGCCGAAGTAGATTTGTCAGGCGCAAAGCCATGGCGGCAAAAAGGTACAGGTCGCGCGCGGGCCGGGTACAAATCATCGCCGATCTGGCGAGGTGGCGGCGTCGTTTTTGGACCGAAGCCGCGCGATTATTCGAAGAAAGTTGGAAGGTCCGTTCGTCGACTCGCTTTTCGAAAAGCGCTGAGCGAACGGATTAACGCCGGAGACGTTTTGACCATCGACAAGTTTGTTGTGTCGGAGCTGAAGACGAAATCGTTCGTGGATCTTCTTAGCAAACAGACTGATGCCAAGAGGGTGCTCATCGTTTCCGATTCGTTTGACGAGAAAACCTACAAGTCGGCCCGCAACGTAAAGCCAGTGAAACTTTCAACCGCCGCGGATGTGAATACGGAGCAGTTGCTCGCCTTCCAAAAAATTCTCGTTACTGAGAAAGCCTTGGAAAAACTGGCGGAAAGAACGCGATGAACGAGCACGATATTATTAAGACTGCGTCGCTGACTGAGAAGTCCACGCTGATGAGCGAGAAGCAGAACAAGTATGTCTTTCGTGTCAGCCCAAAGGCGAACAAGATTCAGATCAAGAACGCAATCGAA
Organism: Candidatus Udaeobacter sp.; assembly: GCA_036002955.1. Taxonomy (GTDB): domain Bacteria; phylum Verrucomicrobiota; class Verrucomicrobiia; order Chthoniobacterales; family UBA10450; genus Udaeobacter. The sequence continues at coordinate 4,150 of DASYSX010000156.1, read as the reverse complement.
CGGCTGTTTCAGAAAACAGTCGTGAATGTGAACACGTGTAATTACGCGGGCAAAGAGAAACGCTTGCGCGGGCCTCTTGGACGTCGCCCGCGATGGAAGAAAGCGATCGTTACGTTGAAGGAGGGCGAGAAGATCGACCTAGTCTGATCGCAGAAGTTATGGCACTCAAAGAATTTCGCCCACTCACGCCGACGCAGCGTTTCAAATCGCTGCCTGCATTCGATGAAATTACGAAGTGGCGCCCGGAAAAAAGCCTTCTTCAGCCGAAGAAAAGGAGCGGCGGTCGCAACAACCACGGTCGGCTGACGTCGCGCCATATCGGCGGCGGTCACAAACAGAAGTATCGCAGAGTCGATTTTAAACGGCGCAAGCACGGTGTCGCGGCAGAAGTAATGGGGATTGAGTACGACCCGAATCGCTCGGCGCGCATCGCTCTCATTAAATATGCCGACGGCGAACTAAGCTACATTCTCGCGCCGAGTGGACTCAAAGTCGGAGCGACTGTTAATGCCGGGAATGACGTCGCACCTGATTTGGGGAATTGGCTGCCCCTCCGCGCAATTCCTCTGGGCACAAATGTTCACAACATTGAATTAACTCCGGGGCGCGGCGGCCAAGTCGCGCGCAGCGCCGGGCAACAGGCGACGCTTACTGCGCTCGAAGCTGGTTATGCGCTGGTGAAAATGCCATCGGGCGAAATTCGCCGGATTCACGAGAACTGCTTCGCGACCATTGGCCAGGTTGGCAATGTCGATCACATGAACGTTTCGAGCGGGAAAGCAGGACGCACTCGCTGGCAAGGCCGACGACCGCACGTGCGCGGCATGGTGATGAACCCGATCGATCACCCGATGGGCGGCGGCCAGGGCAAATCAAAAGGAGGCGGTGGGCGCCATCATCCAGTGAGTCCATGGGGACAATTAGCGAAAGGCTTTAAGACGCGCTCGAAACACAAACCGAGTGATCGATTCATTTTGGAAAGGAAACGAGCGAAGAAGAAGTCGTGACCATAAATCGACTTCTCACTTGAAATTTATGCCTAGATCGTTAAAGAAAGGACCCTTCGTCGAGTCGCATCTCCTTGAAAAGATCGACAAGATGAATGCATCGAACGTCAAGAAACCGATCAAGACCTGGTCGCGACGCTCGATGGTGACGCCGGACTTTGTCGGCCACACGTTTTTGGTACACAACGGGAAAATATTTCATTCCGTTTTTGTCACCGAGAATATGGTGGGCCACAAGCTCGGCGAATTTTCGCCGACACGCGTGTTTAGGAAACACGGTTCGCATACGGCGAAGGTGACCAAATAAGAAACAATTTTCGATTGCCGATTTCTGATTGCCAATTGAAGAGACGCGGCGACGGCCGTTTCAAATTGGGAATCGGCATTTTGCAGTTAGCAATAGGGTGCTTGATGGCTGCTCCGGCAGTCCAAGCGCAGGGAAACAGTTCTTTGTCAGAATCCAAAATTGATACCGTAAGGCAGTCGGAGACGGCAGAGCCTGCGACAGAGGAAAACGAACAATTGCGCAGGCAATTGTCTGTTGCCCAGGAATCTGTGAAAGCATTGACGAGCAGCCTCGCTGAATCGAATGCGCAGGCTGAAGAACTGCGACGCAGGTACTCCGATCTGCAATTGCGAATGGAAGCGCTGGGCCTGGCATCGGCGAATAAGGATAGGTCGAAGCTGGAGCAGCGTTTGCTGGCAGCGGTGAGCGATCTTCAACTGGCGCAGAAAACGCGCGATGAGTTTCGCGACCAGATGCTGCGCCTAAATGAAGCGATCTTGCGCTACATTAAAACATCGCAAGGCGACGACGCGCAGGCGCGGATGGATGTTGAAACGCAATTGCGCAGCACGAACGAGCTGGTCACGAAGTCGACAAATCCGCCAGAAGCGCCCGAGCCGAGTTTGATGGGCGGCAGCGTGATCAGCGTCAAGGAGGAGTGGTCGTTTGTCGTTGGCAACCTTGGCGAAAAACAGGGAGTTAAGATCGGAATGCCGATGCGCGTGATGCGCGAGGATCGAAAGATTGCCACGCTGCGGGTCGTTGATGTGCGGCAGAAAATCTGCGGCGCGGTGGTTCAGGAAATGGATTCGAAGAAGGACAAAATTAAGGTGGGAGACCGTCTCCAAGTGGATGCGCAACCCGATGTGAGTTTGAGATAATGGAAGTTAAATCGACATACAAATATGCGCGGATTTCGCCCTTCAAAGTGCGCGAAGTCACGCGTGAGATCCAGGGTCTGCCTGTTTCGGCGGCGCTCGACTTGCTAGCGTTCACACCGAAAAAGGCGGCGTTTCTAATCGGCAAAACGCTGAAGAGCGCAATCGCCAACGCCGAGAACAACGCGAACCTTAAACCTGACGGGTTGGTGGTGAAGGAAGCGACCGTCGGCGAAGGACCGACGTTGAAGCGTATCATGGCGCGTGCTCGCGGCAGCGCCAGTCAGATTTTGAAGCGCACTAGTCACATTCGCATCGTGCTTTCGGACGAAATCGCCATCGAGACGCGGGAAACACGAAAAGCGAAGCAGAAGGCGGAGAAGAAAGCGGCGAAGAAGGACGGTGCGAGCGAAACGACGCAGGATGCAGCGACCGTGCCGGATCAAAAATCAACGAAACCGAAGCGGACTCCGAAGACCAAGAAAAAATCGAAGTAAATTATGGGACAAAAAGTTAATCCAATCGGCTTCCGGCTGAGCGTGAATCGCGACTGGCGCTCGCGTTGGTACGCGTCGCCACAGGAATTTCCCGCGTTTTTGCACAATGATCTGAAGATTCGCGATTACGTGAAGAAGAAGCTGCAATTTGCGGCGGTCGCGAAAATTGTGATCGAGCGAGCTTGGAACTCCATCCGCGTGACGATTCACACCGCGCGTCCTGGAATTGTGATCGGACGCAAGGGCGCGGAAATCGAGAAGATGACGGAAGAAATTTCCAAGATGGCCGACGGCAAACAGGTGAAGATCGATATCCAGGAAATCAAGACACCGGAGATCGACGCGCAGCTGGTTGCCGAAAACGTCGCGCTGCAGATTGAACGCCGCATTGCTTATCGGCGCGCGATGAAGAAGGCCGTGCAAACAGCAATGGATTTTGGCGCGGAGGGGATCAGGCTACGTTGCTCCGGTCGACTCAATGGCGCTGAGATTTCCCGATCCGAATGGTACCGCGAGGGAAAAGTTCCACTGCACACGCTGCGTACGCCGATTGATTACGGTTTTGCCGAAGCTAATACGGTGTACGGCAAAATCGGCGTGAAATGTTGGATCTGCAGAAAGGAAGAGCGGCCAGCCGAACCGCCTCCTGCGCCCGCCGCGCCGCCACCGCCACCACCCGAGCCAGCTGAAGTTTAGGAGGACTCTCTTATGCCATTGATGCCAAAACGTGTGAAGTATCGGAAAGCCCAGCGTGGGAGCCGAAAGGGGACTGCTTCGCGAAACCTGAGGATCGATTTTGGCGAGTTTGGTTTGCAGACACTCGAACGCGCATGGATCACCAACACGCAACTTGAAGCCGCCCGCGTCGCGCTGACTCGCAACATGAAGCGTAAAGGAAAATTGTGGATCCGTGTTTTCCCGGATAAACCTGTTTCGGCGCGGCCACCGGAAACGCGCATGGGTAAGGGTAAAGGCCAACCGGAGTTTTGGGTCGCCACCGTGCGGCCCGGCAATATTTTGTTTGAGCTGGATGGCATACCGGAATCGGTTGCGCGTGAATCTCTGCGCCTTGCTGCGGACAAACTACCTGTGCGGACGAAGTTTTTAACACGCCATCACGTGAGGGCTGCCTAACATGAAAATGAAAGAACTGAGCGAGCTGGCAATGGACGAGTTGCTGACCAAGCGCCGCGACCTGCGTCAGGAAAGTCTGCATCTGCGTCTGCAGCAGCAGAGCGGTCAGCTCGAGCAGCCAAGCAGACTGCGGTTACTGCGGCGCGATCTCGCCAGAATTGAAACAGAGCTATCGCAGCGTGGAAAAAAAACGCAGGAGAAATAGTTTATGGCCGAGCAACAATCTTCATCACCGACACCAACCCAAGCGGAAACGGCGACTCGTGCCGCACGAAAGACTCGCACAGGCGAAGTGGTTTCCAGCCGCATGAACAAAACGATCGTCGTGCGGACAGTCACCCGCGTGCC
>DASYSX010000155.1:0-16451 GCA_036002955.1 Candidatus Udaeobacter sp. | reverse complement strand
GCCCGCACGTCGCACCGCGGGATCGAACCACGGTGCGACTTTCTGATGGTTATTCCTTATACAGGCAGCATGAAAATGCCGTTGACATTGCGTCGGGCCTGCCTCAGGTCCTGTTGCTGAGGCAACGCAAAGGCGTGGCCGCTGCCACGGTGGCGTCGGTTGCCGCCTCTGACGTCTTCTGTGGGCGTCAGGTCACGGACTTGGAGAGTTTTCCTCGCTTTTTTTTCTTTCATTTTATGTTTCTTTCTCGTTGTTTTGGCCTTCCGTGAACTCTCGTCTTGAGAAACTCATTTCTGGCCGTCCACTGAGGTAATGCGTAAAGGGCGGCGCGAGGTAACGCGGAAGGTAGCTTCTGGTTTACGATGAAGCAGGTAACATGATTAAACGCCACGAGCACGGGCGATTTCAAAGAGCGGTTAGCGAGTGAAACAAAACGCCGCCACGCGGTGAAGGTGTGACGGCTGATTGCAAGTCACGGGCGACTGGTTAGTGCGGTCGCGAAGTCGAGGAGGCTTTTGCTTAATCCGCCAAAGTCTGTCGAGCTTTATTTCGCAGTTCTAAACAAAGATCGCACCGCGGGAATTGAACCTCGGTGCGACTTTCTGACGGTTCTCGCTTTATTGGGGCAGGTGAATGCCATAGCCACCGCGTGGGGCGGGTCTTGGGTCTTCTCTCTGACGGAACAGGCGGCGGTTGCCGCCTATGACGTCTTTTGTGGGCTCCAAGTCACGGAGTTTGATAGTTTTCTTCGCTCTTTTCTCTGTCATTTTATCCTTCTTTCTATTTGATGTGGCCTTCCGTGAACTCTCATTTTTGAAAACTCATTTCTGGCCGTTCACTGAGGTAATGCGTAGAATTCGGCCCGAGGTTACGAAAGAGCGACGGACCAATGAGCGCCCAATCATCATCAACACAACGACTAATGAAGTTCGAGTGTTCTGGCGGCCTCTTATGTCTGAAGCCTGAAGCGATTCCGCTTTCTAAATGCCCAACAATTCGGCACTATTCTCACCCTGCAGCCCTTTAATGGTTTTCCTCTCGCAAAGGCAGGAATGATTATGGTGAAACTTCGCACATTTGGATTTCTCGCGGTTGCCCTGGCGGGGCTTTTCTTTTCTTCCTGCGCGGTGACTCCTCGACGCGCCGCCGTCAGCGGCCTAGCTCCCAGCACTGCAGCCGAATTGGGAATCACGCAGGATATCATCCCACCCGCGAACTGCGGGCGTCCCTTGCATCGGCCGATGAGACCGACATTTATCACTATTCATTCGACAGACAATACGTCTCGTAGTGCCAACGCATTAAATCACGCGCTCGCCATGAACAAGGGGCTCCGAGGCAGTCACAATCGCACTGGATTTCTTACCTGGCATTTCACTGTGGACGATCATTCCATCTACCAAACCCTCCCGACTAACGAAACCGGAGAGCATGCTGACTACGAAGGCCCGGGAAACCGGTCATCCATTGGGATCGAGATGTGTGTAAATCGCGGCAACAATCTTGACATCACTATCGACCGTACCGCGCGACTCACCGCGAGGCTAATGCGTCAATATAATATTTCTGTCGATCATGTTGTCCCGCACATGCACTGGCGCATGATCCGTTACAGTGACCATCGCGATTTAGGGTTCAAGCAATGCCCGAGGATCCTACTCGATGGCGGTCGACTAGGTCCGAAATGGAGTGCATTCATCGCCAAGGTATCATTTTATGCACGATGAAATCGGCAACGACGTCGGCTCCGGCTGTTAAACGGCCCTGTTGCGAAATGCGTTCAGCGTTTTTGCCAGGAGACCAAGTAGTGGCTTCTCTATCTCGTTAGGTGGCGTGCTGTTTCAAATCAATCAAGAAAGAAGTTTTAATGACCCCCGATACTTCGAACGCTTTCTGTCGCACAAGACGGACATTGTCACGTGATGGGTGTGGAAGTGCGCTCGGGCGACAGTTGGATTAAGGCCATTAACACCGATGTTGAGATCAAATAGATGGAACGACACCCGCTGAGACATGGCTAAGGGCGCCCGCCGTGACTTATCTCTGTCTCGTTGAACCTAACAATGAGGAGTAAGCCAAATGCCCCGCAAGTATGCCCGGTATGCGGCGAAGATGTTCCTAGCACTGCATCAGCATGTCCCGAGTGCGGAGCAGACCATAATTCGGGCTGGCGAGAAGGTGCCGAAACATACGATGCCGTGGATTTACCGGACGAGGATTTCAATTACGAAGAGTTCGTTAAACAGGAATTTGAATCAGCCGCAAGACCCGTGGCCAAAAGAGTTTGGTGGATCACTGCAATCCTGCTTATTGCCGTATTTATCGCTATTTATTTCTATGCTGCTCACTGAGTGTGGCACTCAAGAGGGCCGCCCTGCGATACATAATAAATTGCCCGATAAAACGCGTTCGTGATCGCCTCTGCGGCGGCCTCGCCTTCCGCCAGGTCGGGATGTTAAAGTTGGCGTCTGTGCGAGTTCTTGTAATAGAAGACGAGGTCAAACTTGCGACTCATTTGTCTCGGGCTCTGGAAGCGGAAGGTCACGAAGCTCGGGTGGTACACGATGGCAAAGTGGCGTTAGTCGAAGCGCGCGACGGTAACTATGACTTGCTCGTGCTCGATGTGGAACTCCCACGCATGGATGGGTTCGAAATTTTAAAACAGTTGCGCGCGGGCGCAGTGGCAACCCGAATCCTGATGTTAACTGCCCGAAGTGAGAACCCGGACAAGATCGCGGGTTTAACCGGTGGAGCAGATGACTATCTGACGAAACCATTCGCGATGAACGAACTGCTCGCCCGGGTCAGTGCTTTGGGCCGGCGGTTCGCCGCGCCTCCCAGCAGAATTCTGCGCGCTGGAGATGTGACGCTGGACGTCGAAAAGCGCGAAGTATTGCGCGGCGAACGACGCATCGAGCTGTCGGAGCGCGAATGTTCGCTTTTGAAAGTTTTAATGAGGGAACCGGGTCGAGCTTTTTCGCGAATGGAATTGAGCGAGCGCGTTTGGGAACGGGCGCATGAATACGATACGAAGCTGATCGAGATCTATATTGGCCGGCTTCGCAAAAAGATCGACGAAGGTTCAACTCAGCCGTTCATCAAAACAGTGCGTCATCTGGGCTACGCTGTGCGGGGCGACTCAGCATGAGACATTATTCGCTTCGCTGGAAGCTGGTGACATGGGCCGCGCTGTTTGCTTTCAGCGCCTCGATTATCTGCTTATCGACAACGTGGATCCTCGTGCGTGCTCAGGAACTACAGGCGCTCGACCGACGTCTGACAACAGATGCACGCGAACTGTTTCGCGACATCGAAAATTTCCAGGGTAATAACAAACGGCGCGATGTGACGGAACGGTTTGTGCCGCTGGCTTTGCGCGATCGACTAGTCGAGGTACGAGGGCCTGAGGGCGATATTCTCTACATGTCGCCTAACTTAAGCGAATCCGTCTTGAGTGATGGAATTGAAACGTTTCACACTCGCCACATCCGCGGAAAGGCCGTTCGAATTGGAGTCTTCCACGATCAGGAACTCACGCTGCATGTAGGCGCCGAATTGAAGGAGATAGAGCAACTCGGCTGGGAAATCGCTCGCAGTCTGGTGATTGTAATACCGATCGTTCTGCTCCTGACCGCTGCCGGCAGTTGGTGGCTTGGCTCGGTTGCGCTCGCACCAGTTGAAAACATTCGGCGCGCTGCCGAGCGCATTACGGCTGAACGACTGGACGAGCGAATTCCATCGCACGGTCCAGCCGATGAGATCGGTCGTTTGATCAACGTGTTAAACGCGACATTCGAGCGACTACAAGGGAGCTTTGAACAAGCGGCTCGTTTCTCAGCCGATGCGTCGCATCAGTTAAAAACACCGATCGCGGTGTTGCGTGCCGGCATTGAAGAAATTCTCGCTCAACCGGGATTATCCGACGAACATCGAGAGAGCGTAGCCGACCTGCTTCAACAAACACGCCGGCTCAGTTCCGTAGCCGAAAATTTACTGCTGCTTTCTCGCGCCGACACCGGTCGCCTGGCCTTGCGAACGACGGAGTTCGACCTGCGCAAATTGCTCGATGGAAGCCTGGAAGATGCGCGGATCCTCGGCGCTGGGAACGATCTTCAGATCGAAGCCGATATTCCGGAAACTCTTCCGATGAACGGCGATCAGGAAATGATCTCGCTGACGGTACAAAACCTTGTTGAGAATGCCGTAAAATACAATCGACCGGGTGGTAAGGTTCTGGTCTCGGCCGGAAAACATAATCACGTGGTGCAAATTTGTGTCGGCAACAACGGTCCGGGAATTCCACCGGAACGCGCTTCAAGCGTTTTTAAACGTTTCTATCGGGCGCGAGGCGATGAACAAACACCGGGACACGGTCTCGGCCTAAGCATCGCACGGGAACTGGCGCGCGCGCATGGCGGAGACCTTACATTAACCAGAGCGCAATCTGACTGGACTGAATTCTGTCTAAGGCTGAGCGCCTCCAGCATCCATGTTCAGACCCAAAAACCGCCTCCCGCGACTCAACAGTAGCGTGGCGCATTTGCGACTGCAGCGTCCGCTTGCTCTTTCACGAGGCCGGAGAAAAAAGAGGCCGGCTGAATCGTGCCGGCCTCTCCCATCGAGCTTGAAGAATTGAGATTAATGGACCTGCAATTGGCCGCGAAGCGTGAAATGGCCGTTTACAGTTACGCGCACCACATCGCCAGCATGCAGCTCGGGTGCGGGCGTTCCGCGAATATCCGTTTCAAATGTGATGTCATGTACAAGATTTCTGGAGAACTGGAGACGATTGGCAAAAATCTGCGCGCCGCCACGTAAGACGCGCAGCTGAACGACTTCATCCCGGAAGCCGTTTCCACGGGTGATCCCCAGGTCAGCGAAGTCAGCTTTGGCGATTTCCACCTCAGCGGTGAACCGATCGTTGGCCGTGCCAGCGTCAATGTCCAACCTTGCTTGTCCACTGGCATCCACAGGAATCACTGGCTGCAGACGCGCTTCGAGCCGGAGCGAAGGGGAATTGTCGGCCTCGGCGGCATCCGGAGCTTGCTGTGCAATCGCCAGAGAGGAAACTGCCGAGACGGCAACGATCGACATTGCGGTAAGAAGTTTTTTCATGTGTTGGTTGAAGTATCTTTTATTCATGCCTGCATGTTCATGACTGCGAACGACGCCCGCTATCGCTTAAAAGTTAATCCGCTGTCACTTTTGCCCCGGCGTCCTTTCCTCGTTACTTCAAGGCGACCGGTTCAGATTGCGAAAAGTGCAATTGAGGATGCGGCTTCATTGCAATACTTTGAGGGCCGATGCAGGTCGCCTTTTACCAGTCTGAATCTGAGCAGCCGCACCCCGGCCGGGCACGCGCGATCATCAAAGCGCATCCCGAGGTTCGGCAGTTAATGGTGCGCAATCCGTGGACTGCGCTGATCGCGGTCTCGATTCTGGCAATGCAGACGGCAATCGCGTTCGGCATGGGCCAACTGGGCTTCGGTTATTGGTGGCTCAGTTTGCTGATCGCCTTCTGCGTCGGCGCGTTTGGTAACCATGCCAACTACGTCATCATTCACGATGCCACGCACAACCTGATTTTCCGGAGGCCGAGCTGGAACAAAATGGTCGCCGTCATCGCTGACCTCCCAAACCTCGCACCCGGCGCGATGGGATTTCGCGTTTATCACTTGAAACATCATTCCCATCAGGGCGATTACGAATGGGACGCAGACCTGGCGAACCATTGGGAGGCCCGACTCGTGGGCAACTCATGGTATCGCAAAGCGATCTGGCTCATGCTGTTTCCATTCTTTCAGGTAACGCGTCCGCCTCGACTTAAGGCGATCACGATGTGGGATCGCTGGTTCTCAATCAATCTTGCCTGCGCAATCGCGTACGATGTTGCGATCGTTTATTTCTGCGGTTGGCCTGGATTTCTTTATCTGGTGTTCGCGTTTTTGTTTTCCATTGGGTTGCACCCAGTGGGAGCGCGGTGGATTCAGGAGCATTATACCTATGACTTCGACCAGGAAACGTTCAGTTACTATGGGCCGATCAATCTGGTGGCGCTGAACATGGGTTACCATAACGAGCACCACGATTTACCTTCGATCCCGTGGAATAATCTGCCAAAGCTGCGCGCCATGGCGCCGGAGTTTTACAACAATCTGAAATACCACTCCTCGTGGAGCCGCCTTCTCTTCCAATTCGTGTTTGATAAGCGATACAGTCTCTACTCGCGAGTGGAACGAATGAAGCAACTAGCTACTACGTCCAACATAGGTGGATCGGCTTGTCTTCGAGCCGATGTCGATCCGCCGAAGGCGCAAGAGAAAATTCCAACGGGCAGAGCCGCGATCCGCAACGCGTTGAGGAGAACGCGTTCCACCTTGAAGAATTCCGGCGACCAAGGGATGTCGAGTCTTGATCTGAGTGCCCGCCCTATTAGCTTTTAGCCATGGCGCAGCAATTGGAACAGACAGCGTCGCTTTCCAAGCCGCCCCTCTACGTCTCGACAAAGAACGAAACGGTTCGGATGTTCGACAGCGATTTCATGGAATTTTTTTCGCGCGTGCATCCGTCGATTCCATTGATTCTCTACCTGCCCGTCGTCGCGTTTATGCTTTACGTGTCACTTTGGCACCAAGGATTTCCGGTGGTTGTTGTGGTGGGATTTTTCCTGCTCGGTGTGCTCCTCTGGACGCTCACCGAATATCTTATTCACCGATACATTTTTCATTACGAACCGAAAACGCGCATGGGAAAACGGCTCCACTACATCATTCACGGCGTGCATCACGATTATCCGAATGATGGTAGAAGACTAGTTATGCCTCCCAGCGTGAGTGTGCCGCTCGCATTTCTTTTTTACGGTGTGTTCCTGCTAATATTCGGACGCTTCGCATCGAGTGCATTCGCCGGATTGGTGTTTGGCTATGTGTGTTACGACATGCTGCATTATGCGACCCATCATTTTCCGATGAAACGCGGCGTATTGCTCTGGCTGAAACAATATCATCTTCGTCATCACTACAAAGATGACCATGTAGGATACGGCATCAGTTCGCCGTTGTGGGACTACGTTTTCCGCACGACGCGGAAGTGAAGGCAGAATACCAGGGGGCCGGCTTCCGATCGATTCGGGCGATACGACGACTGAGAAGTCGCCTTCCTTTGGCCGGATCAGCCATAGAAAATGGGCTGTCCACGGGGCAGTAGATCTCGGAATCAAAAGTCTTGTCCTAAAATCCGAAACCCGCTAGATTGGCTGCCCCGAGACGGAACTCGGCTGCATACGGATGCAGCGGACAACTTCGTAAGGAATCTGTGAAACACCAAAGCTCTGAACTTTGCCGGGACGCCTCTTCCGTTGAGACGGAAGCGAGCGAAAGGCGGTTTACCACTTGATGAGTCAGAACCCGGCAAAACTCAGTCTCAGTAATTTTCTGGCGCACGAAACGAGCGACCCGCTCGAGCCGCCTCCCGGATTCACACATTGGATGCGACAGGCCACGTTCGCGGTGGAACTTTATGAACCAGAGTTGCTCGCGAGTGCCGACGCACGCACGACCATCGATTACAACGGCCGGCCACGCTCGGTAATAAACCTCTGTTCCTACAATTACCTCGGGTTGGCAAATCATCCCGAAGTCCTCGCCGCAGCGCATGAAGCGTTGAGGACGCACGGTCTCGGCGCATGCGGTTCGCCGATGCTTTCCGGCATGACGGATTTGCACCGCGAACTTGAACGGCAGGTGGCAAAATTTCTCGGGCGCGAAGACGCCATGCTTTTTAACAGCGGATTTGGCGGCGCGCTTGGAACTATCTCCGGCTTGCTGCGCAAAAACGATGTAGCGATTTTGGATAATCGCTCGCATTTAAGTTTGCGCGACGGCGCGTCGCTTTCGCGATGTCGGGCAGACAAATTCGAGCACAACGACCCGGTATCGCTCGATAAGGCGCTGGCGCGCAAACAGGCTCGCCGCCAACTCGTAGTGATGGAAGGAATTTATTCCATGGATGGCGATTTCGGGAATCTGCCGGCGCTGCTTGATATCGCAGAGTCGCATGGCGCGAGTGTTTTTGTCGATGAAGCGCACTCGATGCTCGCTTGCGGTGAACACGGTCGCGGCGCCGCGGAAAAATTCGGTGTGGAAGATCGCATACCGCTTGTTTACGGCACATTTTCAAAAGCTTTTGGCGCGCTGGGCGGATTTGTGGCCGGCCCGAAGGAGACCCTTCGCTACCTGCGTTTTTACGCGCATCCGTATGTTTATTCGTGCGCTTTGCCGCCCGTCGTGGTGGCGGCGATTTTAAAAGCGTTGGAAATCGGAATACGCGAGCCGGAGTTACGAAAAAAACTTTGGGAGAACGCCGAGTACTTTCACGCGCAACTGCGCAACATTGGAATCGATACCGGAATGTCCACAACGTATATTATGCCGCTGGTGATCGGCGACCGGGAGCGCATGTACCGGTTAGGCCACGAATTGCGACGGCGGGGTTTGTGGGTCGCGCCGGTGGATTACCCGGCGGTGCCGCAAAACAAGATTTGTTTCCGCGCCTGCGTAACCGCCAAACATACTCGCGGTGATCTCGATGAAGCGCTCAACATTCTCGAGGACACGCTCAAAGCGGATTCGAAAATTAAGGCGACCACGTTCCGATTGCGCTGCAAAATGTCTGAGCTGGCGGTGAGGATGAATTCTTGATGCCGGCAGAGGTTGTTCACACGGCAGCCCCTAAGATTGAATCGACTTTCAAAGCGCGCGAAGTCGAGGGAGCTTTCGATCTCTATTTCTACAGGCCAATAGGATTTTGGTTGGCCCAGTTTTTCGAGCGGCTGAAGATGACTCCGGCGGCCGTGAGTCTACTCGGCGGCATCTTTGGCGTCGTCGCGGGACATCTTTACTTCTACCGTAATCTCGGCATCAACATCGCGGGAATGGTGCTGCATGTCTGCGCAAATGCCTTCGATAATGCAGATGGTCAGCTTGCGCGGCTAACTCGCCAGGAAAGCCGTAAAGGTCGCATCATTGACAGCGTTGCCGATCATTTGGTATTCGCGAGCGTTTACATTCATTTGACACTTCGCTGTGCGTTTGCAGGTGCGTCACCGGCGATCTGGCTTTTAGCGCTCGGCGCGGCGATCAGTCACGCGTTGCAGGGCGCAGGGGCTGACTATTACCGTACCGCATTCCTGTACTTCACGGGAGGGGCACGTAACAGAATAGATTCCTCCTCCGTACTGCGCTCTGACTATCGAGAGTTAAGCTGGGGACAGCGACCATGGGACAAGCTTCTTCTCGCGCTTTATTTGAATTTCACTCTGCAACAGGAAACCCTCGCGCCTCGCCTCAAAAAACTGCGCGAGACCGCAAATACAGTGTTCCACGACCGAAACCCCGGCTGGTTTGAACAACGCTATCGAGATGCTGCCGGTCACATGCTCAAGTGGTGGCGCCTGTTAATGACCAACACGCGCATGCTGGTTTTGTTCCTTGTGTTATTCCTCGGACAGCCGGTCTATTACTTTTGGTTCGAACTCATCCCGCTGAATGTGCTGTTCGTTTATCTGATCGTGCGTCAGGAAAAAATGGCTGAATCGCTGCTAGAGGCGGTAGAAGACTCGAAGCATTCGGCATAGAACGCATTCCATCCCAGCATCGTCATGTTGAACGAAGCGAAACATCTCAGTCTTTCATTAAAGAAAGCGATCACAGATTCTCGCTTCGGTCAGAATGACATTATGAATCGTTGCTAGCCTTGCCATTCGTGTCAAAGATCGACGTTTCAGAGGTGATCTCGCGCCGGGAGCGCGATGCTTTCATCAAATTCCAATGGGAAATTTATCCCAACGATCCGGCATGGGTGCCGCCACTGATCATCGAACGCAAAGCTTTTCTTAATCGCAAACATCATCCCTTTTATCTGCACGGTGACGCCGCCCTTTTCCTGGCGCGCAAAGACGGGAAGATCGTCGGTCGAATCATGGCCAGCGACGATCCGAATTACAATTCGTTGCACCAAACAAACGTCGGTTGTTTCGGTCTGTTCGAATCCATCGATGATCGCGATGTAGCAGCCGCTCTCTTTGAGGCTGCGGCGAGTTGGCTTCGCAACAAAGGCCGCAGTGAGATGATGGGCCCGATTGATTATTCAACCAATTACGTGTGTGGCCTGTTGATCAACGGCTTCAAATTTCCGCCCACAATATTGACAGCGCACAACCCGCCGTACTACCAGCAATTGATCGAGAGCTGCGGATTCGTGAAAACAAAAGATTGGTATGCGTGGTGGTTTGCCGATCCCTCAAAAGCGGTGACGCAATTACGGCGGCTCGCCACCCGCGTCCACAAGCATTGCCCTGTCACTTTTCGTCCGGCGAATCTCAAAAATCTTCGAGACGAAAGCAAACGGCTCCGTGAAATTTACAACCAGGCGTGGGAAAAAAACTGGGGCTTTGTACCATTCACGGAAGCTGAGATTGAATTCATGACCAGGGAACTTAAGCCGCTGCTACTGCCAAAATTTGCCTGGATCGCTGAGAACGGCGATGAGCCAGCCGGGTTCGCGCTGGGTGTACCGGACATTAATGTGGTACTGCGCGATCTTAACGGGCGGCTGACACGATTTGGTTTTCCGATTGGTCTGCTCAAATTGCTGTTCTACAAGAATCGCATCCGAAAAGGGCGCCTCGTTGCTCTCGGCGTAATTGAAAAATATCGACGAGCCGGAATTGCCGAGGTGCTTGTATTGCGAGTGATCGAGGAAACTATGGTCAAGCGTGGTATCACTGGTGAACTAAGCATGACGCTCGAAGACAATTTTATGATCAACCGATTTCTGGAAGCGCTCGGAGCCGAGCGCTACAAAACGTATCGCATCTATAGTAAACCGCTCGCGGGAATGAACTAAGTCACTGTCCCGGGTATGGGTCTTTGACTTGTCGCGCTCGCCCTATGAAGTTACGCGAGTAACAGCTAACACCGAGTTTCTACGAGTACAACGAGCTAATGAGTAAGCCACAAGATGGTTTTGTTTCGCGATTTCTGAATCGGCCGATTTCAAGCCGAATAACACGTCTGGTTGTGAAGTTTCCGATTCATCCCAGCGCGTTCACCGCATCCATTTTTGTTTTGCCTATAGCTGCGGGCGTATTTTTTCTGCGCGGTGATTATCTCAGCATTCTTATCGGTGCAGCGATATTTCAGGTGTTCAGTGTCCTCGATGGCTGCGACGGCGAGATTGCACGCGCCAGGAATTTAGAATCAAAATTCGGCGAACGTTTGGACAATGTTTGCGATTTCCTTGGCAGCCTTATCTACGTCGTGACGCTTGGGACCGGGCTTCATCATTTTAAAGAAGGAGTCATGTGCGCGCTGCTCATTACGGTCAATGAATTGGTTTTACGATGGGGCACCCACGCAAAACGGCTGGATTCGGAAGACTTTCACGAATCGTTTTACGCAAGGCATCACGGAATGATTGGTCATTCCGGCCTACTCGATTTAGGTGAACGATTTGTCTGGTGGCTGTTTCAGCTGACCAAGCGCGACCTCGCGATTTTCTTTTTCCTTGTATTGGCGCTGTTGAATCTGGGCAACTGGATCCTCCACCTTTGGACGATTGCTGCCGGCGCGAGCCTGGTAATCAGCGCAATTGCAACAGCAAGGGCTGCTAACAGTCGAGGCGATGCCGCCGCCCCAGGCCGTGGTCGTGATTTCAGCTCTCAGCCGGAACTGACGTCGGACCTTAGCTAGGCGAACGCAGTACGCGCCAACTGCCGTCGTGCTCGGCGTGTTGCAAAACTCGCGGAGTATCGATGTCGTGCCATCCTGCGGAGCCAATATCAATCCCGCGCACTTTGCCGTCAGCGGCCATTAACTCGATTCCGTTAGCCAGACTACAATCATTCCCGCTGTTATTGCACTTCGCCTGCTCGAGGTACGCGAAGATTTCCGAAGGGCAAACGAACAAGCCAGTGTCGATCGCGTCGTAGCTCCGCAGATTTTTGCCAATGCCAGTCACCTTATCTCCGCGCATTTGAACCTTCATCGCGTCATCCAAATCAACAATCGAATGGAGCTTGCGATCTATCGCAATGTTAAGCAGATCAGGCTCAAACTTTTCCAGTAAGCAATCGATGATGCCGTCGTCGAAAACATGGTCGCCCATCGTGAGCAGAAAGGGTGGCCTGACCTGACCTGCTGCTGCAAGCAGCGAGATGCCATTTTGTTTTTGCCAGTCGCGGTTCAGGATAAACGATGCGGTGATGTGGGGCGGAATTAACTGTTTTGCCTCTGCAATTACCCGTTCGCTTTCGTAACCGACCACGAAACGGATGGTGTTAATACCCGCACAGATCACAGCTTCCAGAATGTACGACAGCAATGGTCGACCCAGCAGCGGCACAAACGGCTTGAGCGAGTTCTTATTCGCTCCACGCAGGCGCGAGCCTTGACCAGCAATCAGGATGATAGCTTCAGAAATCGGCGCCATAACAAGTCATTTTTGTGAGGGAAACTGTCAGCTTCCCCTACAGAGAGCAATCATCATATGCCGTAATACATTTTCAGTCCCCAAATTCGTAAACGCTGTGGGAGAAACTTAAAAATGAGCGGCGCGATTTGGGATTCAAAGGCGTTTCCTACAGTTACACGGGGTGACGGGTCGACCGCGTTAATGACTGTAAGAACGTCGAGCGCAACGAGATCCGGGCCCGGCGCATTTTTCATGTTTCGTTCGACCACTTCCCAGGTTTTGGCGATCCGTGCGTCAGCGCCATCGACATTGCCGCTCACAACCACGCTCTGGTTGAAGTCGGTGCGGATGTCGCCGGGTTGAAGATCGACGATCCGCACGCGGGGATGAGCAAACTCAAGCTGGATGGACATGGTAAAACTTGCCAGGGCTGCTTTGGCGGAGTTGTAAGCCGCCATGAACGGCACTGGAAGCCGGGAAGCTAGCGAGGTGACGTTGATGATCAAACCTTCCCCACGCGGTCGCATATGGTGCAAGGCGAGCTGCATGAGTTGGATTTGACCGAACACAAGAATTTGAAACTGGCTCGCGATTACCTCCGAGGGCAAAAGCTCGGCAGGTCCGAAATGACCGGCTCCGGCATTATTAATTAAAACATCGAAGTAACCAGCTTCAGCGAGCGCGGAGTTGAATGCCTTTTCGATCGAGAGCCGGTCGGATAAATCGAGCTGAATCGCATGCAATCGCGGCAGTTTCGGAATTCGCTCCAAGTTGCGGGATGTGCCCCAGACTTCGTGGCCCTGAGCGACGAGTAGCTTTGCGACGGCCAGTCCAATACCCGAACTCGCACCAGTAAGAAAAACTCTCTTCACGAATTAAAAATCGTTGCACCTCGTGGAAGGCAGTGGTGCTGCTGCCGCATTGATTCCTATTTTAACTATCGCTTCGATGCAAGAATGTGATGCCAAGGAATAAGAGTATTTTGCGAATCGCATTAGAGAGCTTCTGATTTAACATTTCCGATTTGTTCTGATGTTGCTGCTGCTTTCGATCGTTCTTGTATTCTTCGGTGCGCTGACTCTTAAGCGTCTGCTTCCTGGCATCAAAAAGCGTCGCCAACAGGTCCGCTTTATTCGTGAAACGTTAGCTGCCCACTCTGCGCTCGATAATCGGCGTGTTATCGCGTCATTATCGACCGTTCCCGATCGGATCCACAATTTGAAGCCCACGATCCAATCTCTTCTCGAACAAACACGGCCGCCCGATGAGATCATTCTGGCCATTCCGGAATTTTCGATTCGCGAGCAGCGACCTTATGTCGTGCCGGAATATCTTTCGCGGTTGCCGCGTGTGCGTGTTTTGCGTTGCCCCGAAGATTGGGGGCCAGCAACAAAGTTTATCCCAGTCGTTCGAGAAGAGTTGTCAGTTGGCCGGAGAGACACATTGATAATGGTGCTGGACGACGACCGCATTTATCCGCGCGATGTCTTGGAAACCTATCTCCATTACAATCAGCAATTGCCTGGAGCGGCTCTTTGTTTTCGCGGTGCAGCAATGCCGCGAACCCTCGACTGGCGTGACGCCAAGATGATTAAGGCCAGTGAGCTTCGCCAACCCGAAGCCGTGGCGGTGATCACGGGATGCGGAAGTTATTTGATTCAGCCAAGATTCTTCGACGAAACCTTATGGGATTATTCCCGGGCGCCGAAGGGAGCGTTTTTCATGGACGATATTTGGATCAGCGGGTGTCTAGCGCGTCGCAAAGTGCAGAGATTTGCAGTACCTGGATCCGCAATGATGCGGAGCGTGCGTCGGCAGCGCCGGACCTTGTCACTGCATGATGTGCCTAACGGCCGTCAGCACAACAACAACGAAACGATTGCATTCTTCGAAGACGCCTGGGACGTCTTTGCTCCGTGCTAAGCGTCATCGTGCTTGCGGTGGACGTGGTGCTGCCACCACTGAACCCCGAACACTGCCAGGAAAACCGTCGCGCTTGTGACTTGTCCGACAACTCCGCTCAAAAATCCTCGGCAAATCAAAGCGGGAACAATTGCGATTCCTGCGGCGACCAGAGGGTGACTAATGTCGCTCCAGGAATCTTTCCAGTGAAATACCCACCGCAGCGTGGCGTAACGGAGAATGCCTTGAACGATGTACGGCAGGAGAATACCGACCGCAGCGCCCATCGCTCCAAAGCGCGGAATCAACCATAGCAGCCCTGCAAACGCGACTGCGCAGGTAATCGCTGAATGCAGAAGATTCAAATGCGGGCGTTGCACCATGATGACTGTTTCGCCCAATGAAACAAAGGCATTAGTAGCACTGGCCAGAGCGACGATGCCCAGCCACTGGCCGCCTTGCCAAAATGCCGGACCGTAAATGAGCAGAATCGTGCTGCCCGCAAGCGACAGGACCGCAACGAGTGGCAACAAAATCCAGAGCATCCACTGAGCGAGCCGCGCGTAAGTCGCAGCCGCAATTTCGTGGTCGCCCGTAGCAGTCATTCCGGCCACCACCGGTGCAAAAATAGGGTTGAACGCCTGATTAACTTTTCGCAGCCCGTTCGCGGTGCCGATAACTGCGCTGTAAACGCCGACCGTTGCGAGTGTCACACCGGGCGCGCGTCCAACAAAATAGCCGAGCATGAGGAGGTCCAATCGAGAAATGAACGCGTTAATCAGCTGATAAATGCTGATGGGAGCAGCGTATCCGACCAAAGAGCGCGCTTCGCGAAAGGGTGATACAACATCCGGCTGCGCGGGGATATGGCGAAACAACGTAGAAGCGAGCGCGAGCGCGATGATTCCCGAAGCTGCCGTGCCAACGATCGCAGCTACCTCTGGTGAGGACTCCTTGAATCCGACGGCGATTGCGAGCAGGAACGCGAGTGTGGTCACTAGCGGCTCGGTTACCCCGCGCGAGTAAATGTCGTGCTGCATCACCTTCATTCCGCGGGAAACCGCGGTACTGATCCGGTACAGAGCTAGACCCGGCATGGCGCAGAGAACGAGTGCAAGCGCGGAAACAACCTGTGGTTGTACGTGAAGGCGCTCGTTAAAAAACCGGAGGGCTACTATGACAATGGCAGCAGTCACAATAGACTGTGCGACTCCCAGTACTACAGCGATTCGAAAAAGCTCCCGGCTCCGCGCACGATTACCGACAGCTTCCGAGCGCGCGATGAATGTGGTGATCGCATTGTCGAGTCCAAGAACACCAATCTTGCTGATGATGTCAGTGGTTGACCATGCCACGGAGAATATGCCCAGCGCCGCTGGACCGAGGAGTCGCGCGACGAGAAACGAGAAGATGCCTCGGAAATTCGACGCTAGCATCGCGATGGTGTTCAGGAACGCGCCGCGTTTCAGTTCCACTCCGGTCTGGTCAACGCGTCCAGGTGCGTCGACCACAGGCGGCGCGACCTCGAGTGCAACTTCCGTTGGGATTGCTGACTTCTCGTGACGCCTGTCTGATTCTTGGCCAGTTGAGATGTCAGGTGTCATGAGAAAGAGCGCCGTGATGCATTTCGCCTGACTATTCTCGGTTAATACACTTTAAGGCAAACATCCGCGCTCATATTGCTCTCGAGGCTACAATCCAGGATTGGAGCTGCCAAAATTTTTACGCCAACGGTTTGGTCAATATCAGTGGTGCCGGCAGCGTTTATTGCATCGACCAGAGGTGCTCGCTACACTTAGCGTCCATCCTAGCCAAACAGCATGAGCATTCGTCCCCAACCTAACAGGTTTCGCAAGGATTGACTATTTAGGAGGGGTCAGAAAATGGATCTTCCGGCAGGCATTCGGACTTTGCAACGCACCGATCGCTGGGTTGGTGTGCCGCTTTGCGCCATTTTAACCATTCTCAGAAGAATC
The DNA here is from genome assembly GCA_036002955.1 of Candidatus Udaeobacter sp. Classification (GTDB taxonomy): domain Bacteria; phylum Verrucomicrobiota; class Verrucomicrobiia; order Chthoniobacterales; family UBA10450; genus Udaeobacter. The sequence continues at coordinate 102 of DASYSX010000155.1, read as the reverse complement.
TTTGAGTCCGCGGGACGGCCAGGACCGCGCCAGGCTGAGCGCATTCTGTTCGTGAAGTTTGCGGAGCAAGGCTCAACCGTTCTGGCCTATCCGGCAATTCTG
>DASYSX010000154.1:0-21847 GCA_036002955.1 Candidatus Udaeobacter sp. | reverse complement strand
CGAATGCGCATCTGATGGATAAGCCGCTTCACCGACGCTTCCGGAATGCCGAGCGTTTTTGAGAACTTGGAATAAGAAACATTATTCCGCTCTGCCGCCAGACACGGACTTAGCATGTCGAAAACGCGGCGGCGCCCGCGCGCCTCGCATTCCTCACCCAGGCGGCTTAAGGCACGCTCAACTACCGTGGCCGCCCAGCGCACATCGAAAATCCGCTCCGCCGGCCATCTGTCCGACTCCTGCTGAGAAATCGAGAACTGCGAGGGCGCTTCGGACATCCAGTCATCCCAGGAAACAAACTGCACGCCGCCACCGCGTTTCCGCGCGGAACGCTTCGCTTGCGCATCGCGCAAAAAATCCTCCAGCGCCTTGAGCACCAGCGAACGGAATCGCCCGCGCGCCGGATTGGCCCGCTGCAGAAGCTGGCCTTTAAGCACCATCACAAAAAAATCTTGGGTGAGGTCCTGGGCGTCCTGAGGAGAATGCCCCAGCCGGCGAATGAACGCGAAAACCGGTCGCCAGTATATTTTGCAAAGTTCAGCTAGCGCGGTGTGCATCTTCTGAGTGCCGCCATCTGCGTCGGCACAGGAAAGCACAACACTCCAGCGTGTCGTATTGAAACGACCGTGCGATGGCTGACCGGGGGGACCTTGATCCGGCTTCACGGGCGGTAATGATCTTGTTTACGTAAGTTTTAGCAAGTAGTAATTCGGTAGCTCATTGCTGTCCAACTGCTGCTGAACTGCGGGCGCCCATTTCTTCATCAATCGCTGCAGCATAGCAACTGCGGCCACAACATCGTTCATATCAGCAGCTCTCTACGAAATTCGTGCTGGTCACCTTTACCCTTCCAACCGCCATACTGTTCGGTGGTAGAGCTGCTTAACATTCTGACGCAAACTTGTTCAGATTCGGTTTTGTCTGTCCGCTTCAATCCGGGTAGTCTGCGACTTATTCATGGTCGCTGAATTCGCAGACCAGATGGTCAAACTTTGGAACATGAAATCCCAAGCTCTTCTTAAGATCGAAAAAGATCTTTACGAAATCACTCAATGAGCAACTTATCGATCGCAAAAGCACCCTTGTCGGTGCTTATTCCGGTCAAGAATGAGGCGGCAAACGTGCGGGACTGTATTTCCGGCGTTTCATTCGCCGACGAAATCGTAGTAATTGATTCTGCTAGCACCGATGGCACACCAGCAATCGCCGAGGGAGCAGGAGCCCGAGTTGTACAGTTCATTTGGAATGGAAGTCTTCCACGGAAGAAAAATTGGGCGTTGGAGAGTATTCCCTGGCAACATGAATGGGTGTTGATCGTGGATGCCGACGAACGAATCACACCCGAGCTGGAGCACGAAATCCGCCATGCGATTCGCCGCACCGATGTAGACGGATTTTATTTGAATCGCCGCTTCTGGTTCCTCGGCGGCTGGATCAACCACTGCGGTTATTGTCCCAGTTGGAATTTGCGGCTGTTCCGACATCGGCTCGGCCGATACGAACAGATCGAAATTAACGACAGCGCTCAATCCGGGGACAACGAGGTGCACGAGCACGTGTTACTCGAAGGCCGCTTGAATTATCTATCCGCCCCAATGGAGCATTACGCCTTTCCAGATTTTGCCACCTTCATCGAGAAACATAATCGCTATTCTACTTGGGAAGCAGCAGCGTCCCGAAAACTGCACGAAACACATCAAACAGCCTTTCGAGCGACACCTATTGGAGCAGCCATACAACGCAAACGCTGGCTGAAGAAACTTGCGTTGAAGGCCCCATTTCGTCCGAGCCTGCGGTTTCTTTATCACTACCTCTGGAAGCAAGGCTTTCGTGACGGCTATCGTGGATGGGTGCTCTGCCGGCTGCTGGCTTGGTACGAGCGGATGATTCTGTGGAAAGAACGTGAAGCAAAGCGCACGCACGAGATAAAACGTTGCGATGACCGCGATGATCGTGCAATTAATGCGCCGACGTAGTTGTTTGGAATTCTAGCTCGCTACGGTCATGCAGCGAGGAGTGGAGGTAAGGGGATTCGAACCCCTGGCCTTCTCATTGCGAACGAGACGCTCTACCAGCTGAGCTATACCCCCATTATTAAGAAACTGAGACTAGCACGAGCGGCCGTTTTTTCACCAACTGAAACGAGACGTGGCTCCAATGTTACGCAGAAGGAACGCCATAACACGAGCGATGCGAAAGAACGATTGCAGCGGGCGCGTTCGTGCTTAAGGTGCGCTCTCCAATTTTCGATATGCTCTGCCTGATTTTCGCTCAGACCCAAACGGGATCGCCCGGAACTATGCCCGGCGGCGGCATTGGCTCGTTTTTCGTGCCGCTCATTTTCATTTTCATCATCATGTATTTTGTGATGATCAGACCGCAGAAAAAGCGGCAGGAACAGCAACAGAAGTTGATCGGAAATCTAAAGACCGGTGATCGCGTAGTGACCAACGCAGGCATTCACGGTCTCATTTCGAATGTAAAAGAAACGACAGTACTTGTGAAAGTGGCCGACAACGTAAAAATCGAGATGGACAAATCGGCGATTACCAACGTCCTAAAAGAGGCGTAAGGTAAAACGCTTCCGTTACCAGTCCGCACCGAACAAGCGACGCCGATGAGCAAATCGAAAATCGAAAATCGGGGATCGAAAATTTCATGACGCCAGTGCTCACTTTTTTTATCGGTCTCGCCATACTGGTGCTGTTCGGCTGGTATTTTGCGAGCGAAAGCGAGCGGTTGCGCCGCATTCTGGGAACTGTGCTGACAATCGTGGTCACGGTGTTTTGCTTATGGTCCACCTATCCGCCTTTCGACCAGAAGCGGCCGGATGGCACAGTGATTCGAAAGGGGAAGATTCATCTCGGCCTCGACCTCCAAGGTGGCACTTCGTTTTTGATTCGACTAGAGCCGCCAGCCAGCGCCGATGGTGGAAAACGGCCAATTACAAAAGCGATGGTGGACCAGGCTATCGAGGCGATCCGCAAACGTGTCGACCGCTTTGGTGTAAGCGAGCCGATTATCACGCCGCAGGGCAATGATCGTATTCTCGTGCAAATCCCGGGTCTCGACGCGGCCAATATTCAAGAGGCGCGCGAGCAACTCTCACGAGTAGCCAAACTAGAGTTCCGCCTCGTGTATCCGGACAACGGTCAACGCTTGAAGGCGATTGATGACGGAAAGGAAGTGATTCCGCCAGAATACCGAATCGAAACTTACACGCAGCAAGTTCAGGGCGGAAAGCCGGTCGAAGAACGTTTGCTTGTCAAAAAGAAAGCGGATCTCGGCGGCAATCATGTTTCGCGAGCGGCTGCCGGATATGGTCAGGAAGGATGGGAAGTCACACTCGGGTTCGACACTGAAGGCGCCAAAACCTTCGGTCAAATTACTGAAGCAAATGTGAATCATCGCTTCGCGATTGTCCTCGATGGAGTAATTCAATCCGCGCCTGTTATTAGGACGGCCATTTACGGTGGTAACGCGGTCATTAGCGGCGGACGCATGGACGAACCGGAGGCGCGCAATCTCGCGAGCGTGTTGGAGAATCCTCTGCAAACCCCGGTGAAGATTGAAGAGGAGCGCCAGGTCTCAGCCAGCCTCGGCAGCGACTCGATCAAGAGCGGCATCTATTCAGGTATTGCGGGCTTTATCCTGGTGGTTGTGTTCATGATCATTTACTACCACTTGGTAGGTCTCATCGCCGACATCGCTCTGCTGATCAACTGTTTCATGGTGGTTGGCGTTCTGGGCATGTTTAACAGCGTTCTGACGCTTCCCGGTATCGCTGGCCTTATTCTCAGCTTGGGAATCGCGGTGGACGCTAATGTTCTGATCTACGAACGGCTTCGCGATGAAATTAAACAGGGAAAGTCGCTTCGTGTGGCCGTCGATACTTCCTATCGAAAAGCGTTCAGCGCTATTTTCGATGCGCACGTAACGCAGTTTCTGACAGCCGCGATTCTTTTCTGGTTGGCAAGTGGACCGGTTAAGGGATTCGCGCTCACGCTGACCATCGGCATCGTGGCGTCAATGTTTTCATCGCTGCTAGTCACGTACACCTGTTTTTCGTGGGCATTCGCGCTCGGCTGGCTGAAGCGGGTTTCCATGCTTCATCTCATTCGCTCAAAGGGATTCGATTTCCTCGGAAACGCGCCCAAGTTCGTTTCCATATCCGCCGTGGCCACGATTCTGTGCCTTGGCATTTTATTCATGAAGGGTCAGCGCAATCTCGGGGCCGATTTCAGAGGGGGCGATTTGCTTGTTATCTCTGCGGCGCACAAGCTGACACCGGATGAAGTGCGCGGCGCGCTCGCCCATACCGGGTTTCAAAATAGCGTTATTCAATCCGAAAAGGTGGCGAACCGCGATCTCATCAGCATCCGAGCTGATTCAGGCGCCGCCGATAAAATTAAAGCGCAGCTGAGCGAAGCGTTACCGACAGCAGGTCTGAAGTTTGAACAGACCGACCACGTTGGTGCGCTGGTCGGAAAAGAGTTGGCGACAAAGAGCGCGCTGGCTCTCGCGCTTGGGCTGCTGGGAATTTTCGTGTACGTGAGTTTCCGGTTTGCGACCTCGTTTGCCGTAGCTTCACTGGCAGCGTTGGCGCACGACCTTATTATCACGATCGGCATCTTCGCGTTGAGCGGACGCGAGCTATCCTTGATTATGGTGGCTGCGGTCCTGACGATCGCCGGTTACTCGATCAACGATAAGATTGTCGTTTTCGACCGCATCCGCAGCGGTTTGCGTGATCGATTATCAGGATCGGTGGCAGAAGTTATGAACACTTCAATTAACGAAACGCTGTCGCGAACGATTCTCACCGGAGGCACTGTTTTGCTGACGGTACTCGCGCTGTATTTCTTTGGCGGGCCCGTTCTAAACGACTTCGCCTTCTCGTTTCTTATCGGTGTTATCGTCGGAACGTATTCGTCCATCTTCATCGCATCGCCCATTGTGCTGTGGTGGACGCGCGCGCGAGGCCGCGATACAAGCGCGCTTCGCCGCGAAGTGATTCAACAAACGACCACTGCCGGCAGGCTCGCGCCGCGATCATAATTGCCGGAAAGCAAGCGTCCTTCTCTTTAGCAAAGACGTTCTGACTCGCTTCGATCAGGGAATGTCGGCGAGAATCTTCTCCATCTCGGCATTTGTAAAAGCGCGCAGCGTCTGCGTCCGGATATTGCCCAGAATATCCGCGGACAGCAACACGCTGGCGGCCGTCTCGTCGTTTGGTGCCTCGAACACACACACCTGGTCGTAGTGTCCGAGTGTCCAGTACATCTGCTTGATGGTAACTCCCTTCGACTGCACCTTCGCCGCCCAGCCAGCAACTCGCTGAGTCGTCTCCTTGGCAGCGTGAATCCCTTTATCAGTGAATTGCACCAAACTGATGTATGTCGCCATGATGTTAGTCTTTAACTAATTACATTTGCTTTAGTGGCAAGTGCGACACGATGTCAGCCACGTTTGGAAGTGACAAAACCGTTGCCCGAAAATTTAGCGCGGCCTGCGCTTCGGAATTAGGATGAGAAATGGAGGCGAGGGGAGTTGAACCCCTGTCCTCGTCGCTATCCGCGCAAACATCTACACGTTTATCCGGTGATAAGTTTTAAGGAGCCGAACGTTGCACCGGCACACTGCCAGCTCCCGAGCGTCCACGAGTTTCCTTCACCATCCGGCGCGGTCGCTCCGCCGTTTGATTAGCCTGCTGTCCACGTTTGGTGCCGTAGCAGGCGTCCAACTCCAAACGTCACGGTCAATTAAGCCGCGAGAGCGAGATCTTGGTGATCTGCGTTTATTTGTTTTGGTCCGGTTTTTAACGAGGCCAACGAACCATCCTCGACATGCCGTCTGCGCTTCCAACGATGAGTCGAAGCCAGTACGCCCCCAAATTAATTTGTGCTTGAATATGTACCTCTGTGTGCGGTCTTATGCAAGCAGTCCGAGGGTCCCCCGAATGGCGATAGAAATCACATCTGAATCTTTGGCCGGTGCGCAGCCAGAATCGACGGCCGATTACAAGGAAAGCCCACCGGCGACGGTATCTGAGTTTCCAGCTAGCCGTCAGCGGAGTTCGCGGTGGCGATTTGGCCTAACAAATTCGACATGGACCCGACGCAACTTTAGCAGTCGCGCGCGGGAACTTTCAGGCGGTGACGCCATCATTCTCTCCATCCCGAAGAGTGGCCGCACATGGCTTCGGGCATTTCTTTGTGCATACTTCTGCAAACGCTTCGGCCTTGAGTTCACGTTGCGTCCTGGACGGTACGCTTTGTCTGGTTTTCCGCGGATTGTCTTTTCTCATGATCTGTTTGAGCATCGCACCAAAGGCGATCTGTGGGACAGAATTCGCGGCAAATATCTCGTCCCGCGACGCGAGCTTAACCGGGCGAAGATTATCCTGCTCGCCCGAGATCCACGTGATTGTTTTGTTTCTCTCTATTTGCAGCTGACACGGCGCGATCCGAATGCCCCGCTCGCGCTAAAGCAAAAGACTGTGAGCGAAATGTTGCGCGACGACAACTTCGGTATGCGCGCCATCGTTGATGTCATGAACAATTGGCTTAACGAGTTCTCTCACCATGACACTTTCACCCTCGTCCGATACGAAGCGCTGCGAGCCTCGCCAGCCGAACATTTCCGAGACCTGCTTGCAGTCCTTGGTGAATCGTCGCCCGAGGCGAATATTTTCCAGGAGGCGCTCGAGTTTTCCCAGTTCGAGAACATGCAACAACTCGAGGCCGCGGGAGCTTTTGATTCAAACATTCTGCATCCGGGCGATGTGCGCGATCCTGAATCGTTCAAGGTGCGCCGCGGAAAAGTTGGAGGGTATCGCGAATACCTGTCGCCGGAGGATCAACACTTTGCCGAAACTGCATTAAAAGAGCTAGATCCCCGATTCGGCTATACGGGCTGAACGCGCCTGGCTTCCCTTCATTCGAGCGTCAGTGTTCCACCGTATCGGCGGGGAAGATCTCAACCGATGGATCAAAATATTTATCAGCGATCGAAGTCGTTAGGCTAATCTTAAATTCGTCACGCCGTCCCACGTTTTTAGCTGCGCAGCGGCTATTGAAAACCACCTATGAAAACAAAGATCACCGCAATGATTGGAATCTTTCTCCTTTCGCACTTTGCGACTGCGCAAGAGAAGATCACGATTCGATTTGGACATTTTCCAAACATCACTCATGCGCAAGGCGTAATTGCGCACGCGCTTTCGCGCCAAGGCAAAGGCTGGTTTGAAGAGCGACTCGGGCCAAATGTCCAGATTCAGTGGTTCACTTACAACGCGGGCCCTTCGGCAATGGAAGCGATCTTTGCCAGATCGCTTGATGTGACGTACGTCGGCCCAAGTCCTGCGCTTAACGCGTACTTCAAATCGAACGGCGAGGAGATTCGTGTTATTTCTGGTGCAGCCAATGCTGGTGCGGCTCTGTTAGTGAAGGCGGATTCGCCGATCAAGGCCCCGAATGATTTTCGCGGAAAAAAAATCGCCACACCTCAACTCGGCAACACTCAGGACATTTCGTGTCGAGCATGGCTAAAGGCACAAGGATTCCGCGTCACCCTAACCGGTGGCGACGCGACCGTCATTCCAACTGCGAATCCAGATCAACTCGCGCTGTTTCAAAATGGCGGTGTCGAAGCGGTATGGACCGTCGAGCCATGGGTAACAAGGCTCGAGCGTGATGCGAAAGCGCGGGTGTTTCTTGAAGACAAAGCTACAATCACGACCTGGCTTGTATCCAGCGGGAAGTTCCTGCATGACCGACGCGACGTCGCTAAGAAAATCGCAGACGCGAATATCGAACTGACAAAATGGATGCAGCAGAATCAAGCAGAAGCGCAGAAGTTATTGATCGCGGAACTCAAAGCGGAAACACGCGCTGATTTCGCACCGGACGCGGTGGCGCAGGCGTGGAATCGGATTCAATTCACCAGCGACATATCCCGTGATCTGATTTCCAAATCTGTGCAGGATGGAAAAGATGCGGGTTTCCTCAAAGGTTCGACAGATATTTCGAAGCTCGTAGAAACTCCGTAATGCAACGACTCCCCCGCCAGCGCACCTCAGCCGCCGAGGAGCTCGAAGTAATAGCGCCGTCGAAGCTCGCGATTGAGAACGTTTCGAAAAACTTCAAAGGCGCATCGGGAGCAGTCCTCGCGCTCGACCAAGTGAGCCTGAACGTTGCCGAGGGTGAATTCGTTTGCCTCGTTGGCGCCAGTGGCTGCGGCAAAACGACATTGCTCAATATCATCGCCGGCCTCGAAAAACCGGATAGCGGCACGGTACAGGCTGATGGCAAGCCGATAACCGGCCCTGGCCGCGAGCGGCTCGTCATGTTTCAGGAACCGGCTTTATTCCCGTGGCTGAACGTTTTTGGAAATGTTTTATTTGGACTCAAGCTCAAGCCGAATCTCACAAATAAAGATCGGCAGGATGTCGCCAAGTATTACCTCGAACTCGTAGGGCTCAGTCGTTTCGAGCGTGCGAACATTCACGAACTTTCCGGTGGAATGAAGCAGCGCGTCTCGCTCGCTCGCGCGCTGGCGCCCAATCCGCGCATGCTGTTAATGGACGAGCCGTTTGCTGCTCTCGATGCGCTGACTCGTGAGCAACTGTATGGCGATCTTCAGCGAATCTGGAAAGCGCGGAACAAAACAATCGTGTTTGTTACACACAATGTCCGCGAGGCAGCTTGCTTGGGCGACCGGGTCATAGTTTTTTCGCCGCGTCCTGGTCGCATTCGAGAAGAGTTTGCTGTGGACCTGCCTCGGCCGCGCGACATCAATAGCGTCGATCTTGCGGTTCATGCCACCGAAATTACGAAAGCGCTAAAGGGTTATAGCCAACCGGAGGTCGCGATCGCAGAATGAAACGGTTTTTGTTGGCGGCGCTCTTTTTTGCTGTTCTCCTATTGATTTGGGAGGCGCTGTTTCGTGCAAAGATTTGGTCGCCAGTCCTACTGCCGTCGCCGCGTCAAGTGGCCGTCTATTTAAAAGACGCCACAGTGGATGGAACTTTGGTGAAGGCTACGATCGTTACGATGCGTCGCCTGATCATAGGCTACATCATTGGACTTTTAGCGGGGCTGCCGTTGGGGTTGCTGACTGCGCGTTGGAGGGTGTGCCAGGATACCATTGGAACGCTAGCCCTCGGTCTCCAAACATTGCCAAGTGTCTGCTGGGTGCCGCTTGCGTTGTTGTGGTTCGGACAAACAGAAGCCGCTATGCTTTTCGTCGTGGTAATGGGCACGCTTTGGTCCGTCGTCATCGCCACGGAAACTGGCGTGCGAAACGTGCCGCCAATCTACAGGCGTGCTGCTTTAACCATGGGCTCCAGGCGTATGCACATGTGGTTCAAGGTGATTCTGCCAGCGGCCCTTCCATTCATCGTTAGCGGGATGAAGCAAGGTTGGGCATTTGCTTGGCGTTCACTTATGGCTGCTGAGATTTTCGTGACCATCCTGACCGGGTTCGGGCTCGGGCAGCTTTTACACTACGGCCGTGAATTAAGCGCCATGGAACAGGTCATCGGCATCATGATCATCATCGTGGTCATCGGTCTACTGGCCGATAAAATCTTCTTCTCGCCGTTTGAAAAATTCCTCCATCGGCGCTGGGGTACCAGTCAGGCATGATCTTCGGGCAAAAACGAACGCCTGTGTCCGCGCAGCGCGAGGTGCGCATTAGCAACAAGCTGGGATTACACGCGCGCCCTGCTGCTCACTTTGTGAAACACGTCAGAACCTTTCGATCGGAAATCTGGTTCGTGACAACTGGCGGCCGATATTCTGCGGCAAGCTTAATCGATGTTCTCCGCGCCAACCTCGATTGCGGAGCCACCGCAACACTCGAAGCTCACGGTGTAGATGCTGAGGAGGCCGTGGAACGACTGCAAAAGTTGCTCGGCGAATTGGACAAGTTCGACGAATCTTAACGCAGCGGTCGCGCGACGAGGATCCCGCTGTCTGATCCATACCGATACAGATATTTCGAAAGCTCGTCGTCCACGATAACTTTGCCGGAATTGCTGGGCGAGGAAGCGTGCATGAAATGCAAAACGCCGTTGCTTGAGCGCAGTGCCAGGCCCACATGCGCAGTCGAATGGAGTCCGTTTCGCTCGCGCGAAATTATGCCGATGACGTCGCCACTACGCAATTTCGGCTCGATGCTTGCGACCTGGCTCTTTGGAATTTCGTAGAGCGGCCGCGACGATACATTCGCTTCCATTCGCGCAAGAGGCCCGAGCAACGAGCGGTTGGAAGCAAGATAACGATAGTGTCGCCAACCGACGGTCATCTCGCGCGCAGAATGCGGAACGCTGCGTCCGCCAAGTTCCCGCGTCATGTCGGCAACCAAGCCCCGGCGATCGTTGTCGTAAAGCCAGTCTTCCAAGTAATGCAGCCGCGAAAGATAATCGCCCGTGCATTCGCCGCCGCGATAACGATCCATCTCGATGTAGTGGAGTAAACGTTCCGGAGTCCAATTTGATTCGGGTTCGTTCAACATTCGTGCAAAGCCAAGCGCCGTTTCGAAAAACGTCCAGCAATCCATTCCGTAGAAATTTACCGAAGGCGATTCGATCCGGTTGTCTATCTCGAGAGTGAAATGTTTATAGCGGGTACCAACCAGCGCTTTTCCAACCGCCGCAGTCCGATCACCGATCGGTAGTGATTTCCAGTTCTCCGATTTCGCACTGGCAACCAGCCGGTTGAATTGGTCCTGTCCCTTGAACACAGTCCCGAACGGCAGGCGGGATTCGGATGCTATGCCGGCGGAACAAACCAAAAACAATATGACGCAAACCCTCAAGCTCCGCATGTGAAGAAAGGTACTGAACGCCGGATGCACAAAGTTACAAGGTTTAAAGCTTTGAGATGTGGACGGGGGCGCTCAGTGAATCGTGACGCCTGCAGTTTGTAACGTTTTAACGCTTTCCACTTTGTAACTGTCCCATATCGTTCTAAGACCGTGCCAATCCGCTTTGCCAAGAAGAAACGGCGAAACATTGTTCGCCAGACGCCAGACGGCGATACTCCTGTTGAAGCGGGGCGGCATTCCACTCGCGTCCGGCTGCGTCCGCGGGCCGATTGGCATAAACGAAACTTTCTTACAAGTGTTTTGATTCCATCGCTCTTCGTGAAGCGATCCGGTCAATACGTGCCGCCGCAATTTCCGAAGATTCGCGATGGTGAGATCTGCATTACCTGGATCGGCCACGCTTCATTTCTCATACAGACGCACGAGGTCAACATCTTGATCGATCCGATTTGGTCGAAATGGCTCAAGGTCATTAAACGATTAAAACGCCCGGGCTTCGAAATTCATCATCTGCCTTCCATTGATTTCGTACTCGTGACCCATGCGCATTTTGATCACCTCGACCGGCGCACGCTCCGCCGCGTAGCCGCGAACCAACCAATCGTGGTTCCCACGGGCGTGGGAAACCTCGTCCACGATCTCGGGTTTCACATCGTGCACGAACTCGACTACTGGCAGACCGTGGAACTCGGGCCGCTCAAGATTTCGCTCACGCCATGTCACCATTGGGGAGCCCGATTTCTTGCGGATTTGCATCGCGATTTCGGTGGCTTTGTAATCGCGTCGAATGGCCGCACGATTTTTCATTGTGGCGACACAGCTTATTTTCCGGGCTTCAAAGAAATTGGCGATCGCTTCAGCGTCGACCTCGCGTTGCTTCCCATAGGCGCTTATGAAGCGCCAACCGGACGCGAAGTTCATATGAATCCAGAAGAGGCGGTAAGAGCTTTTTTGGAACTGCGCGCGAAGACGCTGATCCCGATGCATTACGGAACATTCCCTCTCGGTTTCGAGCCGCTCCACGAACCGCCGCAACGATTGCTTGCAGCGGCACGCGCGCACGGAATTGAACAAAACGTGCTCGTGATGACTGAGGGCAAGCCAGTCGTTTTATAGGGCGTTTCTGTGAAACGCCGGACGGGCGCAATCGCAAATAGTCGGCGTCTGACACAGACGCCCTACAATTTACTTGGCGCACTATGCGCCGGGTTACTTGTCGTTGTCTTTTGTCTGATCCTTCTTTGGCACAATCCTCTAGTCTTTTGGAATGATGATTACGAAGTGTCGGTGCTGCCAGTGTTCGCCGACATGGCGCGCAGTTGGTCCGAAGGTCATTGGCCGATCCTGAGTCCGTATTCCTGGGTCTGCGGCAATTTCGCCGGCGAGTTTCAGTACGGCACGTTTTCGGTGTTCGTGAATGCGCTCGTTGTTTTGATCTGGAAATTCCCGCTCACATTTCCGCAACAGGCGGCCGCGCTTTCGATTGCACACCTTTTTGTCCTCGCGATTGGCGCATTTTTGCTGGCGCGCGATCGCGGGTTTTCAATGGCCTTATCCGTCTTTGTCACTCTCGTTGCCTCGTTAAGCGGTTGGATCGTTTGCTGGGGAGCGACTGATTGGTTCGGAGCACTCGGCGCATTCACCTGGTTGCCGTGGGCGTGGTGGGGCGCGGAACGCGCTCTTGATTCACGCCGGACAAAATGGCGATGGCTTTGGCCGGCGCCCTTCGTTTATCTCCTCGTTACAGGCGGATTTCCTTACACGGTGTTAATGCTGCTGCTCCTAATTGCGTGGTTGTCCATTAAAACAATGTGGGAGCGGCCTCAGGGCCGCGACGGTCGAGACACTAAGGTCTCTCCCACATTTGCAGTGTTTCCACTGCTGTTTGGTGTTGCCCTCGGCTTCGGTCTTTCCGCACCTGCATGGTTGGGATTGCTTGATTTAGTCCAGGGCTCGGCTCGGGAATTACAGGCAGCCACAGCACATTGGCAATGGCGCGTGCCACCTGCGGCGCTGCCGGGGTTGATTCTCCCATCGTGGACGGTGAACTGGACCGATTTTTCGTCGCGCAATCTTCCGCATACGGCTGCGGAATTGGCTTGTGGATTGGTCGCTCCCGCCGCGCTTGTTGCGGCATTAATCCCGCGTCCCCGGCTGGTCGTTAGGCAAATCAAATGGGAACTCGTACTGCTGTTGCTCGTGCTTTTATTGTGCATGACTCCGACCGCCGGCATGTTCCGTTGGAGTTTTCGTTGGCTCCCATTTTTCCATCTCGTACTCGCGATTTGCGCGGCGGAAGCCTTGCGTCTCAAGCCGGGACCACCGAGCCCGGCTACAGTGACGCTTGGAATTGTCATCTTGATAGGCGTTACCGCGTTTATCTTCAACATAGCTGGCGCATACGCTTTCCCTCTCACTTGGATTCTGATTGGGCTGGCTCTGGTTTGGTTATGTTTCGACTTCCTACTGCGCGATTCGGAATTTCGCTGTTGGGGGCCAGTCGCGATCACCTTTTGCGCGTTGCTCGCTACCTATCTCTGTATCCCGACAAACTGTGGAGTTCCGCGCTACAATTTTTCTCAAGAACTGCTCAAACCTGATCCGCTCGATCCGCAGCGGCTTTACCTCAGTGTGTATCCATGGGCCGAGCTTACCTATTGTACAGCAAATAAACCCGAACCAGTCGGCCAAACATTACGGCCGGGAAGCACCTCGATGTGGGCGGGATTGCGATTCATCAATGGCTACAGCCCGATCCGCCCCGCGGGTGTCGCGCGCGAATTTGAAACCAGCATTCATGGCGAAATTAATCCCGATGTCGGAACGCGTTTACTGAATGATCAAGCCGGCAGAGATGGTCAACTAGCTTTGATGGGCGTGGACGGGATAGTAGTCGCGCGAGAAGTCGACATAGCGCCCCAGCCGACCTCTGAATGGGAACGGGTCGTTTCCACCGAAGAAGGAAATGTCTTTCATCGGCGTAGCGCGCCGTTTTCGCGCGTACGCTCGGTCACTTCAATAGATTCGCGGCCTAACGAAACGTTTGTGTTGGCAACGATCTCACGGATTAATGACTCCCGAAATTTTGTGGACGCAGACATTGATGTCCCGGCCGGTAGTCGGTCTGCACTTTTGACTTTTTCGCGTCCATATTTCCGTGGATACAAAGCGCGTATCGGAAATCAGAAACTCGCCATCACATCTTATCGCGGATTATTTCCACTGCTGGAAGTTCCAGCAGGTACGCATGGGCGGCTCACGGTTTCGTATAGACCAGCTTGGCTGCTGTGGGGAGCGGTTACGGCTACCGCTTCTGGATTGATTGTCCTGCTCGGTGCTATCGCCGCCTGGCGTTACTCTTCGTCGACCGCAACGGAATCCCGTCTCTGATTTCTGATGACAAGCGCCGCGCTCAGAGTTCTTTCGGATTTTCGAGCAGTTCGATCACGCGCTTGAGCAAACGGCTGGCGCCGCCACCGTCGACGCTGCGATGATCGAAGCTTAAGATGATTTGCGCTTCGGTTCTGGGGACGAATTGGTTTTTTGCTTCGTCCCAGGACGGAACTTTTTTGCCCATACCCAAGCCGAGGAGCAACGTTTGATCGGGGAGGGGAATAGGCGTGCCCCATTCCATTCCGAAGATCCCGAAGTTGGAAACGGTGGCGATCCCGCCGGCCTGCATGTCAGGCGAAATCCGCCGCTGTCGCGCGAGCTCGATCAATTCTTTGTATTTCGTCGTGAGGTCCGCGAGCGAAGTTTTCTCTGCGCTCCGAATCACAGGCACCATAATTCCGTCCTCCGCTTCCACAGCGATTCCAATGTCGATCGAGTTTGATTGCACCACGCGGTTTCCAATGAATTTTGCCGCTGCGGCCGGATTCTCCGCCAGCGCAAGCGAGAGCGCGCGCAGCGCGTAGAGGCCGAGGCCGGGTTTGGGATCGCGCGATTGGCGAGCTTGTAGCGCGGGATCGAGATTCACTGATGACCCGATCGTTGAAAGAGGACGTGTCCAACTTCGACGCATGGCATCGGCGACGCCGGCGCGAATCTTTGAGGCTTCCTGCGCCGACTGGCTCTCGATCTTGTGCAGAAAGCTTTCGAGGTCTTTAATCGTCACGCGGTTGCCAGCACCGGTTCCCATGATCCCTGCGAGATCAGCGGTAGTTAGCTGCAATTCGGCCATGCGCGCGCGGACACGCGGCGACATAAAGGTTGCGCCTTTCGTGATCGCGGGCACGGGTAGACCGCCAGCCCGGTCACCGTCGCCATCACGCGCAGCAATTCTTTTCTCTCGAGCCGGAGCAACTTCCTGATCGGCACGTGCAGGAATTTCTTCCGCCACTTCTTTTTGCGGGGGCGGCGCTGATGTGTGTTTCGCAAAGCGCGCAGCGTCTTGTTCGCTTGCTTCAATGTAGCCGAGCACTGCGCCCACGGGATAAGTTTCCTTCAGTTGTACCGTGATCTTGTCGATCTTGCCTTTGCACGGCGTTGTTACGCCCATGACCGCTTTGTTCGTCTCGACGTCGATGATTTCCTGATCGTCCACAACGTCGTCGCCAGGCTTGACCTTGATGTCAACGACTGTGGCTTCGGCGATCGATTCGCCAAGCTGCGGCATGATGATAGGAACTTGCGGCATAGCTACTCCGTCATTCCGAGCGAAGTCGAGGAACCCCGTTGCGTAACCTTAAACCTCATTCTGCGGGATCTTTTGACCGCGCTTCGCTTCGCTCAAGATGACAGTTTATCCGTGGCATAAATTTATTCTCGGAGCAAGGCGCGCGCTTTTGCGACGATGTTTTTCGCGTTTGGTCGATGCGCGCTCCAGAGATTTGGATGATAGGGAATCGGAGTGTCTTTCGCATTCAGACGTTGGGGCGCGGCATCGAGCAAATGAAATCCCTGGTTGGTCACCCGGGCAATGACCTCGGCATTCGTGCCGCCCCATGGAAAAGATTCGCCAACGCAAAGTAAGCGGCCGGTGCGCGCCACAGATGCAAGCACGGTATCGGTGTCCAACGGCTTGACCGTGCGCAGATCGACAACTTCAACCTCGAGACCTTCGCGCGCGAGTTCCTCTGCGGCGGCTAGAGATTCCTGAGTCATTGCGCTGTAGCTCACGACCGTAAGATCGCGCCCTTCACGCGCAATACGCGCACGTCCCGTGGGCAAACCTTTGTCCGGCAATTTGTCGGCTTTGAGATGGTAATAGAGATATTTGTGTTCGCAGTAAACGACAGGATCATCGATTGCCACAGCTTCTATCAACATTGTGTAAGCATCTTCCACCGTGGCCGGCGTCATCACGATGAGACCGGGATAATGCGCGTAAAGCGATTCCATCGATTGACTGTGAAACGGACCGCTTCCCTTTGTTCCACCGGAAGGTAAACGCACAGTAATGGGCACCGGCATGCCTGTTCGCCAGTAGTGCGTGCCTGCGTTGTTGAGAATTTGGTTCAGCGCGATGCTTGAGAAATCTGCAAACTGCATTTCGACAATCGGCCGCATTCCCTGCATCGCAGCGCCAATGGCAGCGCCGACAATCGCATCTTCACTGATCGGCGTGTTCAACACGCGCTCGGGAAATTCCTTGGCCAAACCTTTCGTTGCCTTGAAGGCGCCGCCAAATGCCCCGCCGACATCCTGCCCGTAAATGAAAACGCGATCATCGTCGCGCAGCATTTTCGCCTGCGCTTCCCGGATGGCCTCGAGGTAAGTGATGCTCACAATGAAAAAATGACGAATGACGAATGAAGAATGAAGAAATAATGACGAAGCTCGAATGATAAAGGGTCATCCTGAGCGGAGCGCAGCGGAGTCGAAGGACCCCGTGGAATTACCGTTCGGTTCTGCCGCGGGATTCCTCGACTTCGCTCGGAATGACAGGCCTTTGTCATTAGGATTTTCTTCGTCCTTGGGCATTCGTCATTCGTCATTGATTTGATCGACGAGCTCGCGGTTCGATAACGCGCACCAATCTTCTTTGTCGGCTTCCGGCACGGCTTCTTTTTGAGCGGCGGCAACTGCCTCGTCTACTTGCGCGATGGCGTCTTTGCGCCATGCGGCCAATGTGTCTGGATCCATCAGCTTGGATTCGATAATGGTTTGCTCGGCGAACTTCAAACAGTCCCGCGCAAACGGTTGCTGCTTCATCTCTTCGGACACGTAACTGGCGTCATCATGTTCGCCATGACCGGAAAGTCGCAATACCGAGGCAACAACTAACTGCGGTGGTCGTCCTGCACGCGCGCGTTTGACCGCACCGCCAATTACATCCAGGCACGCGGCAAGATCGGTTCCATCCAGACTGTAACCTTCGAACCCGTATCCATTCGCCCGTTCCATCAAATCATCGCACGCAAATTCGCGGTCGTTAGGCGTCGAGTACGCGTAATGATTATTTGTCGCGACCACTACAAGCGGCACCTGTTCCACCGCGGCAATGTTCATTCCTTCATGAAACGCTCCGGTTTGCATCCCCCCTTCGCCGATACATGTGAGGCCGACAAAATCTTTCTCTCCTCGAAAACGCTTCGCCATCAATGTGCCGACTGTAACTGAAACCATTGCGCCGAGATGACTGATCATCGCCAGTTCGTTATCGCGCGGATGCCCTCGATGAATATTGCCGTCGCGGCCGCGCATCGGGCCCAGGCGCGAGCCGAGATACGTGCGAGTGACGTCGACTAAGGGTTCGCCAAACGCAGATCGCCCCGCCTGGTCACGAATCAATGGCGCAAAAATGTCGCCTTTTTCCAAAAACAGACCGCATGCGACGCTAACTGCTTCCTGACCCTTACCGATGTAAACGCCGCCCGTAATCTGACCGCCGCGGTAGAGACTAACGAGCTTTTCCTCGAGTGTGCGTGTCAGCAGCATCCAGCGAAACGCTTCGAGAAAACGTTCGTGGGGAGGCGCGGTTTTGTCCCCAGCAGCTTGGTCCAGTGAAGCAGACGCGCTTTTTTTCTTTTTGGATTTTGCGGTCCGCTGCGCCGTCTGAAGCATCGCGTCATTTTAGCCAAGATCGGTAGCTGCGCGCAAAGTTTTTCTCTGACTGCAATGGTGTAGCAACCGATGGAGCCGGCGCGCCCTCTCGCCGAAGACCAACGACCGGGGGCAGGCCGTCTCCGGTCTCTTCGTTAGAGCCGAATACTAACGCGCTGCGAACGCGAGATGCCGCTGCGTCGGCGCATGCGCATCGCCGTTCGAAGCTGCTTCACTGACAGGCTGTGCTGGCGCAGTCAGCTTGACGCCGACCAACTTGCTCACGCCGCGTTCTTCCATCGTCACGCCATAGAGGACAGCAGCTTTGGCGATTGTACGTTTGTTGTGGGTGATGATGATGAACTGGCTCTGCTGCACGAATCGGTCGAGGACCCGGATGAAACAGTTAATGTTGTTTTCATCTAGAGCCGCGTCCACCTCATCAAGAATGCAGAACGGACTCGGGCGCACCATATAGATCGCAAACAGCAGCGAGACGGCAGTCATTGCGCGTTCGCCACCACTCAACAGCGAGACGCTTTGCAATTGTTTCCCCGGCGGTTTGGCCGTGATTTCGATGCCGCAGTTCAGCGGGTCGTTCTCGTCCGTTAGTGACAAGTCTGCGCGTCCGCCACGGAACAGCTCGCCGAACATTTCCCGGAAATTTGTCCGGACTTGCTCAAAGGTGTCGGCAAATAGCTTCCGTGTTGTGGAATTGATACGCGCGATCACATCGAGAAGTTCGCGCTGGGAATTTGTAAGATCCGTGTTTTGCGCTTCGAGGAACTTGTAACGCTCCTCGAGTTCGTCGTACTCGTGCACCGCCTCCAGATTCACCGGTCCCATGTTGTCGAGCTGTGTCCTGAGATCGGCGATAATCTGTTCCAGATCGATCTCTTGGGAGCGCATGCGCCCTCGCGTGCTGATTTCGGCGCCCTCGCCGAAATCCTCAACGGACACGGCCTCATCCGAGGCTTGATCATCGCTTGGGTTCTGCTCGTCGGCGGGGGCGCCGACGAGGGCACGCGGGGCGCGTGCGCTGCCCAGATCTTGCGCGCCTGCGCGCTTTCTCAATAGCGCGCTCAAGATCTTTTCAAACAACGTGTCATCGGGTGTGAAGCCACGAAGATCGATTTGGTAGCTGCGGGAAACATGCGCGACAAGATTGTCGATTTTCATTTGAAATTGCGACTCCCGGACTTGCCCCTGTGCGCGCCGGTCCTGTAATTCGCCTAACGAGTCGCGCACTCGGCGCAATTCGTTTTCCCGATCGGAAATCGCGGCGATACGCGTGGCGCGCTGCTCGGCGATTTTCGCGCTCTTCGCATGGGCCTCGTCACGCTGCGACGTTTGAGTTTTGATCAGTGTTTCAGATTCACGCGACTCCTCGGCCTGCGCCGCTAATCTCTTCTCGTACGTCGCTATATCCCCCTTTCGAACTGTGATCAACTCGGCAAGCTCGGCGTCGCGCGCGCTCATTGGTTCGCGTTGCGCAATCAAATTTTCATGGCGCTGTTGCTCGGTTGCCACGCTCAACCGCAGTTCATTCGCTTTCGCGGTTAGGTCTTCCTCGCGCAGCACGGTCTTTTTCTGTATGGCTTCGAATGCGGCTAACTCGTTTTTTTGAGTGGCCAATTGATCGCGGCCCGATTGAAGATCCCGCTCTACATGCGCGAGCCGTTCGTCCGCCGCAGCAATCTGGCGCTCCAAAGCAGTTTTCTCCGATTGCAAGGTATCGATCTTGCGCCCGGCCTCGCTCAGTTCGCGCTGGAGACGCGAAGCGGTTTCAAGAGCGGTTTTCCAGTCGTCCCGTCTGGCGGAGACTGAATCGTATTCTTTTGCCAGAGCAGCTTCTTCGTTTGCCAGATTGGCGATTTGCGCTTTACGCTCGAGCAAAGACGCCGCGCGGACTTCGCTGCTTCCCGTGAAGACGATTCCTTCTCGGGAAACATATTCGCCGGCGACCGTGGCCATCGCCAGAGCAGGTTCTATCTTTTTGTACTCAAGCGCGTCTTCGAGTGCCGAAAAAATTACGACGTCGCCGAGCAATCGCGTGACGAGTGCTTCCAGCGGCTTCGGTGCACGCACCTTGTCGGTGGCCCATGCAAGTGCTTCCGATGGCAGAACTTTTTGCGACGTTTGCGGCGCGGCCGCCGTCAGGTCGGGGATCAACAGCGCGGCGTATCCCAGTTTTTTTTCCTTTAATCGCTCAATTATTTCGGAAACGACTTTCGCATCTTTTAAAACGATGGCGTGAAGATTACGGCCCAGCGCGGCTTCGATTGCCTGAATGAATTTTGGATCGACATCCAAGTGCGCAACGAGCGAACCCGCAATCGCGTCCCGGAATTCTGCGGAACCGTTGACGCCCTTAAGCAGGGCTTGCGAACCTTCGGCCAAGCCTTCGCCTTCTTCATTCAGCTGACGCAACACGTCCAGGCGTGATCGCTTTTCGGCGAGTGTGCGATGGAGCTTGGCAATATCCTGTTCCGCTTGAGCCAGCAATTTCTCCTTTTCGCGAAGTCTCGTCTCGACATCGAGCGGCTGACGACGGCTCACTTGGAGCGAGACACCGATTCGCCCCACGAGTTCTTCGCGCGCTTCAGTTAACGCTTCGATCTCTTTTAGAAGTTGTTCAACTTGTGCGTGAGTCAATTCACGGCGCGCTTTGGTTCCCGTGAGTTCCTCTTCGAGGGCCGAGATCCGGCTTTCGGATTTCGAGAGCGCGAGTTGCAATTCTTGCAATCGCGTTACTCGATCACTGCGTTTCTTGTGGATTTCTCCAGCCAGAGCTGATAGCTCGGTCAGCTGGGCTTCCTTTTCGTTCAACTGCTCCTCGATTTCCGCGATCGAACTGTTCGTTTGCTCGATTTGGGCTGCCTGCTGGTTGCGCTTGTTTTCGGCCTCGGCGACCTCGCGCC
Source organism: Candidatus Udaeobacter sp. (assembly GCA_036002955.1). Classification (GTDB taxonomy): domain Bacteria; phylum Verrucomicrobiota; class Verrucomicrobiia; order Chthoniobacterales; family UBA10450; genus Udaeobacter. The sequence goes on along the minus strand of DASYSX010000154.1, from coordinate 1,109 downwards.
GCGCGCGTTCGATGAATTCGGCCAGTTCCTGCGCGCGCTGACGGTTGAATTCGATGCGGTTGCGGTGTGTTGCAATCTCGCTGTCTAGTCGCTGCACTTCTGCACGACACTCGGCGATCTCTGTGTCGATCTTGTCCAGCGCCACACGTTCCTGCGTTAGCGCGTTTTCATTGTTGTCGATTTTCGTGCGCGCGATCTTCTCGCTGTCAATTAAACTTTCGATTTCTTCCCGCGACGCGGCCAGGTCACGCTCCAGCGCAGCAAGCTGTTTGGAAGCATGATGTGTCTCAAGCACACGAAGATCGGCGTGCAATGCCTGATAGCGTCGCGCTTTCCCCGCCTGTCGCTGAAGTGAGCCGATCTGGCGTTTGACCTCCTTGATCACGTCCCCGATGCGCAAGAGATTTGCTTCCGTTGCTTCCAGCTTCCGGAGCGCCTCGCGTTTTTGCGTTTTATATTTCGTGATCCCGGCTGCTTCTTCGAAAACCGCGCGCCGATCTTCGGGACGCGAGCTCAAAATCATGTCGATTCTGCCTTGCTCCATCATGGAGTACGCAGTTCGCGCAATCCCGGTGTCAGCGAAAAGACTTTGAATGTCGCGAAGGCGGCACGCCGTTTTGTTCAGCAAATATTCGGAATTTCCATCGCGATAAATGCGGCGCGTCACCCGTACATCATGCCATTCGGTTCCGAGTTCTTCAGCGCAGTTGCTGAATGTAAGTGAGACCTCCGCAAATCCCACCGGTTTGCGTGTATCGGCGCCGTTGAAGATGACGTCAGCCATCTCATCGCCCCGAAGCGATTTGGCGGATTGCTCACCAAGCGCCCATTTCACGGCGTCTAGCACGTTGGATTTTCCGCAACCGTTCGGTCCGACTATGGCGGTGACGCCCTCGTGAAAATTGAAGACAGTTTTATCGGCAAACGATTTGAAGCCGAATACCTCGAGCGAATGTAAATGCATTTTGGGCTAAACCCCGGGTCTTCGGAGCCTCAATACAGCAGGCTCATTTGCGTTACAAGAGGAAAATCACACAATTTGAAGGGGTTCCAAGGCCGCCGGGCCACATGATATTGTAGGTTGGCCACGACTACGACATTCCATTTGC
>DASYSX010000153.1:0-4660 GCA_036002955.1 Candidatus Udaeobacter sp. | reverse complement strand
CGTTCTGAGTTGCGCGGAGGTATCATTCCTTCTGCGCGATGTGCTGACGAGATTACGGCTGAAATGTTTCGCGAAGGTGTCTGGATCAAAAGGCATTCAAGTTTACGTGCCGCTGAACACCGCTGTTACATACGACCAGACACAGTCCTTCGCGCGCGCGACGACCGAATTGCTGGAGAAAAACCATCCTGACAAAATTGTCGCGGACATGGCGAAGAATCTGCGGGTCGGCAAAGTGTTCATTGACTGGAGCCAGAATGCCGATTTCAAAACGACTGTAGGTGTTTACTCGCTGCGCGCGAAACGCGCGCGGCCATATGTATCAATGCCTGTTCACTGGAAGGAGTTAACAAAGGCACTGAAAAAATCCGATGCCGCGCTTCTCGATTTCGAGTCGGAGAAAGCACTGCAGCGGCTGAAACGGGTGGGGGATCTTTTTGCGCCTCTCAGAAAACTGAAACAGAAGTTACCGAAAGAGTTTGCATCCGCATCACGGTCAAAGCCCGACCACATTCCCAAGTCATTGTCCGATTACAACGCAAAGCGTCATTTCGCCCTAACGACTGAACCGGCACCGCAGAGTCCCAGGCGGAGTGCGCAGGGAAGCCGCCGTCGTTTCGTAGTCCAGAAGCACGCGGCAAGTCACCTGCATTACGATTTTCGCCTGGAGATGCATGATGTCCTCAAATCATGGGCTGTGCCAAAAGGTGTGCCGCTGAAAGCAGATGAAACGCACTCCGCGTTCGAAACTGAAGATCATCCTGTCGACTATTTGAAGTTCGAAGGCGTGATTCCGCGCGGCGAATATGGGGCGGGCACGGTCATGGTGTGGGACATCGGCACGTACGAAGTGATTGAAGGCAACTACTGGAAAGGAGGGCTTTCTGTTTTCTTGAGCGGTAAGAAATTGAAAGGCGAATGGACGCTGCAGCGAACAGGAAACGACAGCGGCAAAACCAAATGGATTTTGCGGAAAACGGAGGAGGACGCGAAGACAATTCCGGCAAAGCGGAAAGATCTCTCCGCCTTGAGTGGCCGGACGATGGAACAAATCGCCGATACAAACGACCAGGGTGTCTCCGTTCGCTCTCAGGCGGCTGAAAGAGATCGCTTCGAACTAAAACCTGCCAAACAAAGTTCCCCGCCTGCGCCAGGCTTCGTTAGGCCGATGAAAGCGACAGCGGTGACCGAATTGCCAAACGGCGACGAATGGATTTACGAAGTGAAATGGGACGGTTACCGCGCGCTTGGATTGAAGCACGGTGGGAACGCGCAGTTGCTATCACTCAAAGATAAAGACCTCACGAGCGATTTTCCGGCTGTCGCCGACGCAGTTCGTTCCATCGGCGCCGTTACCGCGACAATCGACGGCGAAATTGTTGCCGTGGATTCAAAAGGTTGTCCGTCATTCCAGGCGCTACAGAACAGAGCATCGCTCGGGAACGACTGGCAGGTTGTCTATTACGCTTTCGATTTATTGAATCTCGAAGGAGAAGACTGGACCAAAAAGCCGTTGCACGAACGAAAGGAAAAATTGCGCGAGATCCTCGAAGATTCCGACGTGCGCTACAACGCCAATCTTTCCGGCTCGCCTGAGGCAATTCTTCGAACAATCGAATCGGCCCGACTCGAGGGTATTATCGCAAAAAAGCGGGATTCGTTGTATCGCGCCGGCACGCGTGTGACCACGTGGCTGAAGTTCAAAATTAACAAAGGCCAGGAGTTCGTAATCGGCGGCTACAAACCCGACGCGAAAAGCTTCCAATCGATTCTTCTCGGATACTACGAAGCGAAAAGACTACTGTTCGCCGGCAAGGTGCGGCAAGGGTTCAATTCGTATGTCCGCGCGAAACTTCTCGAAGCAATGCGACCATGCCTAACGAGTAAATGCCCATTTGCCAATCTGCCTGCCAGCCGCACCAGCCATTTCGGCGAAGGCATCACCACCGAAGAAATGAAAGAGCTGTGTTGGCTTAAACCAAAGCTGGTGGCGCAAATCAGTTTTACTGAGTGGACGAATTACGGCCTTCTTCGTCACGCGACTTTCGAAGGGCTGCGCGACGACAAAGAACCGCGTAGCGTCCTTCGTGAAGTAGCCGCGGGATAAGCTAGGCGACTGACTGGTCAAGAACCGTTTGCAGCTCTTGGAAGTTAATCGGTTTGACCAGGTGGAAATCGAATCCGGCTTCCTTAGAACGTTGCACGTCCTGCTCGGTGCCGAAGCCCGTGAGCGCAATTGTCTTGATGCCTCCGCTTGCTCTCGCTTGCGCGGCAACCTCGTAACCACTTCCATCGGGCAAGCCGATGTCACACAACACCGCGTCGATGTTGTTCGAGGCCATGATAGCCATTGCGCCTTCCACATTATCTGCAGTTACAACATTGTGGCCAAAATGGATAAGTAGCCGCGACATTGTGCGCCGGGTGTCCTTATGATCTTCGACGAGCAGTATACGCAGCGGTTTCGATGTCTTGCCGCCGGCGCGGTGGTTCAGGCCGTTCGCTTCGCCTCCCTCCGGCACAGTGTCCAGAGTGATCTTGAACGTCGCACCGAAACTTCGACCACGGCTCTCCGCTTCAATTCTCCCATGGTGTAGATCGATGAGACGTTTAGAAATCGCGAGTCCGAGACCGAGACCGCCAAACTGCCGGGTCACAGAAGGATCAGCCTGTTCGAACGGCTGAAACAACGAAGCCAACCGCTGTGGCTCAATTCCAATCCCCGTGTCTTCAATTTCGAAATGAAAGCGTCCATCTTTGTCGTCAAACGTGCGGAGCGTGATCTGCCCGCTTTGCGGCGTGAATTTCACTGCGTTGTTGATCAGGTTCCAAAACACCTGCTGAAGCCGGATACAATCAGCCAGGATGTGATATCGTTTCGCCTTAAGCCCGGTTGAGATCTTCAATTGCTTCGCCTCGATCGCCGATTCGGCCATCTCGAGCGCGTTTTCGATAATTTTGTGCGCGTCGCAATCTTCCAGTTCGAGATGAAGTTTGCCGCTGGCAATGCGGGTGAGATCGAGCAGGTCGTCAATCAATCGGGCCTGCAGTTGCACGTTGCGTTTTATGATCTCAATATCTTCCGCGAACTCTTCCGGAAGTTTGTCCCTATTATCTTGAAGGTATGTCGCTGCTGCCAACGCCGGGGTCAGCGGCGTGCGCAATTCATGGCTGAGCGCTGCCAGAAAATCGTCTTTCGCCTTGTTGGCTTTTTGCGCTGCAATTTTTTCCGCTTCAAACTCACGGCTCCGTACTTGATCGGTGATGTCCCGCGTGACTTTGGAGAAACCACGAATTTCCCCGCTTTCATCACGGAGGGCGGTAATGACAACCTCCGCCTCAAAAGTTGAGCCGTCTCTCCGAACTCGTAGACCCTGATCACGAATGGATCCGCGACGGCCCGCTTCACGCAGATTGCGTTGCGGTTTGCCGGCAGCAACGTCGTCCGCGGTGTAGAAGGAGGCGAAGTTTTTCCCAACGATGTCCTCCGCGGAATAGCCTTTGATTTTCTCGGCGCCTGTGTTCCAGGTGATGACATTGCCGCTGGGGTCCAGCAAGTAAATCGCGTACTCCTCGACGCTATCCACCAGAATGTGGAATTGTTCGACAGTTTCGTGCAGTGCGGCGCTGCTGGGCAACTTTTTAGACATCGGTTGCGACGGCAAGTCTCCAATACGATTCGAAGCTTTGCTCTGATCTGGTTCCCTCCGCACAAAAATAATTGTTTACAGAGATAACCCCGTGCGCAACTGGCGTTTCAGGCTGTTTACCGCTCCGAGCGAATCGCAAGCGCTCGGGAGTTATCAAGCTTTGGGTAGCTGCGAAAGCCTTCCTCTTCGGCTTCCTCTACTTCCTTGCTTTGGGAGCGGATTTAGATTTCGAGGGCGAGCGTGTTCGACGGCGTTTGCTGGACACATTCGCGGCTGGCGTATCTGAGAGCGATAAGGCGCGCGCAAGATCTGCTTCATCCGTGAGATCGAGACGCAACGGAGTTATCGATACCCAACCGTGCTCGACTGCCCATCGATCCGTTCCTTCCGCGGCGCCTTCGAGCGGCGTGACTGTGAACCAAAAAATCGGCCGCCCGGCTGGATCTTTGTCGGGAACAACTTTGCCGTCATAATGCCGCACAGACTGCCGCGTCCAACGGATGCCCTTCGGCTTCTCCGGCAGATTTACGTTGACCAGCGAAAGCGTTTTGATTGGCAATAGCAATTCGAACACACGCACAACGTACGATTCGAGCGTTGCGAAATCCGGTTCGCGACTGTCACTCACGTTCGTGCTGAACGCGATGCCGCGCGAGCCGAGCAACGCTGCCTGCTTCGCCGCTGCGAGCGTGCCGGAATGCCAGCACGAGTTGCCGAGATTTAAACCAAGATTGATTCCGGAAAGAACGACATCAACATGCCCCCAGCGATGCATGCCGAGCGCAACGGAATCGGCCGGCGTGCCGTTGACGCGATGCGCTTCGAAGCTGTCGAGGTGAACACGTTTCAGGCGCAGCGGTCGCGATGCCGTGATCGCATGTCCCATTGAAGATTGCTCCACATCAGGTGCTACGATGCGCACCTCTCCGAACCGCTTTGCTGCTTTCGCCAGCGCCAGGATTCCTGGGCTGTAAACACCATCATCGTTTGAAACCAGAATTCGCATCTTC
>DASYSX010000152.1:0-2586 GCA_036002955.1 Candidatus Udaeobacter sp. | reverse complement strand
GCGTTCTGAAGCCTGGTACTTCATTGGCGATCTCACCGGGCAACGCGCGACCGCGTGGCCGAAATCCAAGGCTGATGTCGAGAAGGCCGTAGCAATTGCGCCGGAGCTGGCGGAGGCGCACGCGGCGCTAGGCTGGATTCGCTTTTTTGTTGATTGGAAGTTTGCCGAAGGTTTGACGGAATTAAAACGCGCCAAGGAACTCTCGCCAGCGAATCCTACCGCAAATGATCTGTTGGCGCGCGCGATTGTTTACCTGGGACGAATCGATGAGGCGGAGCGGCAGGCTCGATACGCAGTGGAACTCGATCCTCTTAATGTAATAGCACAAGGTAATTTGGGTCGGGTTTTGTTCTTCGCTGGAAAACTTGATGAGGCAGATGTGGCCTTACGGAAAGCAGCGGAGTTGCAGCCGTCGGCGGCTGGCACTCATCGCTACCAGGTACTCATTGCTGTCGCACGCGGTGATGGTGAAATGGCGCTTCGCGAAGCGAAATTGGAACCGGACGAAGGTTATCGCGGTTTCGAGCTCGCGGTTGCGCAATACGTCGTCGGAGATCATGAATCTGCAGATGCCACTTTGAATGACCTCATCTCCAATGGGCGGGATCGGTTGGCGTATCAAATCGCTGAGGTTTACGCGGTGCGAGGTGACAAAGATAAAGCTTTCGAGTGGTTGCAAATCGCGTTCGATAATCACGACACCGGCACGCTGACTATTTTGGTTGATCCATTGTTGCGCGGCTTGCGCGACGATCCTCGATACAAGAACTTGGTCGCCAAAGTCGGGTTACCTACAATGCCATGAATCCAAAACCTTCTTTGTTCTCCGAGTTAAGGCGACGCAACGTTTTCAGGGTCGCACTCACTTATGCCGTGGTGGCGTGGCTGCTAATTGAGATTGCGTCGGTTCTTTTGCCCCTGGTCGAGGCACCGGAGTCAATCATCACAGCGTTCGTGGTATTGCTCGCGCTGGGATTCGCCGTGGCCGTATTCATTTCGTGGTCTTTTGAAATGACACCGGAGGGCCTGAAGCGGACTCAGGATCTTTCGCCTGGAGAGGTCATTCCGTACTGGAGCCGTCGCAAGTTCGCGACATTCATCTTTGGCGTGGCAGGCACCGCCTTTTGTCTTTCTGCTTACCAGCTGTTGTTTCCCCCGCCAGCGCGGACCCTTTCAAGTGAGCCGCTTTCGATCTCGCAAGCATCGCCCGCAGAAAAATCGAGTAGTACCCAATCGGCCGAGCAACTTCTTCGTGGTCTTGATGGCGACTGGGCGAAAACAGCAGCAGGTAAAGATGTCGAGCAGACAATCGCCTTCTATTCGGACGACGCGATCGTGTTCCCTCCGAACGCGACCAGCGCTACGACGACAGAGGCGATTCGAAATGCATGGAAGGAGATGTTCGCCACTCCAGGCTTCGTCATCAATTGGCAGCCGAACAAAGTGAGGGTCGGCAAGTCTGCCGAGATGGCGTGGGTGAGCGGCACGTATGAAGTGACGATGAACGACGCAAGCGGTAAACCGATTAATGATCGCGGGAAGTATCTCGAGGTCTGGCAAAAACAGACCGATGGAAATTGGAAATGCGCCGCCGACATGTGGAATTCCGATCTCGCAGCGTCCGCACCCTCACCTTAGAAAAATAGCGGGCGCCTTTGTTACTTTGCCGGATCTGAAAACAGTCAGCTTCACGCAAAAGCGAAACAAATCTGAATGAACTGGGCAATGCTCACAGCCATCGGTCAACTTGCTACGGTCATTATCGGAGTTCCTTCGATCATTTACTTCGCTATCCAGCTACGTGAGCAGAACAGGGAACGCCGTCAGGCGGCCGTGAATGCTCTCACTGAGCAATGGGGCGAGCTGACCAAGGCGTTGCACGAAAACGCAGAGTTTACCGCCGTTTATCTTCGCGGTGTGCAATCCTTTCACGACCTCGATGCTGTATCGAAGCTTCGCTTTAGCGCTTTCCAAAATCGCTTCTTCAAAAACTTCGAAGGAATGTATTACTCCAGACGTGAGGGGATATTAAATACCGAGTTGTGGGATGAGATTGATCGGACCATGAGCGATTTTCTCGCGTACCAGGGAATTCAGGAATGGTGGAAGACACGCAGGCACTGGCACACTGAAGCGTTTGCTCGGGTCGTTGACGGCATCATAACCAGGGGCACCAAGCCGACGGCCTATTCGACTTATGATCTGGAGCAAGTCGTGCCGCCTAAAGATACTTAATGAGCGAAGCTCGAGAATGGCCGCGAATCGCGGTCGTTGGCGCAGGAGCGGTAGGTGGATATTTCGGCGGAATGTTTGCCCGCGCTGGCGCGCCCACTCTTTTCATCGGGCGAAAACATTTTGCTGATGCAGTTAACTCGAACGGTCTTGTTCTCGATAAATCAGAAGGCCAGGAGCGAATCGCGATCAAGGCGACTGTCGAGATGAGCTGCCTTCGAGATTGTTCCCTCATTCTTTTTTGCGTTAAAGCGAACGATACGTCAGCGACAGCGACACAAATGGCTCCATTCGTTAGGCCAGATGCGACGGTGGTTTGTTTGCAAAATGGCGTCGATAATGCAGACCAAATTC
>DASYSX010000151.1:0-4892 GCA_036002955.1 Candidatus Udaeobacter sp. | reverse complement strand
CCGCTGGAGCCAACCAATGAAGCGTACGCGATCGCGAAAATCGCCGGAATCAAACTTTGTCAGGCGTATGCGCGGGAGTACGGCGCGAATTTTATCTCGGTGATGCCGACAAATCTTTACGGCCCTAACGACAACTTCGATTTGGAGAAGTCACACGCGCTCGCGGCGCTCCTGCGCAAGGCGCACGAAGCGAAAACCCGAAATGAGAAGAAGCTCGTCGTTTGGGGAACAGGGGAACCACGCCGGGAATTTTTACACGTGGACGATCTTGCCGCCGCCTCTCTTTTGTTGCTCGAGAAATACGATTCGCCAGAAATCATCAACGTCGGCTGCGGCGAAGACGTGACTATTCTCGAGCTGGCCGAGTTAATCTGCGATGTAGTCGGTTTCGACGGCAAACTCGTTTGGGATAAAACAAAGCCGGACGGAACGCCGCGCAAACTTTTGGACGTGACCAGAATCCGCGCGCTCGGCTGGCAGCCAACGATTGCGTTGCGAGAAGGCATCGCGCAAACTTACGACTGGTTTCTCGCCAACTGGTCGCGGAAGTAAGGACGCTGGATTGCGTCTATTCAAGGAGCGACGGCTTGGGCTGCCGTCGATTCCAGATCTGATGGCTTGGAGCCATCATTCCTTGGCGAAGAGTTTCGAGCGTTGACCCCGGAAGCTTTCGGAGTTGACTGCATTAGGGGACCAATGAAAAAGCTGCGCGTTGGCGTTGTTGGTGTTGGGCATATCGGAAGTAATCATGCACGGCTCTACGCGGAAATTCCGTCCGCTGAGTTTACCGCGGTTTATGACGTGGAGCCGTTCAGGAGCAGCACCATTGCGAGCAAATTCGGCGCTGCCGCTGCCAAATCCCTCGATGATTTCATCTCTATGGTCGACGCGGCTTCCGTGGCAACGCCCACCAGTACTCATTACGATGTTGCACGCGCTCTCCTCGCCAAAGGCAAGCACGTGCTCATCGAAAAACCGATTACCGACAACACTTCACAGGCTACCGAGCTTGCTGATCTGGCTGCCCTTAACGCTCTCATCCTGCAAGTGGGGCACGTCGAACGATTCAATCCAGTCTTGGGCGCGCTCGAAAAACATCTGACGCATCCGCGTTTCATCGAATCGCATCGACTCTCGCCGTACACAGAACGCAGCGCTGATATCGGCGTCGTGCTCGATTTAATGATTCACGATCTCGAAGTCATTTTGAATTTTGTCCGCTCGCCTCTGTGGAGTATCGATGCAGTCGGCGTGCCTGTGCTGAGCCAGAGTGAAGACATTGCTAACGCGAGACTCCACTTTGAAGACGGTTGCGTGGCAAACGTAACCGCCAGCCGAATTAGCCCCGAGCGCATGCGCAAGATTCGAATCTTTCAGGAAGACGCGTACATCTCGCTGGATTATCAAAATCAAAGCGGCGAGATCTATCGCCGCGTCGGTAAACAAATTTGGCGCGACCGAGCCGAGATCGAACACGGCGAACCACTCAGGCTTCAGCTCGCGTCATTCATAGAATGCGCAACCACCGGACGACAGCCGCGTGTGTCGGGGTCTCAAGCAACCGCAGCGTTGGAGTTGGCGGTTAAGATCACGAAGCAAATCTCGTCGATTGGATAATACAGCCTGGTCATTCGCTGCTGTAGCCAGCCGTCCTGCGGGCGATCTTTTCGTGAGCATCAACGGTGGACGCGCCACAGGCTCGTGGCTACAACGGAGATGGAATCCATGACCATCTATTTCGTCGCTGGCGAAGTGAGCGCCGATAATCACGCCGCAGCGTTAATGCGGTCGCTACGCGTGTTGGATCCTGAGCTAAAATTTATCGGCCGCGGCGGTCCGCAAATGCAGCAGGTTGCCGGTGCGCGAATTAAAAACTGGATCGGCGATGCAGCTGTTCTCGGTTTATGGGAAGTCCTGAGAAAGTACGGTTATTTTCGCGAGCAGTTTCGTGAGACCCTCGAAGAAATTCAGGAAAGCAAACCCGACGCCGTCGTTTTGATCGATTATCCAGGTTTCAATTTGCGACTGGCGCGCGCTCTGCGAAAACAGTCGCAAAGCCACAAAACTATTTATTACATCAGCCCGCAGGTATGGGCATGGAACCGCGGCCGCATCAAAAAAATGGCGCGCTTCATCGATCTTGTGCTCTGCATTTTTCCATTCGAGGCCGATTTGTACGCCGCATCGGGACTCCGCGCGGTATTTGTCGGTCATCCAATGGTAGAAAGGCTTGAGACTCAGAAGATCGATACTCACCGCGATCAAAATTTGGTCGGACTTTTTCCCGGCAGTCGTTCGCGCGAAGTCCGAAAAATCTTTCCGGTGATGATCGAAACCGCGCGCCGACTGTTGCAACTCAACCCAACTTTGCGCTTCCAAGTCGCAGCTGCATCCAAAGAACTCGCACGCGAGCTGAGTGAAATGTTGAGAGCTGACCAATTAGCGGATCGCGAAACGATTGAAATCGCGATCGGCCAGACCGCAGCCATCATGCAGCGCGTCTTCGTTGGAATCGTAGCCTCGGGAAGCGCCACGCTTGAGGCTGCTTATTTTGGAATGCCATTCGTTCTGATTTACAAAGTTGCCTGGCCGACGTACGTGGCAGCGCGTCTTGTCGTGAATGTAGATTTTCTCGGCATGCCTAATTTGCTTGCAGGTAAAGAAGTGGTTCCGGAGTTTATTCAACACGAGGCAAAACCGGACGCCATCGTTGCCGCTGTCCGTTTGCTCATGGAAGACTCACCCGCACGTGATCGAATGATTTCGGATTTTGAAACGACTACCATCAAACTCGGCGGCACCGGCGCCAGCGAAAGAGCTGCGCAAGCAATTCTTGAAGAACTCAAGGAAGGGCGACCTCCACATCGCCCCGACGGTTTAGAAACCGCGTCTCCTTCTACAACACGATGAAGATCTGGGACATCTCACGAACGCTATCGAACGACTTCGCCGAATGGCCCGGTGACGAGCCATTTCGTTATCGTGTTACAAACGAGATCGCAAAAGGCGCGAGCGTAAATCTCGGCGCGATCGCGATGAGCGTGCACAACGGCACGCACGCCGATGCCCAATTTCATTTCGAGGTGAATGGCGGGCCAATCGAGAAAGCGTCGCTCGAGATTTATCTTGGCCGCGCAACGGTGGTCGACCTTTCCGAAACTTTTTTTCAATCGACGGAGAAACATCTGATCACTCTCGAGGATCTCCGTCCGTACGCCGAACAGATCGCCGCGACCTCGCGCCTTCTGGTAAAGACCGGTCGATGGAACGACTCGACAGTTTTTCCAAATCGAATCCCCGTAATTGCGGCTGATGTTCCGGCGTGGTTGCAAAAGAATGGCGTGAAACTGCTGGCCGTCGATCTGCCGTCGATGGACGAATTAGATTCGAAATCATTGCAGAATCACCACGCGCTTGCCAGCGCGGGGATCGCCATCATCGAATCGCTCGATCTCAGCGACGTCGCTTCCGGCATTTACAATTTTGCAGCCCTGCCTCTGAAAATCGCGGGTGCCGATGGCGCACCGGTGCGCGCCGTGCTTTGGCGTGATTGAGTCCGCAGCAGACATGTGCTGTAGAGTCCGCTGTCCTCAGCGGAGATTAGTCCGCGGCTTCACATCAAAATGCGCTGAGGACAGCGCACACTACAGCTCGACATGAGTCTGCTCGAAGACCGCCGCACGTTCTGGATTGTCGCGGCACTGATCGTCGTTCTGTTCGCGATCGCCAATTTGCCGTGGCAGCTCGACGATTATGATCAAGCCAAACAGGCGTTCACCTCATTCGAAATGGTCAAGGAGGGCCATTGGCTCTATCAGCACACGCCGCACGAACGACTCGCGACGAAGCCGCCTTTGGTCGGCTGGATTTCAGCAGCGTTTTTCGCGATGACGCGGTCTTGGGAAATCGCATGGCGTTTACCGTCGTTTGTCGCCGCGCTCGCACTCGCGGTGGTGTTATTCGGCGCTGCTAAGAACGCGTATGGAAGTATCCCCGCGCTAATTGCACTCGGCGCATTCGGGCTAAATCTGCTGAGCCCGCGATTGGCCACGCTCGTGCGCACTGACATGCCGCTGGCACTCGTGATTTTTTTGATTGGTCTGTTGATCTGGCAAAAAATTCGCGTCGGAGACGAATGGAAACTGCGCGATCAAGTGTACGTCTTTGTTCTGCTCACTGCGGCGATGTTGATCAAGGGTCCGATCGTTTACGCCTTTCTGCTGCCGGGCATAGCATTATTCCAACTGCGCCGTGGTAGGGCACGACCGCCGGGCGCGCCGGAAACAAAGCTGGGTAGCGCGTGGCCCGCTTGGTGGCCATGGCTTGCCTCGCTCGCGATTTTTCTAATGTGGGTAGCAGGTGGCATTCGGTTTCAGCCGGGATTCTACGAGGAAGTAGTGATGCGCGAATTCGTCGGCCGCTTTGGTGAAACAATTCATCGACCGCAGCCGCTCCTTTTTTATTTGCCGCATCTATTGCACAAATTCGCGCCGTGGAGCCTGCTCATGATCGCAATCGCGGCTCTCGATTTCCGATCGCGAAACTGGCAGTTACGCACTGTGTTTCGTGAGATGTCACCGGAAACTTTCTGGCTGCTTGGCTGGAGCATTGGTGGCCTGATCGTGATGTCACTGATCCCATCAAAACGGGTCGATAGAATTTTTCCAGTGATCCCGCCGCTCTGTCTGCTGCTGGCTGCGCAGATTAATGGTAGGGATGCCGCGCCGCGGCGTCCGATCGGCGCAGCGCGCCGACCATACTTTTGGACCGTAGCAGCACTTGTGTTGGCAGTCGTTTTCACCTGTGGCTACACAAGTTGGAAGGTGATCACCGGCTATCGCGACCATCGTAACGCGCTTGCCGTCTTTGGAAGAAATGTGCGGCACGAAGCG
>DASYSX010000150.1:0-2158 GCA_036002955.1 Candidatus Udaeobacter sp. | reverse complement strand
AACGCATGATGGCGCGCGAAGCGTTGCGCGCGTTAAGCCGCTCCTACATCACGCGTGTCCTGGAAGCGCAGAAACAACAGCCTTTTCTCGTCGAAATCTCGGCACATCACATCCATCTCACCCAGGAACACGTCGAGGCATTGTTCGGCAAGGGACATCAACTCACTAAACACGTCGACCTTTCACAACCCGGTCAGTACGCGTGCAAGGAGCAACTGACGATTGTAGGACCAAAAGGTGGTGTTGAACGCGTCCGCATTCTTGGGCCCGCGCGCAAATACACGCAAGTCGAGATCGCGATGACCGAGCAATTTAAGCTGGGCATTCATCCTCCAATCCGCGAAAGCGGTGACATTGCGGACACGCCTGGTTGCGTTCTGGAAAGTTCGAACGGTAGCGTCCAGATCGACGGCGGCGTGATTTGCGCGTTGCGGCATATCCACATGAATCCAGAAGACGCGCTTCGTTACGGAGTCCGCGATAAATCGTTCGTGCGTGTCCGAATCACTGGAAACCGCGAACTTATTTTTGGCGACGTGCTAGTGCGGGTCGATCCGAGTTTCAAACTGGCCATGCACATCGACACCGATGAAGGAAACGCTGCGAATGTAAAGACCGGCGCCCACGGCTACATCGACGGAATTCAAAGTGAGGGATACCAGAGCAGCTAGAAACTTTAACCTAGCGAATCAATACAACCTACCAGCCAATAAGAAAAAAGGCAGCTTACCTTCACAAAAAGTAATTCTATGAAACTAAAATTTTACGGTACCCGCGGTTCCATCCCAGTCTGTGACGCTGGCTTTCAGCAATTCGGCGGCAACACCACCTGTTTCCAAATCACGTTCCCGGATACGGGGCGAACCCATGTTATTGACGCCGGAACCGGGCTTCGCAATCTCGGCCGGGACCTGCGCGCCATCGGTCACCAACAGGAAGACGAGCTCGTCATCGCCTTTACTCATTTTCATTGGGATCACATGCAGGGTTTCCCCTTTTTCGCCCCGGCGTATAATCCCCGGCAGAAAATCACCATTCTCGCGCTTGGCCAGGACCAGAGCATCGGCAATCTGCGGGAGATCTTCGAGTTTCCCCTGCAAACGCAGTACTTCCCTGTGCAGTTGGATCAGATGGGGGCCCACTTTGAATTTATGAAGGTCGAAGATGCCAGCCAACATTTCACCGGCGTCAACGATGTGGAAACCAAAGTCACCGCCCAGCGACACAATCACCCGGGCGGCGCGTACGGTTTTCGGATTGAGCGCAAGGGTAAGGTACTGGTCATTTGCACGGATGTTGAGCATGGCGAACAAATCGACCCGCGGGTGGTGGAGTTAAGCCGCGGCGCCGATTTGCTGGTGCACGACGCGCAATACACGGCTGAGGAACTACGAACACACCGCGGCTGGGGCCACAGCAGTTTTGACCAGGCGATGCAGGTAGCGGAAATGGCCGGGGTTAAACAGCTCGCCATGACTCACCACGATCCTGAACACGATGACGACTTTCTCCTGCGCATGGAAAGGCTATGCCAGGGGCGATTCCGTAACGCGCAGCTCGCGCGCGAAGGAATGGAAATCTCGATCTAGGATGCGACCTGAAGCTAACAAACTACAGACTTCAGCCTAACAACACGCTAGCCCTCGAGAATCGCCGTTTCTTAGAGCGTTTTTAAGTCATTGTAGCCACCGGCCTGTGGCCGGTCTACTTCTGCGCTGCTTTTCACACTGGGAAGACGGCCCACAGGGCCGTGGCTACACCGCTGCAGTTTTATTTAACTCGCACCGACTAGCCCTCGAGAATCGCGGTTTTGCCGCGGTTCCGGACGACCGGTTGATCAGTAATGATGACAGTCGTGCCGGGTTCGATGGTGTCGTAGACCTTGTTAGCAAACTCCGGATTAACGCGGAGGCGCTCAGCGAGTTTTTCGGCAGGAACACTGCGGCCTCTGCTTGTCACGGTCATCCAGTTCCGCGCGGCGCGACCCGGAGCCAGCGAGCTTTGCCTGTCGCTTGTGCCTTCGAGCAGCGAGTAGACATGATCCCCAAGCGATCCTCGGCCCTCAACCTCGACTGACGCGCGCCCGATTGGATTTCCATTGCGATAAACATAAAGCGCGCGGTCGGCAGCGCTGACAACGATCGTGACCGGTCCGCTT
>DASYSX010000149.1:0-28487 GCA_036002955.1 Candidatus Udaeobacter sp. | reverse complement strand
ACATGCACAGGTTGCGGACGGATTCGCGAATACTCGACATCCCTCAAAGACATGATGAGCCTGGAGGATTGCCTGGCTTCAGCTCAAGAGTGCAATGCCCCCATGATTTCCATCTGCGGCGGTGAGCCGCTGGTGTATCCGTATATCGAAGCATTGGTCCAAGGAGTGCTCGCGCAACGACGGATCGTTTACATCTGTACCAACGCTGTATTCATGCGGAAAAAAATGCGCGAATGGCTGGCAAAGGAATTGAGCAGCGCGCAAAACGGCACCGGCAAAAAATTCGAGAAGAAAATTGATGTGCTCCTTAAAGGCGGATTGATTTCAGAAAAAGACGCCGCTGAAATCCGCAAGGGGCCGAAAGACCCGGCGAAGCCGACGATCGCGCCAAGCAAATGGATGTACTGGAACGTGCACCTCGATGGCTTGGAGCGAACACACGACTTAATCGTCGAGCGTGAGGGCGTTTTTAAAGAGTGCATTCTGGCCATCAAAATGGCGAAGGCGCTCGGGTATCAGGTCGCAACCAATACGACCATCTACAAAGAGACTGACATGAAGGAAATCGAGCGAATGTTCGATTATCTGGCAGATCTTGGAGTTGACGGACACACTATCACTCCTGGCTACGACTACGACGCTGCGAAGCGCGACATGACCAAACGGCTGAATTTGCGGCCGGAAGATTTTTTCCTCACCCGCGCCATGACGGTTCAGAAATTCCGAAAAATAGAGGACTGGATGAATCGATACGCATTTTTCGGGACACCGGTCTATTTTGAATTTCTCGCTGGCAAACGCGACCTGACCTGTTCGGCTTGGGCAATTCCCACGCGCAACATCCGTGGCTGGAAGGGGCCTTGTTATCTGATGACTGACGGCCATTTCGCGACTTACGCGGAGCTGCTTGAACAGACGGATTGGAACCGATACGGGGTCGTCAATGGTGTCGCACGCGATAGCCGGTGCGAAAATTGCATGGTGCATTGCGGTTACGAGCCGACGGCAACGCTCGGCTTGCAAGCTCAGCGCGGCGATACTTGGAAAACGATCAAGTTCAATTTCGGTGCGAAGCCGAAGGCTGCTGGACGGGGCAGTGAAGTGCTCGCCTACAACGGTGTAAGCTCGGGAAATGGTCATCTCACCGGAAAGCGCGCTGAGCCAGTCGCGAAAGCCTCATAAACGATCGAGATGCCATCGCCCCAATTGAGAGTCTTACCAAGGTCACTCGACGCCTCGGAATCCGATGCCGCGGCGGACCAGCAGATCTCGCGGGCGATTTCCCTCGCACAGGAAAATCTTTTGCGGCAGCAGAAATCTGACGGGCATTGGTGCGGCGAGTTATTGGTCGATAGCACGTTATGCTCCGACTACGTCGTATTCATGCATTGGTGCGGCGAAGTGAACGCGCAACTGCAGCGGCGTTGCGTTCGTCACATTCTCAAACGCCAATTGCCTGAGGGCGGCTGGAACATTTATCACGGTGGACCGAGCGAGATAAATGCGTCGGTAAAGGCGTATTTTGCTTTGAAGCTTGCCGGTTGTTCGATGGACGCACCGTTCATGCAGGAAGCGCGCGCGACGATCATGCGCCTGGGGGGAATTCCGCAGATGAACACGTTCAGCAAGCTTTACCTGGCATTGCTCGGCGTGTTCCCGTGGAAATATTTGCCGTCGATTCCGGTGGAGATGGTGCTCCTGCCGAGTTGGGCTCCTTTTCACATTTACAAAATGTCGTCGTGGAGCCGGGCGATGCTCATCCCGCTGTCCATTATTAACCATTTTAAACCCACGCGAGTTTTGCCCGGCGAAAAACAATTGCACGAGCTATATCCTCTCGGCACAGAGCAGGCCGATTTGCGCCTGCCGCGCAGCGAAAAATTCTGGACATGGCGCAATTTCTTCCTGCGTCTTGATGACACCTTCAAATTTCTTCAACCCCTTCGCATCGGCTTACTGCGGCAACGTGCGTTGGAAACAGCAGAGCGCTGGATGCTCGAGCGAATCAGAGATGGAAGCGACGGTCTTGCCGCGGTTTATCCCGCCATGCTGAACTGCATGATTGCTCTGCGCTCGCTTGGCTACTCAAAAACACATCCAATTTACGTTAAGGCTGAAAAAGACTTCAATGGCTTGTTCGTTGACGATCCTGAGGATTTCAGAATTCAGCCATGTCTGTCGCCTGTTTGGGATACAGCCATCACGATCATTTCGCTGGCAGACTCTGGTCTTTCACCAGAGCATCCCGCACTGCAAAAGGCGGCCGAATGGTTGATCAACAAGGAAGTGCGAATCCGCGGCGATTGGGCGATCAACAATTCGTATTCCGAAGCCAGCGGCTGGGCGTTCGAGTACAACAACGTTTATTACGCCGACACTGATGACACCGCGATGGTGTTAATGGCACTGAGGCTTGTTCAACCGGAAGACTCACAGTCACTCAACGATTTGTTTCGTCGCGCGCTTGATTGGCAGCTCAGTTTCCAATGTCGCGACGGTGGCTGGGCCGCTTTCGACAAGAACGTGACGACTGCGTGGTTGGAAGATATGCCGTTTGCGGATCACAACGCGATTCTCGATCCGACCTGCAGCGATTTGACTGCGCGCACGCTTGAGTTGCTTGGCTATATCGGTTTCGATCGCAACGCGAAATGCATTCGCGACGCGATCGAATATTTGATCGCCACTCAGGATGACGATGGCTCGTGGTACGGACGCTGGGGCGTGAATTACATCTACGGCACCTGGCAGGTGCTGCGTGGCCTGCGAGCAATCGGCGAAGATATGACTCAGGACTGGATTTTGCGCGGACGCGATTGGCTCGAGAGCTGCCAAAACAATGACGGCGGCTGGGGTGAAACCTGTGGCACGTACGAAAATCCGTCGACGAAAGGAATTGGCCCAAGCACTGCGTCGCAAACCGCATGGGCGATCATGGGCATCTGCGCCTGCGCCGATCTGGATCGGCCGAGTATTCAACATGGCTTGCGTTACCTTCTTCGCTCGCAAAAGCCCGATGGTTCATGGGATGAAGATGAAATTACCGGCACCGGATTCCCCCGCACGTTCTATTTGAAGTACGACATGTATCGCCAGAATTTCCCGCTCTTAGCTCTCGCGACGTATGTGAATCATCGCAGCGGAATGGGGTATCACCCGGGGTTTTATCGCTGCGAAAGGTAGGGTCGGCGCGCTGCGCCGACCGGACGCCGCAGCGCGGTGTCCCTACCAGATTATGGACAGCTTCCCGAGCAAAAATAAACCTGTCGCTCGGCCTGATTCGATCTAACAGTAACCATTATGGCTTACGAACTACCTAAACTACCCTATGCGTACGATGCCTTGGAGCCGCACATCGATGCGCGCACAATGGAAATCCATTACACCAAACATCACCAGGCTTACGTTGATAACCTGAACAAAGCGATAAAGGGCACTGATCTGGAGAAGAAAACCGTCGAAGATCTCATTAGCGATCTGAATGCTGTGCCGGAAAATATTCGCACAGTCGTGCGGAACAACGGCGGCGGGCATGCTAACCACTCGTTTTTTTGGAAGATCATGGGACCGAACGCTGGCGGCGAACCTAAAGGCAAACTTGCCGATGACATTAAATCCGCCTTCGGTGGTTTCGATCAGTTTAAGGAAAAACTCAGCACTGCCGGTGTAGGCCGTTTCGGCAGTGGATGGGCATGGTTGATCAAGAAAAATGGAGGGCTTGAGATAATCTCCACGCCAAATCAAGACAGCCCTTTAATGGATGGCAACACGCCGATCCTTGGCGTCGATGTGTGGGAGCACGCGTATTACTTGAAGTATCAAAACCGCCGCGCTGATTATCTCAAGGCGTGGTGGAACGTCGTGAACTGGGACTCGGTGGCGAAAAATTACTGAGCGCCGGCAATCCACAAATCGGTAGGGCGCGACCGACGGGCGCGCCGAACACAACGGACGGCCCGGCGGTCCATCCCTACCAGTAATGGCTTACCTGAACGAGAATTACCTGAAGCTTCAGGCCGGCTATCTCTTTCCAGAGGTGGCGCGGCGCGTGCGCGAATTCTGCGACGCTCATCCTGAAGGCGCCAGGCGCTTGATCCGCTGCGGAATCGGTGATGTTACCGAGCCGCTCCCTGCCGCAGCTATCGAAGCGATGAAGCGCGCGATCGATGAACTGGGACGCCGCGAAAGTTTTCGCGGCTATGGTCCAGAACAGGGCTACGAGTTTCTCAGATCGACCATCGCGCAATGCGACTACCGCGATCGAAATATTCGGATTGCTGACGACGAAATTTTCGTCTCTGACGGATCAAAAAACGATTGCGGTTACATCCTCGATATTCTCGGGCGCCAAAATAAAGTCGCTGTCCCTGATCCGGTTTATCCGGTGTACGTGGACACAAATGTGATGGCGGGCCATACCGGTCAGTCATTAAAAGACGGCACTTACGACGGCATTCATTATTTGCCTTGTATGGCGGAAAACAATTTCGTGCCCGAGCCGCCTAAGGAGCACGTCGATCTCCTCTATCTTTGTTTTCCAAACAATCCAACTGGTGCCGTCGCTTCGCGCGCGCAGCTCACAAGCTGGATCGATTATGCGCGTGAACACGATGCGCTTTTGGTCTTCGATGCGGCGTATGAAGCGTATATTTCCGATTCTGAAATTCCGCATTCTATCTTTGAAATTCCGGGGGCGCTCGAGTGCGCGATTGAGTTGCGCAGTTTTTCTAAGAACGGCGGCTTCACTGGTGTCCGTTGTGGATTTACAGTGCTGCCGAAATCGGTGCTCGCGCGTACGTCAGATGGTCGTCAGCTCCCGCTGCATCCGCTTTGGCAACGTCGTTGGAGCACGAAATCGAACAGCGTTGCTTACCCGGTGCAACGCGGCGCTGAAGTGTTGTATTCCGCTGAAGGCCGTACCCAGGTTCGTCAGCTCATCGATCATTACATGGGAAATGCGAAAGTCCTTCGTGACGCCGCGGCTGATGCTAACCTCGAAGCTTTCGGAGGAGTCAACGCGCCGTACATCTGGGTGAAAACACCCGACGGAATGACAAGCTGGCAACTGTTCGACCGGATGTTGCGCGAATTGAATGTCGTCATCACTCCCGGAGCGGGTTTCGGCGCACAGGGCGAAGGTTACTTTCGCATCTCCGCCTTCAACAGCAGGGAAAACGCCGAGGAAGTAGCGCGGCGTTTGAAATCCCTGCGAAGCTCGTGACGCAGGCAATTTTGTCTGCGAACCAAATTTGCGCACGCACGATTGCTTGCGTCATCCCAGTCACGTAAAGTGCGCGAAGTTTTTCGGGGACCATCTGGCGTGCCGGAACGAAAACAAAACCTGCCACAGCTTTATCGCTTTTGTTTCCTGATGCTCGGCGACTCGCGGAAGGCACAGGAAGTTTTTCACGCGACGTTGCGTGAGGCGGCGGTGCGCGCTGCCCGCGGGGAATTGCCGAGCGAACGGTTCTGGCTGTTCCGCGACGCGCGATGGCGCTGTTTGGAAGCGATGAAAAGTGACTTGCAGCCGGAGCCGGTGCCAATGGATGAGCGCGATGTCGCTCCAAAGGCTGAATCACAAATTCAGCGTCTCGACCCAATGCAGCTGGCGATTTGGATTTCAGCTGCTCCGGATCCGCAGCGAAGTGCGCTCGCACTATTTTATCTCGACGAATTCGACTACCGCGAAATCCTCGATATCGCCGAACTGAAGCTAAGCGAGCTTTCGCGTTTTCTGGCTAAAGGCCGCCGCCAGTTGCAGGCGTGGCTCGATTCGAAATTTTCTCAATCGAGCAAGGTATGAAGCTACTGTCGTTGATGCGGCGGCATCGCTCGCTTTTGAATTGCGCTCCGATCAGCGCGCGTGCGTTGGCCGACCGTCCCATGCGCTCAGCAATATCTCGTGCGGACGGCTCCGCCGAATTTGCCGATCAACAAAATTTCGATCGCGCTGTTGCTAGCGTGGTTCGTCTTATTTCCATTCCGGCGGAGTCCGCCGAGTGGTTTTCGGAAAAAGATATGGTCCCTGTCTCGAAGCGGACTTGGAAAAGCACGCTGCGCAACCCGGCCGTTCTGGCGATCAGCTTCGCCGTCGTGGTGATCGCAGGAGTGTTCATCTTCAATTTCGTTAGCCACCTAAACGATTTCCCGGGCTCGGCGACAGCTCGCAAATTGTTGGGGGTCGCTGCTTCGACGCGACCCGTGATGCTGGATCCTGTTAGCGCTGAAGCAGGGACATTAAGCGATCTGTTTTTTATGAAACACGGCTTGGAGCATTACGATGTTCCGGAACAGTTCGCCGATTTTGGCACCATCGGTTGTCGCGTTTTTGAAGACGACGAATCACGGCGTATCGCCCAAATTTGGGTCTCAGAGAAACGCATGCAGTTCTTTCTCTTTCCCGCCGAGAGAGACACCAAGACCGGAACAGTGCTCGGATTCCCGGGCTGGCGCTATGTTCATCAGGAAGGCTGGACAGGTGCGGTGATGGAACACAGCGGCGTTTGCTTCATGGCTGCAGTCCGCGGAGGGGACAACGATTTACAGCCATATCTTTCGCGACCCAAGGAGTAGGGGAATGCCAGGGAGGAGAGTCGAACTCCCGATCAACCCCGAAAGGTTTCGGGGCTGTTCTGCTCCTGCAAATAATAAATGGTGAGGGCCGGATTCTTCTTCCGTTTCAGTGCTCGCTCGATTCTGCGCGCCTCTTCCA
Source organism: Candidatus Udaeobacter sp. (assembly GCA_036002955.1). Taxonomy (GTDB): domain Bacteria; phylum Verrucomicrobiota; class Verrucomicrobiia; order Chthoniobacterales; family UBA10450; genus Udaeobacter. Next base: position 21,775 of record DASYSX010000149.1, on the reverse strand, counting down.
ACGCTGCTACTCGTTTTTTTGCTACTATGGTAAGTTTCGTTCCGAGACGCTTTGTTGTTGCCGTGTGCCCGCGGAGATGTTGGGCGAAGCGCGTGTGTAGATCAACGCACGAACCAATGTAATGGCGACCGCTTGTGCCACGCAGAATGTGAACCCAAGACATTTCAGTAAAGTGCCAGGGGGGAGAGTCGAACTCCCGACCAAGGGCTTATGAGTCCCCTGCTCTACCACTGAGCTACCCTGGCGTGAAGGCAGGAAAGCTGAATCTCATCACCCTTAGTGTCAACGCGCGCGAACGCGCGACTGGCTTTGGATTATTCATACGGCTTGAGCGTTGAAGCTCAGTCCATGAGCTGGTAAGCAGAATTTCGGAATGACTAACAGCGAAACCATTCTCGAAAAACTTTTCGCACTGGGAAATTCCTACTGGCTGACGCGATTTGTCATTCTGCGATTGCTGGGATTTGTGTACGCAGTTGCATTTCTGGTCGCAGCTAACCAGCTCGTCCCGCTCATTGGCCAGCATGGGTTAACGCCGGCCACGCATTTTCTGACCGAAGTTCAAACGCAGCTCGGTTCACGAAGCGCCGGTATGTTTCGGATGCCTACTCTGTTCTGGTTCGGAATTTCCGACGCTGGATTATCGACCTTCTCCTGGGTGGGGTTCGCGCTGTCGCTCATTGTCCTCGCCGGGTACGCGAACGCAATCCTACTTGCAGTCCTTTGGGCGATGTACATGTCGATTGTTCACATCGGCCAGATTTGGTACGGCTACGGCTGGGAAATACAGCTGCTAGAGACCGGATTCTTATCGATTTTTCTTTGTCCACTGCTCGATGGCCGGCCGTTCCCCAAGTCCAGGCCGCCGATCCTGGTGATTTGGCTTTTTCGGTGGCTCGGTTTTCGCATCATGTTTGGCGCCGGTCTGATCAAATTACGCGGCGACCCCTGTTGGCGCGATCTGACGTGTCTCTACTATCACTATGAAACACAGCCCATTCCCAACCCGATCAGCCGATATCTGCATTTTGCTCCGCTTTGGTTCCACAAACTTGAAGTGCTTTGGAATCACTTCGTCGAGCTGATCGTGCCCTGGTTTTCCTTCGGCCCGCGAACGGCGCGTCACATTGCCGGCGTGCTCCTGGTCGCATTCCAGATTTTTCTCATCATCAGCGGCAATCTTTCGTTTCTCAATTATCTGACAATCATTCCTTTTCTGGCTTGCTTTGATGACAGTTTCCTTGGGCGTTTTCTGCCGGGATCAATTGTGAGACGCGCACAACGCGCGGCTCAGGATTCGCAACCGTCGCGCGTTAACAACGGCATCGCTATTGCGTTAACGATTGTGGTGATCTGGCTCAGCATACCGACGGTGCTTAATCTCGCCTCCGGTCGCCAGCTAATGAATTACTCTTATGATCCGCTTGATCTCGTGAACACTTACGGCGCATTCGGGACCGTAGGGCGCGAACGCGATGAAATTGTATTTGAGGGGACAGAAGACGCGTTGATTACTGGCGGCACACAATGGAAAGAGTACGAATTCAAAGCCAAGCCTGGTGATCCCAATCGCCGGCCGCCGTTCGTTGCGCCGTACCAACCTCGCATTGATTGGCAAATCTGGTTCGCCGCGATGTCGTCACCTTCCGAATATCCGTGGACGCTGCATTTTGTCTGGAAACTTCTGCACAATGATCGTGGCACGCTATCGCTGATCGCGAACAATCCGTTTCCCGATGCGCCACCCCATTACATTCGGGCGCGACTTTATCGTTACCAATTTGCGCCTATTGGCGACAAATCATGGTGGAAACGCGAGCCGCTGGGAGAATGGCTGCCCGCGCTCTCCGCTGACAATCCGCAGTTTCGCAAGTTGCTAGAATCGATGGATTGGCTGGATGAGTAATCGTGTAGGCAGGCTGCGCGCACCGACCGAGTGTAATCTAGCTGACTGAGATGACTCTGTTTCCTTTGTCAGGCCGAATTCTTGGAGGGCTTCAAGGATCTTCGAGCAAGCTGGGCTTCTTAGAAATTAGCTGACCAATCATTAACACCTTGCTTTAGCGCGGTGCTGTCGCTCGCCTGACGTTAAAGCCGTTTAACGGCTTACTGCATCTGCGGCTAGCGTAACACCTGGCTTAAGCCAGATGTTAATGAGACAAGGCCTCATCGAGGTCGTTGCTGAACTAAATGTCACCGCGTTGTTTCAGGTGCGCGATTGTTTCCGGCATCATGCGATGGCCGAAATGGCCTTGTCGCACGCACAACAGTTCGGAGCCGCGCCATGTTTGGTGGATGGCTTCTATTTCCGCAGGCGGAGCAATCGAATCGAATTGTCCGGCGACGAATAAAATTCGCGTGGGATCGCACACCGGACGGCCGTGCAATGGCGAGCTCAGATGAAAATGTCGCGCAACCAGAGAGCGTTCGATGTTAGCCTGGACCAGTTCGCGCCGAATACGACGCGCTGCCGGGCTTTGCCAGATGGCCTGCTCGATGTTCACGATCGGCGACATTAAGGCCACAAATCGGAAATCGCTCTCCACGAGCGTCAGCAGCGCGCCAATCCATCCGCCGTAACTAGTAGCCAGTACGCCAAACTCACTGCAGCCGTGTTCCCGCAGTAACGCCATTATTTGCCGGAGTTCGATTACGCCCTGACGTAGTCCTTCCGCGTTCCGCATTAGATCTGGTGTGATCGCCAATTCGCCATTCCAGTAGCCAGTGGGGACACGCGAAAAGTGGTATGGCAGATGAACGAAACACGCGTTCCAACCGAGTTTATTGAAATACTCTGCCCAGCGGTAATAACCGGTCGGGCTAGATGACATCAATGCATGCAGCAGAAATACGGTCGGCGCTCCGGTCCATATGCGTGCATCTGTTCGAAAAAAATCCATCCGCGCAGTGTTATTCGTTCCAAAAGCCGTTTCGATCGGGCTGCGCCACGATCGTGTTGCCATACCTAGATCGCGCATCCCATTCATCGTCGGCTTTGAAGTGGAGGCGTCGTTGCCACCGATCGCCTGCGGAGGGACATAGTATTCCTGCGGCGACAGCGGTTCGCACGCGGTAAGATACCGCTCCATCTCTTGTCGACTGTGCCCATTCAGCGGGTGGCGTCGATGAAGCCAATTAATGGATGCGCACAGAAGCGAATCGACTGTTTTTGCGCTCGCGCGCTGCAAGGTGTCATTCCGAGCGGAGCGAAGCGCAGTCGAGGAATCTCGCCGCATTGTCTTAGAGGGTTGCAACGGGATCCCTCGACTTCGCTCGGGATGACAGGCTGTTTTGCTCCTTCGCTTCTGCGGCGACTGCGGCAGATCGTCTGCAGTAAGCCGAAATTTTTCGCGCAATTCAGCGTAAAGATTTTTGAAAGCGGCAGCCAATTCGGATTCGATTCGTTCGCGCGCCTGAGATTTTTGCAACTCTGGAAAAGACGAAATCGGTTTTCCAAACGCAATCCACACCGGCGTGCGCCGGAACGGCAGCCACTGCTTTTTGGAATAAAACCGATCTGTACCGAGGATTACGCACGGCACGATGGGAACATCGGCAATCTGCGCGAGCGTGGCTGCGCCCGGCCGGAGGGGCGCGCCTTCGAGTAAAGATCGCGCACCGTCGCGAATGCCCCCCTCAGGAAAGAGGCCCACGATGCGTCCGGTCTTTAGCCGATCGATTGCGGTGCGAATCGTCTTGAGATCGGCCCGATCCCGCTCTGCCGGGAACGCATCAATTGTGCGCAGAAGAAAACCGAGCGGAGGCGGGCGAAAGAATTCCGCCATGGTCATCCAGTCGATCTTTCGTCGCAGCGAGAGCGAAATCGGAAACGGATCGAAATGACTGATGTGATTCGACGCGAGCAAAAATCCGTCGGCGTATCTTACATTCTCTCGGCCAATTATGTGAATGCGCGCGACACAGCCAAACACGAATCTCACCAACAACTTGCCAGCGTAATACACGCCCGTTTTCATCTTCCCGTTAGGAGTGTGCCGCGGCTTCGTCGCGATCGAAAAGTTATTTTTTCCGGCTGATTGAATTTTTGAACGTGGTATTGTGTTGCTGGTTCGAAACCAGTTGTCGGCCTGAGTCTATGAAACCGAGGAGTCCTTCCAAGGGCGGTAAGGAACCCTTTCCGCAGACCGACTATTTTTTTCATTCCGGTTTCGGTCAATGGCGCGGCCATTTCTGGTCTTCCGACGGAGACGATCGATCCCGATTTCGGAATCTCGTTAAACTGGGACGAGAATACCGTATGGAAGCAGCGCGAGAACGAGCAAGGGAGATGGCGGCTTTCGCCGTGATTGTTATCACCTCCGCCTGGCCAGTGGTCTACATGATTGTAACAGTGGTGAAATTGCTCAGCAAAACACGGCCGCTGAATTGATTGGCCCGCTGTTCAGCGCCTGGCTAACGGGGTTTTGGCCAGAGGAATTCGTCGCGATACTCGGGCGACTGTTCTGGAGCGAACCCGTGACGGCTGGTGTTTTCGATCACTACGCGCGGCACAAGAAAGTTTAGAAGGTAATCTTCGCCACCGGCCTTGGTGCCGCTGCCGCTCATTTTGAATCCACCAAAGGGATGGCGGCCGACGATCGCGCCGGTGCACGAGCGGTTGATGTAAAGGTTGCCAGCTTCCAAGCGGGCTTTCACTCGCTCGATGTTGTCGGGGCTGCGCGAGAAAAAGCCGCCCGTTAAGGCGTAGTCGGTTCCGTTCGCGACCGCGATCGCCTCGTCGAGATCCCGCACTTTCAACACGCTCAGCACCGGGCCAAAAATTTCTTCGCGCGCAATGCGCATGTTCGGTTTTACGTCGGTGAAAATCGTAGGCGGAATAAAGTATCCATGTGGCGGGACTTCCTTTGCCTGGTAAGCGAGTGTGGCCTCTTTTTTTCCGCTCTCGATGTATTCCAGAATGCGCTGGTAAGCAGGTTCATCAATAACAGGGCCCACCATGATGCCTGGCTGCTCGGGATTGCCGACTCGCAGACTGGCTGCGGCGGGAATTAGACGTTCCATCACGCGATCGTAATTTTCCTCGAGCAGAATCAAACGCGAGAGCGCGGAGCACTTTTGTCCCTGAAAACCGAATGCCGAATAAATTGAATACATGATCGTTTCATCAAGATCTGCATCCGCATCGACGATCATTGCGTTTTTGCCGCCCATCTCACAAATCACTCGCTTCAATTCGCGTTGACCGGGACGGGTGATTCCGGCCGATTCCCAAATCTTCAGGCCGACTTCGCGCGAACCGGTGAATGCGATTAAGTCGACATCCTTGTGATCGACCAAATGCGCACCGACTACGGAGCCGTGCCCCGAAAGAAAATTGAGCACGCCCGGCGGAACACCGGCTTCCTCGAACACTTGCATGAGCATGGCGCCACAGACGATCGACTGCTCGGACGGTTTCATGATTACGGCGTTTCCAGTAACAACTCCGGCCGACGCCATGCCGCAGAGAATCGCGATCGGGAAATTCCACGGCGCAATTACGAATGCCACGCCGCGCGGCCAGTAATGATGATAACTTTCCTCGCCCGGCACCTGTTGCGTGAGTTTAGGCCGCCCGAGTCGCCGCATCTGCTGCGCGTAGAACGTGCAGAAATCGATCGCTTCGCGAATGTCGCCGTCAGCTTCAGACCACGGCTTGCCAACTTCGAAAACTTCGATTGCCGAGAGTTCATAACGCCTGCGCTCCAGGATTTCCGCCACGCGTTCCAGCAATCGCGCCCGCTCCTCGACAGGCGTCCATCTCCATTTTTCGAATGCAGCACGTGCAGCTTTAACGGCACGCTCTGCTTCGTCGATTCCGGCTTCGGTTCCGTAACCGACAATCTCCGTCGGCTCAGCTGGATTGACCGAAGGCGTCAAATTATCCGACCAAACCTTTTCCCCTCCGATGTATAGCGGGTACTTTTCGCCCAAGCGCTTTCGTACTTCGCGCAGTGCGCTCTGCATCTTCTCCTGGCTCTCTTTGTAAATGAAACTCACAAGCGGTGCGTTTCGGAAACTATGTCCAACTGTTGCGTTAAGTGAAGCGCCATTTTTTTGATTCGATTCACTTATCCCGTCGGAATCGCCCGCCTTCGCCGAGGCTTCGGCGGACAAGCCGGTTTCAGCTACAGCGGGCTTGATGAGCTCTCTTGGATCGCGCAGCAATTCTTTCGCCGGCACGTTCTCGGCAAATTTTGCCCGCAAAAATCCTTCGTTAGACGTGTTCTCGAGCAGGCGCCGAACCAGATAAGCCATGCCGGGCAGCAGCTCGCCGACCGGACAATATTCCCGGACGCGATATCCCATCTCGACCAGCGCGCGCTTGATCGGGCCGGCCATCCCGTAAAGCAGTTGGAATTCGAATCGGCTGCGATCAATGCCGAGCTCATCCGCGACCGCTTGCGCATGCGCGATGCTGCGAACGTTATGCGACCCAAACGCGGGCGTGACGACCGCGTTATTTTCAAAAAGCACGCGCGTAAGTTTTTCGAAATTCGCGTCGCTCTCTGGCTTTCGTTGAAAGACCGGAGGAGTTGACCCGTTCTGGCCCGATTTCGTGGTCTCGTAATCCCAATATGCGCCTTTCACCAGACGCACTGCGAAGCGCGTGCCGCGTCCTCGACCCCAGTCGATCAAATCACGGAGGTCGCCTTCCGAGTCTTGCAAATATGCCTGGATGACAATTCCGGCATGCGGCCAATCTTTGAACTCCGGCTCGGTCAAAATGGTTTTGAATAGCTCGAGAGTCGTATTTTTGAGCGCATAACTCTCCATGTCGAAATTGATAAATGCGCCCAGCTCGCGCGCGCGGCGAAGAAGCGGCCGCAGCTTGGTGCTGAGATGCGCGATCGCATCTGCCGGAGCAGCCGGACTCATTTGCGAATAGAGGGCAGAGATTTTGACCGACAGATTTACAACCGGAAAAAGCTCCGCGTTTTTTCCGACCGGGTCGGTCCAGTCTCTTGTTTCGCGCGTCAGTTTCTCGAGCAAATCACCGTAAATCGCCGCGTATTCATCCGCCTCCACTTCGCTCACAACAGCTTCGCCCAGAACATCTACGGTGAAGCCGATTTTTTGCGCGCGCCGCTTGCGCAACGTCGCTATAACTTCATCCGAATTTCGTCCAGCAATAAACTGGCGAGCCATTTCGGAAACATTCCATCGTAGGACGGGAGCGCTTATCCACGGGACGAGGCGCGCCGCGCGAACTCCCATGCCGACGAGCGGAGAGAACCCATCATTGTTATCGCTAAAATACTCTTCGAGATGCTGGATAATCTCACTTGACCCTCGCAGCGACGGTAGAACGGCGACAAAGCGAAACAGTTGTGTCTTGAATCGCTCATCATGCATCGAAAGCGCCATCAAGCGCTGATAAAATCCCGCCTTGCTAAAAAGTCGCTCGGGATGTTTGTCGACCAGCTGAAAAATGCGCGTGCCGCGCTGTTCGATGTCGCTCTGGAGCGATCTCATTGGCGAAGGTTAGTCTGCCGCCGTGAGTTAGCAAAATGCAACGAAAAGTGATGATCTAGTGCAAAAATTGACTAGGAAACACGGTCACTCGGCAGGGCTTCTTCGAAGTACAAATGAACTGCTGAACGCAATTCGAGGAGCAAGTAGAAAAGGGATTTTGCCTGACAGATTCGGAGGCCCAGGGCTCCGCTGTCAGGCAATCTTTTGTACTGATTGTCAGGCCGCAAAACTCGCGTAATAGAGGGCGAATGCGGGCCGACACGATTCGTCACCAGTTTGCCAGCGATAACACAGCGGCAATTTGCCCCGAGGCGTGGAAAGCTTTGGAGCAGGCGAATGCGGATTACGCTCCTTCTTACGGAGAGGACGAATGGACCGCAGCGGTGTGCGAACGCATCCGGCAATTATTCGAAGTCGATTGCGATGTTTATTTTGTGTTCACCGGCACTGGGGCGAACGCGCTTGGTCTGGCCCAGGTTTGCCAACCCTTTCATGGAGTGATCTGTCACGAGCGTGCCCATATCCAGACGGACGAAGCGGGCGCCATGGAGTTTTACACCCGGGGCGCCAAATTGTTTTTAACAAAAACCCCTGACGCAAAGATTGACCTGGGCGAGGCGCGGAATCTCATCGCGCAACAGGTCGAGCTGCACGGGCACATGATGCAAGCCATTAGCATTGCACAGGCGACTGAGCTCGGAACGGTTTACACGCCGGATGAAGTTGAGACGATCGGCGCCTTTGCGCAGGCGCACAGAATGTTGCTTCATATGGACGGTGCGCGCTTTGCGAACGCCGTCGCATCCCTCGGATGCACGCCGAAAACGATCACTTGGAAAGCGGGCGTGGATGTACTCAGCTTTGGCGGAACGAAAAATGGCGTCGGCGCGGGCGAGCTGGTCATTTTTTTCGACAAGACAGCTTCGCGTGATTTCCAATATCGAGTGAAACAGGCTGGGCACCTCGGCTCAAAAATGCGCTTTCTCGCTGCGCAGTGGTTCGGGCTGTTGAACGGAGATGTCTGGTTACGAAATGCGCGGCACGCGAACGAGGCGGCGCGCGAGCTTGCGCAGCGCCTTAGAAACGAGGCAGGGGTAAAAAGCGCGCTCGCGGTGGAATCGAACGCGGTGTTCGTCCAGTTGGACGATCAAGCCAGGCGGGATTTACACGCGCGCGGCTGGCGATTTTATAAATTTGTGGAGCCGGACATTTACCGTCTGATGTGTTCGTGGTCCACCACCGACGAGGAGATTTCGATGCTGGTGCGCGATTTTGTCGCGATTAAATGATTGAACAGATCGCTCGGGCAACGATCTTACCCATGAGATGAACCTACATGAACGAGTTATGGTGTTAGGGGCAGTGTTACTCGCCGGCTGCGGAACTACGCGCAACGTGGCTGTGAGTTCATACCATGTAACGCGCGATGTGGCAGTCGGTTCTTATCGCGTCGCGACCGCGCCGGTGCATTACGCTCTCCGGCGCCATAACGAGCCAACCATGGTCGGAACGACAGATGCGATCGAATCCGATGTGACCCAGCCCGGTCATCCTGCCGTATCAACGCAGGTGGCGTCGGTACCTCAGCCACGGCAAAAGACTGAGACGCCAAGATCTCAAAAGCCGGTTAAAACAAATCAGCCTGTCGCTCATACCGACACAACACAGTCCGAACCTAAACCGGCTCCGGCGCAAGCGCCCTCCACATCGACCACGTTCCCAACTGCCAAGGCGGTGCCCGACAAGCCGGGATATGTGTTTAGTCCATTTGATTCGAGCGGCAGGTACGTTGACGTGAGCGGTTACACTCCGGGGACGAAAGTCAAAGATCCTTGGACCGACAAAATTTTTGTCGTGCCGTAAGTGACGGTGCGACGAAGCATTGAACAAGGAACGACGTGCTTGGGCAGCCGTCACTCCTTGAACCCGAGCTCCCAGAAATTGCCGCGAACGCATGCGAGTGTTACGTAATCATATGAGACTGGCCTCACGGGTTGCTCTCCCATCGCTGCTCTGCTGGCTGCTTGTTGTTGTCGCCCCACACGGCCTTGCGCAGACCTACCAGGGAAAACAGCTCGTTAGGCCAGAGCTCCTGGCCGATACAAACGCAGTCGTCCCGGGCAAGCCGTTCCAAGTGGGCTTGTTGCTGCGAATGGCCCCGGGCTGGCACACCTATTGGAAATTTTCCGGCGACGCAGGGCTGCCCACGGAAATGAAATGGAAACTGCCCCCAGGGTGGAAGGTCGGCGACATCCAGTGGCCAATTCCGCTGAAAACGAACGATCCCGGCGACATCGAAACGTACGGCTATGAAAATGAAGTCCTGCTAATGCAGGAAATCACGCCGCCAGCGAAAATCGACAGTTCGTCAGTAAACCTTTCCGCCGAAGCAAATTGGCTTGTATGCGAAAAAATCTGCATACCCGGCGGCGCAACATTGCAATTGGATCTGCCTGTAGCCTCAACGAGCCAGGCGGCGAACACGGATGTGTTCGCGCGTTATCGCCACTTGATTCCGCAAAATCTTCCGGGACCTGATGTGGCGCGCGCCGATTGGAGCCGGATTGGATCCGATCTTCATTTAAAAATTACGAGTGAAACTTTGGCGAAATATCCGGCAGTCGATTTCTTTCCGTTGCCGGGGCAGGACACGATCACCGGGCATCCCGCGGTTCAATCGCGGAGCAACACTGAGATTGCTTTTCGTATTCCGCTTGAGTCAGCGCCGAAGAATCTGTCGTCGATGGCAGGCCTGGTCGTATTTGCGCAGCAGCCGAATGGCAATGATCGCGCGGCGTGGCAGATCACGACTGGACCGGCTTTTTCTGCCAGTCGTCCGGCGCCGGCGCACGGAATTTTGATGTTCCTACTCTTTGGGTTTCTCGGGGGCCTCATTTTGAATTTGATGCCATGCGTGTTGCCGGTGATCTCGCTGAAGATTTTTGGCTTTGTCCAGCAAGCAGGACAGAGCCGACAGAAAATCTTTCGCAGCGGTATCGCGTTCAGCGTAGGAATTTTTGCATGGTTCCTCGCGCTGGCGATCCTACTGATTGTCCTTAAAGGCGCTGGGCGTGATGTAACATGGGGCGGTTTTCAGTTCACGAATCCTTACTTCGTTCTCGTCTTGAGCCTGATTGTGCTTGTATTCGCGCTGAACCTCTTCGGCGTGTTTGAGGTTTCGTTGCCGCAATCGATTACGCGCAATTTGCTATCGACGAGCGAGCGCAAGGATCTGCTCGGCTCGTTTTTCCAAGGCGTGTTCGCGACCGTGCTGGCCACGCCGTGCACCGCGCCATTTCTCGGCACCGCCCTCGGCTTCGCGTTTACACAGTCAGCAGCGGTCATTCTGGCGATGTTCATTGCCATCGCTGCCGGTATGAGCGCGCCCTATCTGCTTTTGAGCGCGCAGCCTGCGTGGCTGCGCTTCCTGCCAAGGCCCGGGCCTTGGATGGTGCATGTAAAACAATTCATGGGCTTCCTGCTGTTGGCGACGCTGCTCTTTCTGCTTTACGTGCTCGGCGCAGAACGTGGCTTGGAAGGAGCGATTTGGGCGAGCTGTTTCCTGCTTGTGATCAGCGTCGCGTGCTGGATGAAAGGCGCGTTCGTTGTGCCAACAGCGTCCGCTGTGAAAAGGATCGTCGTGCTGGCACTGATGCTCCTACTCGTGATCGGGAGCGGTCTTTATTTCATCGGCGACAAATTTCAGTCCGCAAAAATTGCTTCCGCAGGTTCGCAAAGCCGGGGCGACTGGCAGCCGTTCACGCCCGAACGCTTGCAGACCGAACTGGAGCAAGGCCGGACTGTCTTCGTCGATTTCACCGCCGCATGGTGTCTTACCTGCAAATTCAACGAAGCCAGCGTGCTTGAAGCTCACGATGTGCGAGAGGCGTTCCAGCGCCATGAAATTGTGAAATTGAAAGCTGATTGGACCAACGGCGATCCCGTGATCACAAAATTATTACAGCAGTTCGGTCGCCCTGGTGTTCCGCTCTACGTGCTTTATCCCGCGAAAAACGAAGAGCCGATTGTTTTTCCGGAAGTGCTCACTAAAGGCATGGTGTTGGAAAAACTCGAGACAGTCGCGCGCAGAGTCGCTTCAAAAAATTAGGAATGCCGCGGGTTTTTGTAAGTCGCGTGGTGGACGCGCCGGCTGAAAAAGTTTGGACGACGATCCGCCGGTTCGACGCAGTTGCCGAATGGCTTCCGTTTGTAAAATCGAGCCCAATTGAAGATGGCGGCGACCCAACTCGGCTTGGGTGTGTGCGGATTTTGACTCAGACAGACGGAGAGGTGTTTCGCGAGGTACTCCTTGCGCTCTCGGACGCCGAACGTTTTTATTCATACACATTCGTCAGCTCGCCAGTTCCGGTGCGGGACCATCGCACCACGTTACGTGTACTGCCGATTACAGACGGCAGTCGGTCGTACGTTGAATGGTCGTCGAGGTTCGATATTGACGCGAAGAACGCAGCGCAGCTCGTCGATTTGATGAATCGGAATTTCGTTAACGGACTTCAAAATCTGGCGCGGAAATTCGGCGGATAGCAGTAGCTCGGCGCGCCCGGCGGTCGCGCCCTACCAATCCTACAGATATGTTAGTCGCGAGAATTTGAACTAACTCACAAGCCATGTTTCTAATGAAACTATGAATACTAAAATCATACTTACCCTTTTCACGTCATTCATCGCTGTCGCGGCGTTCGCCATGGAGCCGCCGCCCGTGGGCAGCGCTGCGCCAGAGTTTTCGCTTCCGGATGCCAGTGGCAAGACGCATTCGCTGTCGCAGTACAAGGGTAAATACGTCGTCCTTGAGTGGTTTAATCCCCAGTGCCCGTTCGTGAAAAAGCATTATGGCAGCAGCAACATGCAGAACCTGCAGAAAGAGTTCACGGACAAGGGTGTTGTCTGGCTGACCATCGATTCCAATGCGCCCGGCACAGAAGGAAACCTGACGCCGGAAGAGGCGCAAAAGATCGCGAGTTCGTGGAAGACACATGAGACCGCGCTTCTCCTGGATCCCGAAGGTAACGCCGGCCGCGCTTACGCCGCTAAAAACACGCCAAACATGGTGATCATCAATCCAGAAGGAAAAATCATTTACCGCGGCGCAATTGACAGCAAAGCTACCCCAAACCCGTCGGACATTCCCGCTTCTACTAACTACGTGAAGGCGGCGCTGGAGCAATCGTTGGCCGGCAAGTCTGTCACGACACCAGAGACGAAGCCGTACGGCTGCTCGGTTAAATACAAATCCTCGTAAAATTCCTGCTCTGACAGGCATTGAAAGTTTCAAAGCGGCGGTCTGAATGCGACCGCCGCTTTTCTTTTGTACCTTTTGGAGTGCGGCGCTGCTGCGCCGCTTTTAATCTTGCAGCCAACTACTATGGCCTCCGGTGAGTCGAAAACGTTCGCGGTTGCGAACGAACGCATTCTGATCTTGCTGCTCTGCGTAGCGGCTGTACTTCGTGTTTTTATTTTCTCAGCAGCATTTCCGTTCTTCAGCAACATTGACGAGGATCTGCATTTCGATCTCATCACCCAGTATTCGCACGCGCAGGTTCCGCGCAGTTTCGATCGCCTGAAAGCGGAAACGCTGAACTGGATTGTTCCTTATGCTTCGCCGGAGTTCCTATCTCCGCCGGAGCGATTTCCAGATGGGAAATTTCCGGCTCCGCTGTGGAAACAATCGTGGTCGAAAGTGGAACCAGAGATTTCTGTGACCAGAGGGGCGTGGAGCAGCGAAATCAATTTCGAATCGTCTCAGCCGCCGCTGTACTACGCTCTTGCGGGACTGTGGTGGCGGATTGGGAAGCAGATTGGATTGGATGGCATCCAATCATTGTATTGGATTCGGTTCCTGAACGCTGCGCTCATGGCGATCGTGGTTTGGTTGGGTTATTTGGCCGCGCGAACAATTGCGCCGGAGCGCCTCGACCTGCGCATCGGCGTGCCGCTACTACTGGCTTTCATTCCGCAGAATGTTTTCTACGCAATGAACAATGACGTGCTGTCGCCGCTGTGTTTCGGCGTACTGTTTCTTTGCGTTTTGCAATGGTTGCGAACCGACGCGCCGAGCTTATCGCTTGGGACAATCACAGGCGTGGCAATTGCGTCCACGTATCTGACCAAATCATCCAACCTGCCGCTGATCGTTATTGCGGTCGTAGTCATCCTTGTCAGGTTTGTACCGATTGTTCGACGAAGTCCTCGTGCCGGCTTAATCGCGCTTGCTGCACTGCTCTTGTGCGCCGCCGTCCCGATTTGCAGCTGGATGGTTTGGCTGAAACTCCAATTTGGCGATGTCACCGGATCAACGGCGAAAATCGCGTTCCTGGACTGGACGCCAAAGCCATTCGTTCAGTGGTGGCAGCATCCGATTTTCAGCGGTCACGGGCTTTGGATTTTCTGGTCGGATTTAATTGCAAGTTTTTGGCGCGGCGAAGTTGAGTGGCACGGCAAAGGGTTCGATTGGCGAATAGCAGATCGGCTGTACGCCATTTCTTCTCTCGTGTTTATTGCAGCAGCGGTCCTCGGATTAAGAAAACCATTTGGACTTTCTGGATTCCAACGAAAGGCCATTGCCGTTGCGATTCTGACTTTTGCCGCCGGAACCGCTTTCCTTGGGTTCCTTTCGATCCAATTCGATTTTGGCAGTTGCGTTAATCCATCCCGTTCGCATCCGTATTTTACATCAGGCCGCTTGCTGAGCGGCGCGATGATTCCTTTTGCACTGAGTTATGTCTCTGGCGTTTGCTGCTTGTGCCGCCTCGCGACATCAGAATTTCGACAAACTCGATGGATCGACACTGCTTCGCCACTCATTGTGCTCGGCGCAATTGTTGTGTTTTCGCAGGCTTCGGAAATTTCCGTCACTCACCCGGTGTTCGCGAGCGAGCACAACTGGTTTCATCGCTAGCCTGCGTTTGCGATTCTGCTCAGGCTATTCTGTTGCTACACGACGCCGCGTGGCCTTGGTGACATTCGCGCCACCCATCGCAGGACTGGCATTGGCATCAATCGAACGAGAAGCATCAACACCTTCATCGCGAATCCCGGAACAACGAGCGGCCGATCTGCTTCGAGGGCTGCGAGCGCCTCGCGCACGACCTGTTCGACTGTAACAACGAGGAACTTCGGACCAATGTTAGGACGCGCTCCTCCTCGTTTGGCGACTTGCTGGAACTCCGTTACCACAGGACCAGGGCAGAGCGCGCATACGCTTATCCCGCTTTCGCGGAGCTCGGCTCTAAGCGCTTCGGAAAAACTTGTGACATACGCCTTCGTGGCAGCGTAAACAGCGGAGCCGGGAATCGGGAGAAAGCCAGCGGACGAACTTACGTTGAGAATGGCGCCGCGATGCTGTGCGATCATTCGCGGAAGCAAATGACGAGTGATCAACGTTAGCGTCTCGACGTTTACGACCGTCATTTCCTTGTTCCGAAGAGGATCGCTCTCCGCAAAAGCACCGCTGTCGCCGAGGCCGGCGTTATTAATCAAGAGATCGACTTCAACTTTGTCGCGATCAAGCTGCTCCAGGAAAGTCCGCAATTGGGCCAGATCAGCGAGATCGAGCTTCCCAGTATGAACAACAAGCTTCGGATGCTCTCGCTGCAATTGATCAGCAAGCTCGATCAGTTTTTCATCACGCCGTGCGACCAAAATCATCGTGCGGGCGCGGCTGGCGAGTTGACGTGCAAATTCACGACCGATGCCGGCTGAAGCACCTGTGATTAGCGCATTGCAAGCGTCGAGTTTCATCGCAAGGAACGACGGCTTCTCAACCGTCGAGGAATGACGGCTGCCAAAGCCGTCATTCCTTGGCTATTAATTCCAGCTCGCGCTTTGTCAACGGGCGCCAATGAGCGCGGGGTAAGGCGCCAAGGCGAAGATTAGCGATGCGAACGCGAATGAGATTTTTGACGCGATAACCAATGGCTTCGAACATGCGGCGAATCTGGCGATTGATTCCCTGTCGCAGGACCAGCCGCAGGCGGACGGGCGACACGCAGTGGAGCCGCGCAATTCTTGCCCGCTGACCGTCAAGAAAAATTCCGCGCAGCAGCTTCGACGCAAGTTCGGGATCCCACGGGCGATCCAGTGCCACCTCATATTCCTTCTCAATTTTGTAACGTGGATGCGTTAGGCGCTGTGCGAGATCTCCATCATTTGTAAGAAGAAGCAGACCTTCCGTTTGTGCGTCCAAGCGGCCAATGTTGAACAGCCCCGAGAATTTTGCCGGCAACAAATCAAAAACAGTATCGCGCACGTGCGGATCTTTCCGGGTCGAAACGAATCCTGCGGGCTTGTGTAACATAATCGTGAGCGGCGGGGCGACATGAACAAGTTTGCCATTCACCTTGACGTGATCACGCGCGTCGGGTTGTACGCTGAAGTCGGTGCAGGTTTTACCATTGATAGTGACCCGCCCTGTCGCGATCAATTCATCGCAATACCGGCGCGATCCGACACCCGCAGCGGCGAGGAAGCGATTAAGGCGCATGGCAGTCTCTTGTACCCACTGTCATTCCGAGCGAAGTTGAGGAACCCCGCGGCGAGATCCGTGGTAAATCTACGGGATCCTTCGACTCCGCTTCGCTCCAATCAGGTTGCCTGAATGTTAAACGTCGGGCTTTGTCTTCGGCAGGCCGATCACTTTCTGACCGTCCTTCCACTGTTTCCGTTTCTTGAGCAGCTCGACACGCTCAAAGCGTTTCAACACATTGCGTTTAGCCGCGATGGTGCTGGCGCCTTTTAAACTGCGATGTTGCGACATATTCGTGAACCGGTGAAAAGTTAAAGTGGAAACGAGCCCAGACATTAGCGCGACTCAGTCGTTTTTCAAGGACGCCGAAACAGATGAAATGAACTCGGTTAGAGTTGATTGCTAAGAACGACGTACGTACCGGACGTAGTGACCTGATGATAAGCGTGAAACCGGCTGACAACTTGTTTTTTCCAATAGTCCGCCCGGCTTTGTTCCACAATCAGGTAAACCGCATCGGGTTGACCCCATTTTTCAAGAACAGCTTCTTCGTTCAGAAAAACATCGGTTGCGGGTAGGCCCATCGGAGCTTCTTTCCGGGGATTCTGGTTAACGAAAAAGAATCTTCGATTGAGATAAAAAATAAGGCTGCTGCTGTCGTCCAGCGGTCCTTCGAACATCGCGTGGCCGCCTGCCTCCAACCTCGGATTCAGGTAACGCGCGACATCGGCGAGTGAGAAATATGGCGCTGTTTTCGCGACGCCTATCACCATGCTCAGACCAGCTGGGATCATCGAGGCAGCCAGAGCAATGGCTGCAAGTTTCGCGTGTTGTTTGGAAATCAAGTAGAGCGCGATGATCGAGAAGAACGCGAACGAGATAGCCGTAATCACGAGCATCGGCCGCAGTGCTACCCAAGCCGACACAGGCATATCATCCAAAGCTCTCCACGCGGTCCAGCGCGCGTCCATGACTCCCCAGTTTCCGTTCACAGCGCGGCCCGTACGCGTCGCGAACAGGGCTCCGCCCGCAAGGATCAGACCGATGATACCGACCGAGATCGTGCCCGCGGCACGCAACGATTGGGGAATCCGTTCCCAAGCCATGGCCGCCCACAGGGCCAGCGCACTCCACATGCTCATGGAATAGTAATCCTGTCGTTGTCCCAAAAAGAGCAGCGGAATGAACACCACAGCCATCCAGCAAAGTAGTAATGCATCGCCGAAACTGATCTCCCGCGGCCGAGTAACGCGGCGCCAGGCAAAAATGACGCCCGGCAGCAGCGCGACCGACCATGGAAACCACCAGGCCACGTGCAGAATCACAAATTGATAAGCAGGCACGCCGAGGAAATCGTGCGTCTCATCCGTGAGCCCGCGGAGGTGTCCCAGCCATTCGGATCTGACGTAACGAAAATAGTGCGGGAAATGCCATTGTGCCCAGATGTGCCAGGGCGCCAGGATCAAAAGAAAAATCAACACATATTCCCAGTGCAGAAGCGCGCGAAACCGTGTCCTCGCTTCGCGATAAAAAATGGAGAGCAAGATAAAAACCACACCGGGATAAACGATCCCGAGCACACCTTTCGTTAGGCAAGCCAGCGCAACGAAAATCCAGACACCGGCGAACCAGAGGCGACGATAGCGCCTGCGCTCATAGCCGCATATTCCGCAGAACATCGCGCCGGTCATTAATGCGGTGACCAGCGGTTCGGGCATGACAATGCGCGCGAGGAGAAACGTGCCGCAGAAGCTGAGAAAGATCAGACCGGCGATGAAACCGCGCCAATAATCCGCGAGCTTTTCGCCAATTAAAAAAATAAGTGCAACCGTCGCTACGACGGCCAGAGCGAGCGGCAGCCGGGCCGCTGCCTCATTCACGCCGAGAATTTTGTACGAAACAATGATGACCCAATAGAGCAATGGCGGTTTTTGCAGGCGTGGTATGCCGTTGTTCGTTGGGAGCAACCAATTATCGCTCGCCACCATCTCGCGCGCGGCTCCCGCGTATTGGCCCTCCGTCTCGCTGTAGAGATCGCCGGTGCCGATGGTCACCACATGTAATAGCGCTGCGAGCGCAATCAGAATTACCAATAGAGCATGCCGCGTGGGCGGCGGTGGTAAAGCGCGCGGCTCAAGCAGCGTTTCTTTGATGCTTAGGGTGCGGGCGCTTGCGGTCATTGCACACACTCTCCACCGGGAACTATTCCGGCTCGAGATTCGTGTTCGTTATGTTCGGCGGGTTCAACTTTTTCGTACGTTTTCCAATGCTCAGGCAGACGCAGCAATTTTCCCGCCGGCATCTCGATCAATGCCAGCATCTGCCGGCACTCGGCGATCACTGTGCGGTCTTGTGGGCGCGTGATCCGGAATGCACACCAGAACCGAGCGCGCTCTGTGCGATCAAGCCAGCCTTCAATCACCAGCCGGTCGCCGAGCCTTGCTGCGCGCCGATAATCTATCTCGGTCCGGACTACGACCGGATATGTTTTCCTTTGCGCCATCTCCACGACTGCGAGGCCGAGCTCTTCGGCCAAATGCGTACGAGCGATCTCGATGAAACGCAGATATGCGATGTTAGATACAACGCCACCGCAATCGGTATCGAAAAACATCACCTGCACATTTGTGTTTATACGGGGTGCCATGGCCGATTTCACTTTTTCAAATCTAAATTAGATTTGAGCGTTCCATTCCGCACGCTTTTTGAATACGAGACATATGATCCCACAAGGTTTCCAGCACGCTTGCGGCACTCGCGCCCGAGTCATTTCGTTGCTCGGATTGATCGTACTACTCCATGCTGGCTCGGTCGCAGCAATCGGAGGTTCGTTGACATTCGCCGGAGTCGCTTTTTCTCCGGGTTCAACGGTCAAAGCTAATGTCCCGTTAAGCGAGCAGGAAAAGTCGTTGGCAACCCAAGGCGGAAACGCTGTCCCGTCGATTGCAGTGGCCGTGCTCGCCACTCCTTCAAATTTTGCTCCACAAAAAACCTGGCCAGTATTGATCGTGTGCTCCACCAGCGATTCCAAACGGCAAAATCGCGATGACCTTGTTGATTTTTATGGCAGAATCGGACTCGCGGAAGGTTGGGTGGTGTTAGCGGGCGATGGTCCGCAGCGTCCGCGCAGCGACACCGCTGCGTGGCGTGGAGCGATGACGCTCGCCGCGATCGACGCGCTGCACCGCAGCTTTCCCGGCTCCAACAAATGGCCCGTCGCATGCGCTGGATTTTCGGGCGGTGGCAAAGGCGTCGGTGTGGTCGCACCATTACTGGCGAAGCATGGCTGTCATATCGCGGGGATTTATATCACCGGTGCCAATGAAGACCGCTTGAGCGAGGGATACGCGCGCGTCGCGCCTGGCAAGGAGTTTCTGCTGACGCCAGTTTACATTAGCGCCGGGCGCGACGATCGAATAGCCACTTTGGAACAGCAGTACAACGTCGCCGGTTCAATCAAACGCACCGGATTTCAACGGATAAAAATAGGCACGTTTCGCGGCGGCCACGAAGCTAATGATGCGCAAACTTCGATCGCGCTCCGCTGGTTTCGCCAGTTGCAGTAGGCTAGCGCACGCCTCTGGCGTCCTGGCGAGCGCGTCCTCCGATCGCGAACTTTTTAAACGCTCGAAATCAACAACGGTTTGGAATTTATAAGAAAGTCCGTTTCGGCGGGACGCGTGCGCTACCCAAAGCAGATACGCAGGTTAGTTGACGCGAATTGCGTCTCGAATTCCTGCAGTGAGCCCGTGCGGATCATCAGTGCCGAGCGCCAATTTTCTGCCATCGCGCAACGTGATCGCCACCGCATCAAAGCCGGAGACATTATATAGCCATCCGCAAGGCGTTACATGAATTCCCCAGCCGTACCACCAGCGTATGCGAATCGGCTCGCATCTGACGATGTCCGCAAGCGGAACTCTCTTGCGGATAATGCCGGGTCCAAATGAGGCGCATAACATTTCATCGTCGATCGTAACGTTGAGTCTGTAGAACAGAATAAGGCAGACCAGCAGCATGATCGAAACAGCTAGTGGCGGCGCGTGATGGCCCAACCCTCCATTAACAATTAGAATGATCGCGAGAAGAGACCAAACAATTGCATGACCGATTTGTGTGTGCTGGTAGCGCGTCATAGGAGTTTGTCGGCATCAGCCGTTCTTTCTGCTTGCTGGAATTTCTCCAGCGACTTCACCAAATTTCCGGGCAACGGCCGCACGCGATCAAAAATTCGCGAGGTCAGCGGTTTGGCCGTGGTGTAACCGGCGGCGAACATTTCCAGACGCGCATCCAGATTGTCGATGTAATGAAGCGCCATTGCTTCGGGCGTTTTCGGTGCGACGGGCGAGCCAAATGCCGGCTCGCCATGATGAGCGCCAATGAGATGCAACAGATGCATTCGCACATCTTCAGATGCCGGCGTGAGGTTCTTCCACGCATCGGCGTTCTCAACACTCAACCTTCTCCATAACGCGTTCACCAATTCGAGTCCGATGGAGATGTGCCCCATTAGTTCGCCGAGCTCATCATAACTCATCGCGAATCCGTTTTCGGGCAACGCGTTCTCCCAGAGTTTTCCGGAGTCGTGGAAAAGAATTCCCGTAAGTAACAGGTCGAGGTTCAGCTCGGCGTAAAGCGGTGCGATCTGCTTGGCGACGCGCATCATTTGCGCTGTGTGCTCGACCAGACCGCCACGTCGCGCGTGATGGTAATTCCGCGCGGCTGCCGTGCGCCGAAACCGATCGCCCCATTCGCTGAGAAAGGCTTCACCCAACGCGGCCAATCGGGGATCGCTGATCCCGGCCACAGTTTGCCTAACGAATTCGAAATCGGACGCCTGTTTGGCGCGTAAATCCGCGGGGCCCTGGAGTAGTTCGTTCTTTTCCTGTTCTGTCAGAGGCCGCTGCGTCCACTTGCGGGCATCGAGTCCGTACTGCGACCGGTAAAACTCCGCGGTCAGCTCAATGAAATCCTGATTGGTTAATGCGCTGCACGTTTTGTACGCGGGATGATCGCTCCAGACGCGCAGCGTCATGCGGTCGCATGCATCGGCCAACGTAAGCTCGCAATACGGCTGTTGTTCGCGGGTCAGCTTGGGTGTCGCGTTTTCCACCTGCACGTGCACGCGTGCAGACGTCGTTTCATTCTGCGTCGCTCGCCGAATCTCCGTCAGCGTTAGCAAATTCATTTCATTTTTAATCTAACACGAGTCGCAAGCGATGCTTTTTGGAAGACAGACTGCCAGTCTGTCTCGGCGGACATGCTGCCAGCATGTCCAATCGGCAAGCTGGCAGCTTGCCGTCCGAGTCAGGCAAGGCTGCCTGACTTCCGTTTCGGCCGCGCGTGCGCTCCCCAGGAATGTGCGCTCCATTGCTCTAATGTTTTTGACGCGTCTTGAATGCAGCGCGTGTGGACGTGAGCACGAATGGTCTCGGCTGCAAAATCTTTGTCGCTCTTGTAACAAACCGCTGTTGGCAATCATCGATCTCGCAGCGGCGAGCCGGACGCTGAAGCGCGAGACACTATCGAAACGCGAGAAATCGTTATGGCGTTATCGCGAAGTTTTGCCGTTGCCACTCGATGTGGAGCCGGTCTCGTTAGGTGAAGGCGGAACGCCATTGTTGCGCTCCCCGAAATTCGCCGATGACATCGATCTTTGGATCAAAGACGAGTCAGTCAATCCGACGCAGAGCTTCAAGGCGCGTGGAATGAGCGTAGCCGTTTCGATGGCAAAATATCTTGGCGCAACAAAGCTCGCGGTTCCCAGTGCAGGTAATGCTGGTGGCGCGCTCGCCGCGTATGCGGCTCGAGCAGGTG
>DASYSX010000148.1:0-4901 GCA_036002955.1 Candidatus Udaeobacter sp. | reverse complement strand
CTGCGGACGTGGCGCAGTCGTTGCCGCCTGAGGGTTTGGAAGTAGAAGGACTCGGGTTCATTATTTATCCTAACGGACGATGACCGCCTGGATCATTGCCGAAACGGCGGGAATCGTGGATGTCGTTCTCGGATTTTTCTCAAGGGGCGGCCTCTTCATGTGGCCGCTGCTCATATGTTCCATCGTGTCAGTTACGATCATGATTTTGCGCGGGCTAGCGTTGCGAAGGAAAATTGTGTTGCCCGCTGCGATCGAATCGGAAATAGAACGCATGACGCCTGGCGAAAGTCCCGAACGGTTGTCACGTCTCGTCTATCATGATCCTTCGTCGCTGGCTCGAATTACTCGCGTTGCGCTGCAACACGTGCGCGGGCCGCGTTCGGAAAATGTTGAAGTGGTCCAAACACGTGCGCGTCACGAAATGGTGCGGCTGGAGCGAGGTCTCATTATTCTCGAAGTGATTGTGGGCATCGCGCCGCTGCTCGGGTTGATCGGGGCGGTCTCTGGTTTGGTGCACGTTTTCTCGCACCTCGGATTAAGCTCCGGCGGGGGTTCGGATACGCGGCAGATTGCGCTTGGCATCGCTGAAGCATTAAACGCAACCGTCTTCGGACTTTCCATCGCCGTGCCGACACTGGTCGGGTTCACCTATTTTTCGCGAAAAGTGGAAGTGATGTCGGTCGAGATGGAAACGCTCGTCGTCGAGTTGATCAACAAATGCTATTACGGCCGCTCCACGCGGGAACATAACACAGCGCAGATTCCGACCTCCGTTGCGTGAAGCGCGCGACGCAATTCGAATGAATTTTTCAGTAAAGAAACGACGGGCGCCGGTCATCATCATCGTTTCGCTGGTCGATATTCTCATCATCCTGCTGATATTTTTTGTCGTCTCCACAACGTTCAAAAAAGATCAGCCGGAGGTGCAGATCAATTTGCCGGAGTCGAAGACCGCGCAGAAACGGCCCTCTGAGCTCGATCACGCGATCGTAAGCATTAGCCAGGAGGACGAGGTCAAGCTGGATGGACGAGTCGTAAACGTGGATCAGCTGGAAGCCGCGGTGCGCGATTTGCCTGAACAACGGAAGTCGACACTCGCGCTGCAAGCGGACAAGAAAGCGTCATTCGGCACGATCATTAAGGTCATGGACGCGTTGAAGCTGGCGGGCGTTAAAAATTTACCGGCGTTCACCCGGGACGAAGGACCATGATCCTGCCGATCTTGCAGTATGGCGACCCGATCCTGCGCGCCAAAGGTGAACGAATCGAGAAGATCGATGAGGAAATCCGGCAACTGGCGGTGAACATGATTGAGACCATGCACGAAGCGCACGGTGTCGGGCTCGCAGCGCAGCAGGTTGGCCGGCCGTTGCAGCTCACCGTACTTGATGTTTCGGCGGTCGAAGACCGGCCAAGCACGCTCAAGCTCAGTGGCAAAGATGTCGAGCCGAAGAGCGCGATGCCGATCGTGTTGATCAATCCCGAAATCGAGCTGCGCGGCGAAACCGAAATTGGCGTGGAAGGTTGCCTAAGTTTTCCCGAGATCACCGCCGACATTGAACGAGTGCAATCGGTGCTTGTGCGCGCGCAGACGCTGGAAGGCGAGATGTTTCAAATCGAAGCGGGCGGTCTTCTCGCGCGGGCCATTCAACACGAGCACGATCATCTGCAGGGAATCTTGTTCATCGATCGGATGAACTCCGCGACGAAAGCCGCGTTGTCGAGTCGGTTGAAACGCCTGCAAAAGGAAACGAAACGCGGCGTGCGCCATCGCGACGAATTTGCAAGCGAAACGACGTTGTAGCAGGTCTAACGAAGACGCTTTTTTGAAGGGTGTAGCGTCCGCTGTCCTCAGCGGAGGTGGCCTTGCCGGTGCGAAAGGGATTTGCGCTGAGGACAGCGCACACTACAGCGTTTTTTCGCGGAACTATCGCGTCAGAAATCCGGTCAACGGGCTTGTCGCTGATGCCGCATCGAGTTTTCCGGCTAATCCGATCTCGCGCGCTTCGCGTCCTGCTTCGATCGCTTTCTTGAATGCTTTTGCCATGCGAATCGGATCGGGCGCGATTGCGATTGCGGTGTTCACCAGTACTGCGTCGGCACCCATTTCCATGGCTTCAGCAGCGTGACTCGGCGCCCCGAGTCCAGCGTCCACTACAACCGGCACCGTCGCCTGTTCGATGATGATCTCGATCTGCGCGCGCGTTTCGATGCCGCGGTTGCTGCCGATCGGCGATCCGAGCGGCATCACAGTGGCTGTCCCGATGTCCTGCAGTCGTTTCGCGAGCACCGGGTCGGCGTTGATATATGGAAGAATAGTGAATCCTTCCTTCACCAAAATTTCCGCCGCCGCGAGTGTCTCAACAGGATCGGGCAGCAAATAGCGCGGGTCTGGATGAATCTCCAGCTTGATCCATGTCGGCAAACCTGCGCTCGCCGCCAGCCTCGCGAGGCGCACGGCCTCTTCTGCGTTGCGTGCCCCGCTCGTATTCGGCAGGAGCAGAAAACGTTTGGGATCGATAAAATCCAGAATGTTCGCGAACGGATCGTGTTTGCCTGAAAGATCGGCGCGACGCAGCGCCACGGTTACCAACTCGGTGCCGCTGGCGATGAGTGCGTCTCGCATCAACTCGTTAGACGCGAATTTTCCAGTGCCAACCAGCAGACGCGATGCGAATTCACGATCGGCGATCTTCAGTTTCGACGGCTTATCAGCCATGCGAAAAGGATAAGCGAATTGACGAAAGCCTGCGAATGTCGATTTCCGGGGAGCACAGGTCGCTGGCCTGTTGTCGTCGGCAGCTTGCCGACGACTTCGAAGCGTTGCAGGACATTCCTTGGTGAATCGAAGAGCTTTTCGGCGGCCCGTCGAAAAGGACAGCCTGGCAGCCTGTGCTCCCCAGAAAGACGCGTCTTACTTTCCAGTTGTACGAAACGGATACCGATGCAAGTTGCCGCAGTGACCAAATTTGATCTTCGCAGGCAGGATTGCATCACGGGAATGTCACGCCTTGGCGCTGCAAGCGTCGATCTGGTGGTGACCTCGCCGCCGTACAATCTCGGGATCAGCTACGGCAAGTATTCCGACCGTCAGGATCGGCGATCGTATTTAGGTTGGTGTGGCGAATGGGCAGAGCAAATCTGCAGCGTGTTAAAATCGAACGGTTCTTTTTTTCTCAACATCGGCGCCGCGCCGTCCAATCCGATGCTGCCACACGAAATCGTGATGACGTTGCGCGAGTTTTTCGTTCTGCAAAACACGATTCACTGGATCAAATCCATTTCGATCGACCCTCACCTCAATCCTCTCCCTGGCCAGGGAGAGGCGGACGCGGGGCGCCGGGTGAGGGTCGAAGGCGGCCCCAGAACGTTTGGCCATTTCAAGCCGATCAATTCGCCCCGATTTCTCAATGATTGCCACGAATACGTTTTTCATTTCACAAAGTCCGGTCGCGTCGAACTGAACAGGCTGGCGCTTGGCGTTCCGTATCAGGATAAGAGCAACATCGCGCGTTGGTCGCATACTTCGGGAAAAGATCTTCGTTGCCGGGGGAACACGTGGTTCGTCCCTTACGAAACGATTCAAAGCCGCGAGAAAGAACGGCCGCATCCAGCGACATTTCCGGTCCAGCTCGCGGAATGGTGCATCAAATTGCACGGAGCATTACGCGTACGAACCATGCTGGATCCTTTTCTTGGCATCGGTAATTCCGCGGTCGCGGCACAGCGCTGTGGCGTCAAAAGATTTCTCGGATTCGAAATCGATGAAGCGTACCTCGCAGAAGCAAAGCGGCGAATTGCCAAACGGGAGCGCGGCACTCGAGCTAAAAAGTGAAATTCACTTCGCGAGCATCGACAGCACAGCGTTGGCGACTTCGTCGGTGCCGACGGCTTTCATGCAACGAAAGTCGATCGGACATTCGCGGAGAAAACAAGGGCTGCATTCGACGTGATGTCGCAAAATAATATGTCCGTTGCCGAGTGGCCCCGTGAGGCGCGGTTCGGTCGAGCCGAAAACTGCGACCACTGGTATGCCAAGTAACGCGGCGAGATGCATCGTGCCCGTGTCGTTCGTGAGTAGCAAACTGCATTGCCGCAATTCATCGATGAGTTGATCGAGCGTGGTTTGGCCGATCCGATTCACGCAATGATGGCCGATCGCAGCGGCGATCTGTTCGCCTATCGCAGCATCGTTTTTCGTCCCAAACAAAATCCATTGCGCCGATGATTGAGCGGTGATCTTTGTTGCTGCCTCAGCGAATCGTTCAGGCAACCATCGTTTGGCCGGCCCGTATTCCGCGCCCGGGCAAAGACCGATCAGTGTTTGATGTCTGATGTTCGGCATTTGATTTGGTTTTGGAACTTCGATCTTCGACGTTTCTGCCCCGCATTCACGAGCGATCCGAAGAAAACGCAGCGAATGATGTTCGGGCGGGCGGGGCTTTCGTGGCTCGCGAACGATTTGGTTGACGAGCCAACTCCGCCAGTGTCCGCGATAGCCAACTCTTCGCGGGATTCCGCTCAACCACGTTTCAAGCGCAACGCGCAACGAGTTCGGGAAAAGGATCGCCACGTCAAAAGGCATTGGTTGCTTGAACAACCTAACGACCGAAAGAAGTGACCCCTGTGGCAAAGGAACGATGGCGTCCACTTCCGGAATGAGCTTCCACATCGGCGCGATTTTGTCCGGCGCGGCGATTGTCACATGAATGTCGGGGCGCCCATTTTTGATCGCGCGAAGTGCGGGCACGCTCATCACAGCGTCTCCCAGCCAGTTGCTTGAGCGGATGAGAACTCGAAACGGCTTTAGATCGCTAGCCGAAATGCCGGGCGGCAGATAAATGCCGCGTTTGTAATGCGCTAGAAGGAAATTCGGCTCAGGCGTCTTCCAGCGATTGTGC
>DASYSX010000147.1:0-7850 GCA_036002955.1 Candidatus Udaeobacter sp. | reverse complement strand
AAACGACGGCGCTGGTCAACGAGGCTTATCTGCGCCTGGCTGGCCAGACACACCCGAGCTTTACGAACCGGTCGCACTTTTTCGCCGTCGCCGCGCAAGCGATGCGTCAAATCCTGGTCAATTATGCCAAGGCGTCTCAGTCCCAAAAACGCCGTGGCGGCGCGCTTAAAGTAGAGCTGGACGAGGTCGTGCTGATCTCGCCCGAACAGACAACAGAGATTCTCGATGTACATGAGGCGCTGGAGAGATTGGCGACGCTCGACTCAAGAAAAGCTCACGTCGTGGAATTGAAATACTTCGGCGGCCTCAATCATGACGAAATCGCTGAGGTTCTGAAGATCTCGACCGTGACAGTTCGACGTGATTGGGTCTTTGCCAAAGCATGGCTGCACAATGAATTGCACAACGCGGCCTGATAGAAATGATGAAGCTCGAATGACGGATGTCTTCGCCGCGTTAAATCGTAAGTTCTTGACCGTTGAATCGAAAATCCGATGTAGCGATGTAACCCTTTAACGAATCACGTTCTCAAATCATGACGCCGGCGCGGTTACAAACGGTTGAGGAAATCTTTCATGCGGCGCTGGATCAAGAGTCGGACCGGGTTGGCACATTCCTAGACGCCGCCTGCGAAGGTGATGACGCTTTGCGTCGTAAGGTAGAAGCACTCCTCACTTCACATCAACGAGCAGGCAGCTTCATTGAAATCACAGTTGCCGGCATCACCACGAGGATTATTGAAAATGAGCAAGCTGATTCGCTCGTCGATCAGACGATCGGTCACTACAAAATTTCTAAACGGATCGGCACCGGCGGGATGGGTGACGTCTATCTGGCCACTGACATAACAGCAGGCCGTAAGGCTGCCCTTAAACTCTTGCCCACACGCTTTACCAGCGACGCGGAGCGCCTGAAGCGGTTTCAACAAGAAGCACGTGCCCTAGTCGGGCTCAATCATCCAAACATCCTGACGGTTTACGAGATCGGCGAGGATCGCTCAATTCATTACATAGCCAGTGAACTGATCGAAGGCGAGACGCTGCGCCAACGTCTGATGCGCGGACCAATGCAGTTGAGTGACGCTGTTGACATCGTGATCCAGGTGGCGAGCGGGCTCGCCGCCGCCCACGAAGCCGGCATTGTCCATCGCGACATCAAACCGGAGAACATCATGCTCCGGCCGGACAGATACGTGAAAGTGCTCGACTTCGGAATTGCAAAGCTAGCCGAAACCACCTTTGCCAAGGCTGCAGCGGACAGGACAGGATCGATGACACTCGCTGAAACTAATCTTGGGTCAATAGCGGGAACCGTTCGTTACATGTCACCGGAACAGGCGCGCGGCACGCCGGTGGATAAAACTACCGATATTTGGAGCCTCGGCGTAGTTCTCTACGAAATGGTAACGGGTCATGCGCCGTTCACCGCCGACACACCGAGCGAGGTCATGACTTCGATTCTGGAGAAGGAGGCCCCGCCACTAACGAGCTATAACAAGCAAACTCCGCCTGAGCTTCAACAGATCACGAGCAAGGCGCTGCGCAAAGATCGAACAGAGCGGTACCAGAGCGCCAGCGAGATGCTTCAGGCGGTCACGAATCTGCACCGCAAACTGGAATCTAAGGCTGAGTTGGAGCGCTCCTCTAAGGTGCCTTCATCGCTGCGCTGGACACGATCGCCCGCCGCTGTAGCACTCGCTTTGTTAGTAGGTGCTATCGCGCTGGCGCTTCCATTCTACTGGCATCGAAACCCAACGAAGAGCTCAATTCCAGAGAAGAGCGTTGCAGTGTTGCCCTTTGAGAATTTCAGTGACAACAAAGAAAACTCCTACTTCGGCGCCGCGGTCCAAGATGAAGTATTGGCCGACCTCGCAAAGATCGCGGACCTGAAAGTGATCAGCCGCACATCTGTGATGCACTATAAGAGCGATGCGGCGCGCAATCTGCGCGAGATCGGCCAGGCGCTCGGCGTCGCTCACGTCGTGGAAGGAAGTGTGCAACGCGTCGCCAATCGCGTGCGAGTCACCGCTCAGTTGATCGACGCGCGCACCGACGCGCATCTTTGGGCCGAAACTTACGATCGCGATGTCGCGGACGTGTTTGCGATTCAAAGTGAAATCGCCCAGACAATCGCCAACCAGTTGCAGGCGAAGCTTTCGCCGGCGGAGAAATCCGCTATTGAAGAACGGCCCACGAAAGATCTCGCCGCTTACGATCTCTACCTGCGGGCGTGCGTACTTTACTGGGGTGGTTGGAGCAACGGTGCGTACGCCGAAGCGAGTTTTTTCGAGGCGGCAAGCCTGCTCGATCAAGCCATCACACGTGACCCGGAATTTTTTCTAGCATATTGCCAACTGGCAGAGACGCACGACGCTCTCTACTTCGGCGGACAAGACCATACGCCCGCTCGCCTAGCATTAGCCGACGCCGCTATTGCGTCCGCTGCGCGTCTGCGGCCCAACTCTGGTGAGCTCCATCTCTTATTGGCGGAGCATTTCTACCGCGCTTATCTGGATTACGACCACGCCCGCGCGGAACTTGCCCTCGTGCAGCCCACGCTGCCCAACAACGTGCAGATTTTCTACTTGATGGCCCTCATCGATCGCCGCCAAGGCCGCTGGAACGAGTCTGCGCGCAACTTTGGAAAAGCCATGGAGCTCGATCCGCGCCAGACGTCTTACCTCCGAAACACCGCGCAAATCTATGAGTTCCAGCGTCGTTTTGCTGAAGCCGCCGCCGCTCTGGATCGCGTGCTCAAGTTGATGCCCCAAGACCCAGGTGCCGATGAGTATGACAAGCGAGAAGTGCGGGTGGAGCGAGCCTCCATCGATCTCGCATGGCGGGCGGACCCGCGGCCTTTGCACGTAGCCATCGAGGCCATCGTTACCGAACATCCAGCCGCGGCCACGGAATACCCTTACGAGTGGTTCAATCTCGCTCTTTGCGAGCATGACCTCGCCACGGCCAACCGCGCTTTGGCCGCCATGAAACCCGGTGGATTGGGATCCGGTTCGGGAGAAAGTTTTCCGCGCGCTTGGTTTGAAGGTCTGGCTGCGCGCGCTCGAGGCGACGCGGCGGCAGCCCGCGCTGCCTTTGCATCTGCGCGCGTGGAAGCGGAGGCCACGGTGCGTGAGCAACCCGACTACGCGCCAAACCTTTCCGTGCTCGGAATGATTGATGCGGCGCTGGGGCGCAAGGAAGACGCCATTCGCGAAGGCCGGCGTGCGGCTGAGCTTCTCCCCGTGGCCAAGGACTCGTTAGCGGGAGCGACCATTATGGAATATCTCGGCATCATCTACGCGTGGACTGGAGAGAAAAACCTCGCCATCGACCAGGTGCGCGCGACTCTGCAGATCCCGAGTAATTTGAATTACGGTAAACTTCGTCTGCATCCTTTCTGGGACCCGCTGCGCGGCGATCCGCGTTTCGAGCAAATGGTCGCCGCGCTCGCGCCGAAATTAAGCAATGCAAAATAAAACAATCTTACCCGCGGATACGCTGGCGCGGTTACAAACCGTTGAGGGTATCTTTCATGCAACGCTGGATCACGATCCTGCTTCTCTCTGGTGTTGTGAAGGGCAACAAGATTAGGTCGGACTCAGTGCACGCACGATCGCCAGCTCGAAGCTGAAGAATATCTACAGGCTCAACGAAGCCGCACCGGCGATAAAGCGGCCTGCTTTCAGCGGTCGCCCACAGAATGACTGCGTCCGCGCCCTGCGCGCGGCACCAGGACAAGGCTTTGTTCAACAATTTCCTGCCCAGTCCCCCGCCGCGCATTTCCGGGACCACATAAAAGTTAGTCAAGTAAGCATGAGCTTCCGGTTCGTTAACCGGATTCGGCATTTTCTCGAACAACTGCACACAAACATGACCCAGCAATTGCTTGCCATCATCGATAACCCAGCAGCGCCATCGGCTCGAGTCGGCGCCAAAGGTCTTGTTCATCCATGATGTGCACCTGCGTACAAAACGCGATTTCGTTTCTGTCGGCGACTCAACTTCAGTGCGGAATCGATATCGCATTTCCGCCAATGAACTCCAATCGGCTGAGGTTGCCACGCGGATTCGGAACCGAGTCATGAACAGATTGTGCCTGATTATGCTCGTGCTCGCTACTCGTTGCATTGTGACGCCAGATCTGATAACAAGCTGGCCGGTGCTGTAGCGTCCGCTGTCCTCAGCGGAGCTCACCGGCACAAGCCGCTCTGAATGCGCTGAGGACAGCGCACACTACAGAGCTCGCCGCTCGCACGATGTTTTCTTGTCGCTGCATCATGCCTTTGTCAGGATTACAAAAATGAAGCATTTTCTCGTGGCGTTTCTCCTGCCCATGACATTAACAGCTCAAAACATGCAGCAGTTGACGGAACAATTGGGCAAGACTGTTCTTTACGGCGATGTCGCTCTTTCTCCCGATGGAACGCATTTGGCATGGGTACAATCCACCGCCGCGACAACATCAAAACAGACGTATATCCGCGAAACCTCCGGAAATGCGCCCGCTAAACTTGTTAAGCTTCCGATGACCGGTGAGAGGAATGATTTCGATCTCGCGTGGTCACCGGATTCGAAGACGGTCGCGTTTTTTTCCAGCGCCGGCGAAAGGGACCAGCGGCAACTCTGGACCGTAAAAAGTGATGCCTCCGATCCGAAGAAAATTACGAACCTGACTGGATATGCAACGCGGCCGCATTGGTCGCACGACGGCAAACAGATTGCCTTCCTGTACATCGAAGGCGCAGGCGGAGGCGGTCCATTGATGGCCGCGCCTGTGACGACCGGCGTGATCGACACCGCCATTCACAATCAACGCATTGCTGTTCTCAACGTCGCGAGTGATCAGCCGCGCCAGGTGTCGCCGGCAGATCTTCACGTTTACGATTACGATTGGTCGCCTAACGACAACGCGTTTGTCGCAACAGCAGCGCCGGGCCCGGGCGACAACAATTGGTGGATCGCACAGATTTACACCATCGATATCGGCACCGGCAACGCCACATCCATCTATAAGCCTGCTCTGCAAGTCGCCCTTCCTCGTTGGTCGCCCGACGGCAAATCGATCGCGTTTATCGAAGGCATAATGAGCGATGAAGGATTTCACGGCGGCGATCTCCTCACTATGACTGCAAACGGTGGCGACATAGTGAATCGCACGAAGGGGCGAAAAGCTTCGGTAAATTCGTTTTTCTGGCAGGCACCTGATCGCGTTCTTCTGGTTGAGTACGTCGGCGGCGGCAGCTCAATTTCCGAGTTGAACCTGACGGACGATTCGGCCCGCATGATCTGGAAAGGTCCCGAGGGGGTTCACGCATTTGGGAATTTTCCAAACTTCGCTTTGTCAAAGGACGGGAAGGTCGCTGCCACGGTGCGCAGTACCTACAATTCGCCACCGGAAGTTTGGCTGATTAATTGGAGCCGCGACGCCCTCGTCCCGGGATCCCCGACCGGCGCGGGGGCGCGCCGGCTCCACGATGAATGGCACCAAGTGACGAATAACAATGCTGGCCTGCAGGCGAACTGGGGCAAAGCCGAAAGCATCGAGTGGACGAATGAAGAATTTAACATTCAGGGCTGGTTAGTGCCGCCAGCCAAAGTCGAGTCCGGTAAAAAGTATCCGATGGTTGTGCTCATTCACGGCGGACCTTCCAGCGTTACGACATCAGATTGGCCGGCATCCTTTGGAATGTCGCGTGCGATCATCGCTGCGCTTTCCATTCGCGGTTATTACGTGCTGCTTCCTAATCCGCGCGGCAGTTACGGTCAGGGTGAGGATTTTACCCGCGCGAACGTGAAGGATTTCGGTGGCGGTGATTTGCGCGACGATCTCGCCGGAGTCGATGCTGCGACTAAACAATATCCAGTCGATCCAAACCGTCTGGGCGTCGCGGGTTGGAGTTACGGCGGGTTCATGACCATGTGGACCGTCACGCAGACAGATCGTTTCCGCGCAGCCGTCGCGGGTGCAGGGATCGCGAATTGGCAAAGTTACTATGGGCAGAACTTGATCGGCCAGTGGATGATCCCGTTTTTCGGCGCGTCCGTTTACGACGATCCATCTGTTTACGAGAAAAGTTCACCAATTCGTTTCATCAAGAACGTGAAGACCCCTACCCTGGTCATCGTCGGTGAGCACGATGCGGAATGTCCGGCGTCACAGTCCTACGAATTCTGGCACGCGTTAAAGGCACTCGGCGTACCGACGAAACTGATCATATATCCTGGCGAAGGTCATATGTTTATCGAACCGAAGCACCAAGTCGATCGACTGGAACAGACCGTTGAGTGGTTCGATAAGTACTTGAAGTAAGGTGGAACGCGTTGTCCCCAACGCGTTGTCGGGCCCGTGTCATCGCGTTGGGGACAACGCGATCCACCCTGGTGATTCTGCGGTATTTCTAAACACTCGAGCAATTAGGCTAATGCATTGGAGATTCGTGCGTACGCAAATCGCGCCCGCCGAAGCGAGCGCGATCATGATTTTCTGCAGATACTAACGGCGGCGACCGCCGTTTTGGAAAGCAAAGTGTTTAGGCGCCTACTTTTTCTTTCTTCCCCTTAGTGCACTCCGTTTTGAACTTCGCGAACTGCTCCGGAGTAAGAATGCCCTCGGCATCCTTCATGAATTTGGCTTCGGTCGCTTCCGTGCACCCCGCTTTGTGGTGTTCGGTCATCGCCGTTTCCATCTTCGTCTTTTGATCTGGTGTCAGGTTGAGAGTCGCAAGAGAGGCCGTGCAGGCCATCTTCCCTTCGTTCCCAGCCTTTTTCGCGCAATCGCCATGTTCACCCGCGAACATTGTTCCCGCTGCGAATGCGCCCGCCGCCACTAGCGCAATGAGTTTGGTCATAGTGGAAGCTGAGACAGCCTCAGAGGGATCACCGTTCAATTTTGAAATTGTCTGGTATGTTCTCGCCGCTCACGTATCACCTCATCACTTTGAAAATCGAGGCCACGCAGGAAATCTTTCCACTGAAGCAACCGTTCCGGATTTCGCGCGGCAGCCGCACAGAAGCGTGTGTCATAACAGTCAGTGTGAGTGATGGACAACACACCGGTTGCGGCGAGGGCGTTCCGATCACGCGCTACAATCAAAACGCCGATTCAGTTTTGGCGCAGATCAGCTCCATCGCGAGCGTCGATGATTTGGATCGTGATAAACTGCAGCAATTGCTTCCGGCCGGTGCTGCTCGCAATGCGCTGGACTGCGCGTTGTGGGATTTGGAAGCGAAACGCTCCGACAAACGCGCGTGGGAACTGGCGAATATTCCGATTGCCGATCAAGTCGAGACGTCATTCACAATCAGTCTTGATACTCCGGCGCGAATGGCAAATGCCGCCGCGGCTGCTATCGATTTACCGATTCTGAAGTTGAAGCTTTGCGGGGACGATAGCGATCTTGCGCGCGTCGAAGCTGTGCGCGCAGCGGCGCCAGGAGCACGTCTGCTCATCGACGCCAACGAATCGTGGTTACCTCATCATTATCGCAACACGGTCTCCGCGTTGAAAGAACTTGGAGTGGAGCTGATCGAACAACCCTTTCCGGCAGACGCTGACGCCGCGCTCGAAACACTCGAACATCCGATCCCCGTGTGCGCCGATGAAAGTTGCCACACGAGTATCGATCTTCCGCGGCTCAAGAATCGATACGAAGCAGTCAACATTAAGCTCGATAAAACCGGCGGGTTAACAGAAGCGCTTCAGCTGTATCGGCGCGCTGGCGAAAATAATTTCAAAATATTGATTGGCTGCATGGTGTGCACTTCACTTTCAATCGCTCCCGCTCGCCTGCTCCCTGGCAACGCCGATTGGGTCGATCTGGATGGTCCCCTGCTCCTCGCCCGCGATCGTGA
>DASYSX010000146.1:0-10878 GCA_036002955.1 Candidatus Udaeobacter sp. | reverse complement strand
GATCGCGTTGACGCCGCGGTTGCGGCCTCATCGAGGATTGCTCATCGCGCTGATCGCATTGCTGCCGAGTCTCGGCTTCCTGGTGGCGGCTGAAATGGCGCGCTCGATCTGGATCTTGTTAATAGGAACGGCGGTCGGGGGAATCGCGACTGGGGTCGGCTATCGCTGCAGTTTACAGAAGGTCAACGAGTCCGCGCCCGAGGACAAACGGTCGGAGATCGTGTCCGCGTACTTGATTGCTTGTTACGCCGGAATTTCTCTTCCGGTAATTGGAATCGCCCTGGTCGCCAAAGCAACCGGGCCGGCGATCGCTGATGCAATCTTTGGCGCGTTCATCGGACTGTTGGCACTCCTCGCGTTAATCGTCGAATGGAAGGTCGGAAAGTCAGCGACACAGAATAACAATCCTCGCTAAGGTTAAGAATTAAGAGCTTCTAATCAGTTAAGAAGCCACAAACTGAGAACTCAATTTTGTCTCGATTTAGATTGCTAGCTGAGCGGAAGACCCAAAAGATTCGATTGATGAAAGAATTCGAAGGAAAGGTGGCATTGGTAACTGGCGGTGGATCAGGAATCGGTCGCGCGGCGGCGTTGGCGTTTGGTCGCGAAGGGGCGCAGGTCGTGATTGGTAATCGCAACGTGGAGCGTGGCGAGGAAACAGTCTCGATGATCCGTGAGGCCGGTGGAAGCGCCAGTTTCCGGCGAACTGATGTCGTGGTTGCGGCTGAGGTTGAGGCGTTGGTCGAGCACGCTGTGAAGACGTGCGGTCGTCTCGATGTAGCCTTTAACAATGCAGGCGTCGAAGGCGACGTGAAGCCCACGATTATCGATCACACGGAAGCCAATTTCGATGCGGTGATGGACGTTAACGTCAAAGGCGTCTGGCTTTGCATGAAGTACGAGATTCCCCAGATGCTTAAGACAGGTGGCGGCGCCATCGTAAACTGTTCGTCGGTAGCAGGCGTAATCGGGTTCCCGGGAATTGGGATTTACAGTGCATCGAAACACGCGGTGATCGGATTAACGAAAGCCGCGGCGTTGGAATTTTCCGGGCAAGGGATTCGCGTCAACGCGGTCAATCCGGCGGTGATCGATACAGAAATGGCCGATCGCCTTGTCGATGGCATGAACATGAAAAAGGATGACCTGACCACTTTTCATCCCATCGGACGCCTCGGAAAAGTCGAGGAGGTTGCGGAAGCTGTTCTCTGGCTGTGTTCCGATAAAGCATCGTTCGTGACCGGCCACAGTATGATGGTCGACGGTGGGTTCACTGCGCATTGAGCAGCATCGAAAAACCATTCGCCGCCGGCCAAACTTCTGCCGGTGAGCAGGGCATTCATTGAAGAAGATGTCGATCCGCCAGCGCGTAGCGGCGAATGCGATTCGACGTCCGGGCTGTCGCCGGGAGCGACGAATGACACCATCGCGCGGGGCGCGCAGCGTTTACGTAGGAACTGCAGAACTTTCGTGCAGCAACCGCCGGCGGCGAACGCGTTATCGCGCTAAGCGTCAATCAGGAGTGCGGTCAAAAAAAATTTACGTCAGCACTGCCTGATGAAACTCGTACCAATCGTCAAGATTGTTCAGGTTCACCGCGTCTTTTGGTGAAGAAGCATCATCCGCAATTTTGCATGCCCCCAGAATTTTCGTGCGCGTTTCGTCGTCATGATTGTAACCGCGCACGGCCGAGTTGTGCTTTTCGATGGCATCCTGATTTAACGACTTCGCATTATGTTTCACCCACGCCTCGAACTGCGGATAGGTCGGTTTGCTTTTCCTGATATAATCTCGCACCGCCTGCTCTTCGAGGCCGAGTGCGGCCAGTGTCATCGCGTCGAAACCGTGGCCGACGCCGGGATAACCGGAAGCAAGTTTGCCTGCTTCTTCCAGCGAGACCTTTTGCCAGAGACGCGGGAGATGAAGAACACCAAGTGGGCCGGCAATGCCGGAACTAATTAATGGAACATACGTTTCAGCCATAGTAGCAATCTCGGTAATCCCGGCACGAACCGAATGCAAGTGAGCGACGCGAGAAACGTCTGTTCCGCTACAGGCGTTGCCACAATGTCATTCTGAGCGAAGCGAAGAATCTCAGGTCACTTGTGGATACGCGAGAATGGGAAGGGACCAGAGATGTTTCGCTGCGCTCAACAAGAGAGAGCCATTTGTTAGGCAATGCGGAGCAACTATTCACTTTCAATGTCTGGC
The DNA here is from genome assembly GCA_036002955.1 of Candidatus Udaeobacter sp. Lineage (GTDB taxonomy): Bacteria > Verrucomicrobiota > Verrucomicrobiia > Chthoniobacterales > UBA10450 > Udaeobacter. The sequence continues at coordinate 8,667 of DASYSX010000146.1, read as the reverse complement.
TTGGGCAGGGGAGATGAAATTTGAATCTGAGTGATCTTGCTGTCCGGCTCGCGGCTGGCTTCGAGTTCCACTTCCTGCCGTGGATCGGTGCGCGTGCTGAGAAACAGGATCCTCGTAATCTTTCCGTTAACATTCATCTTGTTGAGGCTCTGATTGAGATTGTTCGCTGCGTTTGCTGACGCTTGCCAGCTGTCTGCTATCTTCTCAGGAGTGAGCGAGGAGGTGCCGGTCTGAACGATTTTCACCTCCTCGTCGACCACCTTTTTTGCCGGCGTACCCGCGGGTTTGAACTCGGGTGCGACCGGCGTCCAATCAGGAAAGGCGACCGGACCAGGCGCATCGAGCTGTTTCTTTAGCGCAGCTTGTAATTTTTCCTTTTCGTCCTTTTCCTCCTGCTCTTGTTGCGCCGCTTCCTGTTTTGCCATCGCTTCCATCTCGGCAAGTTTTTTCCGGGCATCGGGCGATCCGGAGCTCTTTTGCATCTCCTGTGCCTGTTTCAGCAACTGCTGAAGATCAGGATCGTCCACGGGATTCTCCTCTGCTTGGATAGACGCGGCGAACAGCACCCAGACGACAAGGACAGAAGTCGGCAAGTATCTTAAATTCATGCGGCGAGGTTAATCAGTCTGGCTGATTTCCTGCAACGGAATTTCGATTTGTAAGCGTGGTTCAGGTTGCGAATAACCAAAGCATCGCTGCGACCAAGATCGCTGCGATTAGGAACAGGCTCGCATACACGAGTGAATCCTGGATCTGCGCCCGCTTCGCCGCTTTTGCGTAGGGCATCCTTGTGAAGGTGACCATCGTGTAAAGCGGCAGATACATTCCCGGCAGAGCGGCTTCCAGCGTGTGATCGAGCTTCTTCTTGGCACGAAACGTTTTCGACGCGGTCTTGTCTCGCATCTCGATGAAATTTCCGATCGCTAGATCGGCCAGCGCATCAGCGTTTTCTTTTCGGCGGCGAAAGTATTCCGAAAATGCGTGATCGCGGTTCTCCGGAAATTCTTCAAAGCACTCATCCAGCACGACGCAATCTTCGAAGGCAGCATTCATTCCCTGGCCATAAAATGGTACGACTGCATGCGCGGCATCGCCGACGAGGCAAACCTTGTCCCGATAGAACCACGGCGCGCAGCGAATGGTCACGAGTGAACCGGTTGGATTGTTCCGAAAATCGTCGAGCAAACCTGGCATGAGCGGCACGGCATCGGGAAACTCTTCGTCGAAAAAACGGCGCACAAGGTCATCGGTCTTCATGGTGGCGAAACTGCGGGGCCCTTCGAATTCCCAAAACAGCGTGCAAGTGAAAGATCCGTCTGGATTTGGCAGCGCGATCATCATGAAACTTTTCCGTGGCCAAATGTGAAGCGCGTTCTTTTCCATTCGCCATGAACCGTCCGGCCCGGGCGGAATGGTTAATTCCTTGTAGCCGTGAGCGAGATAACTTTCGTCGTATTGAAAATTGGCAATCTCGATCTGCATCGATTTGCGGACTGCCGAGAACGCGCCGTCGACGCCGATCACTGCATCGCCGCTTGCGGTAATGACGCCCTCTGCGGTTTCCAACTGAGCGCTGGCTGATTCGAGATGGACTCCTGTGCACTTGTGATTGAAATGCACACGCACGTTGGAATACCGTTGTGCCGCTTCGATAACCGTGGTGTTGAGCGCGGCGCGTCCGATCGAATTGATACATTTTTTCGGATCAACATCGTACGGGCTAAAATGCAGCTCGCCGGATCTATCGTGAATCATCCGGCCACGCATCGGGATCGCGTGTTTCATTGCTTCCTCCGCGATGCCGATCTGTTCCAGCGCGTGAATCCCGCGCGTTGAAACCGCCAGATTGATCGAGCGTCCGCCGACGATATTCCCTTCGCGCGGGTCAGCGCGCCGCTCGTAAAGATCTACGTCGTATCCACGCCGCCCGAGATATGCCCCGAGCAAGCCTCCCGCCAATCCGCTGCCGATCAGAACAAATTTTGCCACTCCCAAAGAATCTACGAATCAGGAAAGCAGGAAAGCAGGAAAAGCCGAGTGGCTGCACGCCCGAAGTGCTACACGGCCTCTGACACAGACGGCCTACAGTTCCTTGAACGCGTCGCCGAGATGTTGGAGAACATTGCGCGGCAAAAGCGATTGTTCGCTCTGGTTGCCGTTGAACATTGCAATCTCCGCGGCGCGACCGCAGAGCCACGCGCCGACCCGCGCGGCATCGTAAGGCGACAGGCCTTGCCCCAGCAAACCGGCGCAGACTCCTGTAAGGACGTCGCCCATTCCGCCAGTAGCCATTCCGGGATTGCCCGTCGTGTTGTAGCTCAACGGCCGACCGCCTTCAGCCACGATGGTGCGACTGCCTTTGAGCAAAAGTGTGACGGGAAAGCGACCACAGAATTTCGTCGCTGTTTTGCCGCGCGATTGTTGGTCATCGGGAAAAAGCCGTTTCATTTCGCCGGGATGCGGGGTCAGCAGCCGTTTGCCTTTACAACGCCGGAGCACCGAAATTTTTTGAGACACGATGTTCAGTCCATCCGCGTCCAGTACCATGGGTTGCTTGATTTTTTCAACGAGCTCGAGCATCTCGGCCGCCCGCGATTTGCCAAGCCCCGGACCCACAGCCCAGACGTCAACTTTCTCCTTCAGCAACTGACGATACGACGCGACTGGCTTTACCATTGCTTCCATGAACGCCGCGCCGGCTACGATTTCATAGATTTCTTCGGGAACAAAAACTTCTACCAATCCAGCGCCGGCCCTGAGCGCACCTTGTGAAGCCATCAGCGCCGCGCCGACGAATCCTTTGGAGCCGGCGACCACGCCGACGCGGCCAAACTGATTCTTGTAGGAGTTATATTTCCGTCTCGGCAGCAAAGCGCGAAAAGCGATTGGTGCGGCAATGATTTCTTTCGGTTTCGTTTTTGGCGGCCGCAATTCGTCGAGCGGCACAACCTCGATGCGGCCGACATAATTCACTGCGCCGTCGGCGACGAGACCCGGCTTCGCGTAAGCAATCGTAACGGTAAAATCGGCGACGACGCAGTCGCGATCTGCCTTGCCTGAATCGGCGTCGAGACCGGTTGGAAGATCGACCGCAACGACGTAGGCGCCATTTGTTATCCGCAATTGGTTGATGGCGCGACAGGCGGCGCGGATCGGCTCGCGGAGCGGTGGTTTTCCGCCAACGCCGAGCAAACCATCCAGAATGACAAGCGGCACCTCAACGACCGAACACGCCTCTGTCGCAGTCGAATTCGGAGTGTTGGCAATCTGGTCTGTGGCGCTCGGTGAGAGTTCGACGGGCGTGGTGACCAAATCTTTATTCGCCGTTTTCGATGCAGCAGCGCCCAGAATTTCCGGCGACCTCCGGCATAAATCTCCGAGCTTCTTTCGCGTCAAATCACTGCAATCATCTTCTTTGAAAGCGAGACGCACTTCGATTTTCCACCCGCTCCGCTGTAAGCACTGCGCCGCAAACAATGCGTCCCCTGCGTTATGCCCTTTCCCGGCAAAGACGATACATCGACCGGGTTTTTGAAAAAATTTTGATACGGCCTGAGCGACACCGGCGCCGGCCTCGTTCATCAGCGCCTCGACTTGCACACCACCGGCAAATGCAGCGTGTTCAGCGGCGCGCATCTGCGCCGAAGTCAAAATTGGCAGGTCCAATCAACCCTCGCGATCCGATGACGCCACGCGCGCTTCAATCTCGGCCGGTTTCGATGAAGTCTTCTTTTTGTGTCGAGTGCTTTTCCTGGACGAACGCTTCGACCGGCTCTTTTTGGAGTGGCTGACTCTGGTTTGGTCGATGTACGGTTGTACTGGAATGCTTTCGTCTGTCGCGACCCGAGTGGTACTAAAGGAACTCCCCACCGAACCCCGGCTCCGGACTCCGGCTGCAATCTCTTCGGCAAGCTTTTGGCGATAAGAGGCATTCTGAGCGTACCCCGCTTCGGTCGGATTAGTGAGAAAACCGCACTCAACGAGCACGGCCGGTATACTTGTCTTTCGCAAGACGTAGTAGCCACGGCGACGCACACCGCGGCTCGGTGACGGCGCACCCCCGACAACGTAATGATGAATCGCCGATGCGAGCGCCAGGCTGTCGCGACTGTAAAAATATGTTTCTATGCCGCTTGCTCCACCTCGCGTCGCTGAATTGAAGTGGACCGATACAAAAATCGCGTTCCGATTGGAATTGGCGATTGAGCACCGCGTTCCCAACGGAACAAATACGTCGCTGTCCCTCGTCATCACCACCCGATAACCGCTGGCAGTGAGGACACTTTTAAGTCGGCGCGCGACATCGAGTGTCATATCTTTCTCCGAAACCCTCTGGCCTGGAATCCCTCCGCGATCAAACCCACCGTGTCCTGCATCGATCACTACAGTTATGGGTGAGCTGTCGCCGCTCGCTGCATAAGAGCCACACGCCAGAAATGTCATCAGCAGACCGGTAGCTAATAAACAGATTTGGAAAAAACGCCTGCGCATTACCGGTTATTTGAGGGCGCGCCGGGCGGACGCGCCGAAAGTTTTGGTGCCTTGCTACCTGAACTGTGCGCAGGCGCTTCGGCAATGCCGCCCTGCACGGCTATTTCGCCGTTACCTGAATGAACAAGGCGGGGCCGTGTTTTGGTTTCCATGAACGAAGAGTGCGTCAGCAACTGACCGTCTAGTCCGATGCGGGCGTACGACCATGCGCGCGGAGCCTCGCAATGCAAAACATGCAATCGATTGGCGCGATCGATTTCCGCCTGCGGTTGCTCGAAAGAGATCGTGCGGCCTAACGAGTAAGTGGCATAAACGACGCCTGTGTCTTTGTCCTGCACCCGGACGTACAAAGAAGTGTGGTCTGGAAAACGATTGGTCATCAGCGAATACGTGCGCACATCGCCGCCCGCGCCTCCTGGAACTCCCACGGTTTGCTGCCAGATCGGGTGCGCGTCAGTAACTTCAAATACGCCGGTGCCGGAGTAGAAAAATTTTCCCAGATCGGCAAAATAAATATTCGTGCGCACATGATAGGAGCCGAATTCATTTACGGGATACAGCGGCGTGAGATCGATTTGGCGTGTGACTCTCTGGCCTGCTTGGATTTTCAGCGGAGCCTCTCCCTTTGCACCGCTGAGCGGCGCGATCGGCTGTTCGTCACTGCCGGTGATCTCAAAACCCAGCCAGGGTTGCCCTTCCGCGTCGTGAAGTTCGATGTCGCGTCCGGCCAGATTCGTGATGGCAACCGTCGCCACCACCGGTTCGTATGCGATGTATTGCAGTCGCTTGAATTTCAGGTCGACTTGAACCTGCGCTTCTGCTCCGGCAGCACAAAGAAAAATACAGAACCATGGAAGAACGCGTCGAAGATTGTCTGTGTAACTCCGTCTGATTCGGACGCAAGCAATACAGCCTCGAAGCAATCGCCTCATCGTGCCGAGGGACTTTTTAAAGCAGGAAACTGCTGTAACAGGCGCGACGGTTCAGCCTGAACAGCCTGCAGGTCGTCGCCATAATAAACGCGAACGATGTAGCCGAGATATTTGCGTTGTCCGATGTCAGCGGAGCCTTTTGAGCCGCGACCCTTTTGACCGGGTCGAACTTTTGCCGCCGCCTCCGAAAGGGACGATTCAGATAACGCGCCACCGGTTTTCGCGCGCACATAGCGTACAAGAAGGACTTCCGGATTCGTGTCCGACCAATCGTGCTTCGACGTAAGCCATTCATTGCTCACATCGGCATCAGTCAGCTTGATGTCTTTGTCGTTCACAACATCGTAGAGGAACACCAGGATTTTCACTTTGTTATGGTCGATAACGGTGCCTGGTTGTTTTTTTATTCCTATCTCCAATGTGAGATTCGTTTCGACTTCCGGATCGGACGTTTCCTTGGTTTTGACCTCGGAAATTCCCATGATGGGACCCTCGGTATTGCCGCCGACATCTTTGCCTGGAGTAACGTCCGGTTCCTCAACGGCGCCGCCCGGTTCGACGGTCGGTGGAGCGGGAACGCCGACCTTCAAGCGACGATCGGCTAAAGCGTATGTTGCGCTATCAGAGGGACTGATTTGTTTGATTCTGCGCCAGACATCGTTCGCGCGATCGAACATTTGCATCGACTCGTAGGTCTGTGCGGTTTCCTGAAGCACGCCGGTATTATCCGGTTCGGTGTCCAACGCTTCTTGAAAACGTGCCAGCGCGTTCGTCGTGTCCCCGCGTTCGCGGAATTCTTTACCTTCTCGCAGCAACTGGTCGACGACGGATGCAGGCGGTGTACTCAATGGCGTTGACGGTGCAATGCTTGGCTGCGCAGCCGCTGGCGCTAACGCTGAAGCGGCCGAAGTCGCAGGCGCACGCGCGATCATCGGAGTAACTGGCTGTGCTGCGACGCGGTTGGCTCGTGCCCGGCCGACATAGTACGACGTCGCAAAGAAAACCTCAGCTACGGCGAAAATTACAAGCACACCGAGGGCGACGTGAAAGCTTGGATCGATTTGAATAGCCCGTGAGAAAAGAGTCCGCATGGGAGGATAACCCCGTCTTGTTATGCGCGCTGTTGCCAGCCTGTCAACAATCTGCCGGATATTTGACCGCCGAACCGTTAAAACGTTAGAAGGCTACCACCGGCCTAGCGTGAGATATCGTCCTGGCTCAACATTTTGAATCCTTCGCCCTTGAGCACAGAAGAAGCGCACTCGGTATCATCGAGGTGCAGAGCGATAGCAGAAAACCCGCGCGGACGGATCAGCAGCGGATAAGCGAAATGCACATTCACCTCCGCCATGACCAATGCGGCGAGCAATTTTACAAGTTGCGTAGCCACTTCGCGCATCTCAACCACCACCACCTGGCTGACGCCGAAACCAACATTGTTTTCCCTGAATAATTTTTCCACACCCTGCGGATCGCTCGCGATGATCCGGGCAATAGCTGAGTCAGTGGATTCCGACACGCTGAGGGCGACAACGTGTGTGTGATGCGCGCTAAGCAACTTCACAATATCCAGCATCGCCCCCACCTTGTTCGGCAGAAAAACGGAAAACTGCTTTACCAGTGGCCCGTCCAGCTTGGAACTCGTTTGCGGCAAATTAGCAGTCGTCATTTGAATGATGGCGGCGACAGAAGCTCGTGCGCGCCCGCCAGCTCAAAATATCTCATGGTAGGTGTTTCGTTGGCAAACGTAATATGCAAACGGGAGCGCCCAAGGTGTGACGGCTTCCCAGCTGGGATGTTTCGACGGTTGCCCCCGCCTCCGCCAAGGCTACGGCGGGCAGGCAAGCTGTCGTTCCTTGTTGAACTGACGATTTGACGTGGCGAAGGACGGGTCGCGCTTTACATTCGCTGTCCGAATATGGAAGAGGAAAACGAGCTGATCGCGCTCAGGCGAAAAAAACTTGAAGCACTGCGCGCGAAAGGCATCGAGCCGTTCGGCACCGGCTTTGATGTTAGCGGCTCGGTCGCGGAGGTGCGCGAGCAATTTAAAGAAGGTGAAACCCGTCGTGTCGCCGGCCGCATTACCGCGCATCGCGACATGGGCAAAAGCCATTTTCTCGACCTGCGCGACATCACCGGTCGCTTTCAAATTTACATTCACGCCAAGGAGATTGGACCGGAATTGTTCGACCTTTTTCGATTGGTCGACATCGGGGATTTCATTGGCGTCGAGGGGACATGTTTTGTCACCAAAAGCGGCGAACCGACGGTAAAAGTCCAAACATTTCAGTTGCTCTCCAAGACGTTGCGGCCGCTGCCGGAAAAATGGCATGGACTCCAGGATATCGAAGCGCGTTACAGGCAGCGTTATCTTGATCTTCTTACCAACGAACGTTCGCGCGCGGTCTTCGAAAAACGGATCGCTATCGTTCGCGAAACCCGACGCTTTTTCGAGGAGCGGGGCTTTGTTGAAGTGGAGACGCCAATTTTGCAAGCAACGGCTGGAGGTGCCGCAGCCGAACCGTTCAAGACACATCACAACGCTCTTGGCATCGATCTTTATCTGCGAATTGCGCTGGAGCTTTATTTGAAACGCCTTCTGGTGGCCGGGTTCAACAAGGTATTCGAGATCAATCGCAACTTTCGCAATGAAGGCATCTCCAGGAAGCACAATCCGGAATTCACGATGCTTGAGGCCTATTGGGCCTACGCCGATTTCGAGAAGATCGCGAATCTTGTCGAAGAACTGATCTGTTATCTCGCGGAGAAAATCTGCGGCTCGCTAAGCATCGAGCATCGAGACGCTGACGGGAAAGTCACGCGCACGATCAATTTGAATCGGCCGTGGCGCCGCGTGCGTTATCGCGATGTGATGCGCGAAGTCGCGGGCAAGGATTGGTTTGAACTCTCGCCCGAGCAGAGGCGCGATCGCGCCGTGAAGGAGTTCAAGCTCGAGATTATACCGCAGCTCGCGGATTTCGAGGTGACGCAGCACGTCTTCGAAAAACTCATCGAAGAGAAAACGATGGATCCTGTGTTCGTAACGCATTGTCCGAAAGAGCTCGTACCGCTGGCCAAACAAAACGCGGAAGACAGCTCGCTGGTCGACGTTTTTGAACTGGTCATCAATGGTGTGGAGATCGCGCCCGGTTACAGCGAGTTGAATGACCCGCTTGTGCAACGTCAGCGTCTGCTCGAACAGGCGGGCGAAGAAAAGCAAAACATCGACGAGGAGTTTTTGCTC
>DASYSX010000145.1:0-5300 GCA_036002955.1 Candidatus Udaeobacter sp. | reverse complement strand
GGGCGATACACGCAGTCGAACACAATGTGGTGCGGGGCGAGCAATCGCGCCGGGATCGGTGCCGGATCGCTGGAATTCATGCCTAGCGGCGTGGCGTTGACGATCAGATCGATATCTGCGAGTTGCTTGCGCAACACTGTCTCGTCCCATTGGACGGCTTCGAGTCGCGCAACCGGACCTAGCACGCGTGGTCCGGCGAAGAAAGACCGCAATCGATCTACAAGAGCATTTGTCTTTGCCGGAGTGCGATTGACCAGGACCAGGCGCTCACAATTTTCCAACGCGCATTGCCAGGCTATTGCGTGACCTGTGCCTCCGCCCGCGCCAAGGATCATTACTCGCAGATCGCGCAAATCGATTGAGAACTCGCTGCGAACTGCGCGAGAAAATCCTTCGGCGTCGGTGTTCGAACCGATCAATTTGTTCTCGTCTAGCCGAACAGTATTCACTGCGTCGCAACGGCTCGCCGAGTCATCAGCCACATCAATTTGCGTTAGCCCCGCGATCTTGTGCGGCACGCTGAGATTGATCCCGACAAAATCTAGCTCGCGGATAAACCGCAGCGCTGACCGCAATTCAGTCGATCGAATGTGAAACCGCGCGTATTGCATGTTGATCTCCAGCGCGCGCAGCGCGGCATTCTGCATCTGCGGCGAAAGCGAGTGCGCCACTGGGTCGCCGAAAACACCAAGACGAATCGGCGGATCAATATCGCGCGTGACCTCCGACCATTTCTCGAGATCAGCCAGTGTATAGCGATCAGTGATTTGCTTCGCGTCCATAGCGTTTTGTTTGCGGTCATTCCGAGCGAAGTCGAGGAATCCCGTTGCATTACTTTCTGTTAGAGCCGCGGGATCCTTCGACTCCGCTTCGCTTCACTCAGGATGACACGCGAAATAATTCTAACCCGCGGTTGCACGAGTTGTCGATGTACACGTTCCCCGATACCTTTGCACCATTACGAAATGACAACTGAAACAGAGAGACCTTCCGACTTTATTCGCGATATCATCGCGGAGGATCTGCGGACGGGGAAATACAAGCAGATCGTTACCCGTTTCCCGCCCGAGCCGAATGGTTATCTGCACATCGGTCACGCGAAATCGATCTGTCTCAATTTCGGAATCGCGCGCGAGTTCGATGGGATTTGCAACATCCGCATGGACGACACGAATCCGACGAAGGAGGAAGCAGAATACGTCAGATCAATCATGGCTGACGTGCATTGGTTGATCGACGGCTGGGCAGACAAACGACTCGGCGGCGCGCCGTTCTATGCGTCGGATTATTTCGATCGATTTTACGAGCATGCAGTGGATCTAATCCGCAAAGGCAAGGCGTACGTTGATGACATGACTCGCGAGGAAACGGACGAGTATCGTCGTCTCGGGAAAGCGAGCAGCTTTCGCGATCGTTCGGTCGATGAAAGTCTCGATCTGTTCGCGCGAATGAAGGCGGGCGAATTTCCCGACGGCGCGCGCACGTTGCGGGCAAAGATTGACATGAACGCGGCAAACGTCTGGCTGCGCGACCCGGTGCTCTACCGCATTCGACACGCAACGCATCATCGTACCGGCGACAAATGGTGCATCTACCCGATGTACGATTGGGCGCATACGCTGAGCGATTACATCGAAGGCATTACACACTCGATTTGCACCTTGGAGTTCGAAGTGCACCGGCCGCTTTACGATTGGATCCTCGACGCGCTCGAAATTCCGGAGCCGCGTCCGCATCAGTACGAATTCGCGAGGTTCAATCTGACATACACCGTGATGAGCAAGCGCAAACTGATCCAGCTGGTAAATGAAAACCTCGTCACTGGCTGGGACGATCCACGCATGTTGACGATTTCTGGTTTGCGCCGGCGCGGTGTGACCCCGACAGCTTTGCGTAGCCTGGCGTACAACGTCGGAATCACGAAGTATCCGAGCACGACCGACATGGCTCTGCTCGAGCATACGGTCCGCGATGAACTCAATCGCATCGCACCTCGCCGCCTAGTCGTGCTGCGACCGATTAAAGTTGTGCTGACAAATTATCCGGAAGGAAAAGCCGAAGAACTCGACGCAATCAATAATCCCGAGGATCCAAATGTTGGAACGCGCAAAATTCCATTTGGCCGCGAGCTGTACATCGAACGGGACGATTTCATGGAAACGCCTCCGCCGAAATATTTTCGACTTCGACCGGGCGGCGAGGTGCGGCTGAAATACGCTTACATCGTCAAGTGCGAGGAAGTGATAAAGGATGAGGGCGGTAACGTGACCGAGCTACGATGCAGCGTCGATCTCGACAGCAAATCAGGTGGGCCGACTGCGAGCCGGAAAGTAAAAGGCACGATTCATTGGGTAAGCGCCGCGCACCCAATCGATGCGGAAGTCCGATTGTATGATCGGCTCTTCACAGTTCCGGAGCCGGATGCCGATGGCGATTTCAAGTCGTGCATCAATTCGAGTTCGCTGGAAGTAGCGAACGCAAAATGCGAACCCGCACTTGCCAGTGCGCGTCCGGAGGAACGCTATCAATTTGAGCGCCTCGGCTATTTCACGCTCGATACAGATTCAACAGCGGAAAAGCAGCTGTGGAATCGCACCGTCGCGTTGAGAGATACGTGGGCCAAGGGAGCGCATAAGGAAGTCAGGCAGCCTGCCTGATTCGGCCGGCAGGCTGCCAGCCTGCCGAATTACGCGCCAGGCAAGCTGCCTGGCGGCCGAGACAGGCTAGAAGCCTATCTTCCGAAGCGCGCGGTCGATTCGCGACAACACCTTTTCTTTCCCGAGCACTTCGAGCAAATGATACAGACTCGGCCCCACCGTGCTGCCCGTCGCCGCGAGCCGTATGGGATGAACGATTGCGCCGAATTTTACGCCTAGATTTGCGGCGGCAGTTTTTAGTGCGACTTCGATTTCTGCGGTGTCGAATTTCTCAAGTGAACTCAAGGCACCGCGAACCGCCTCAAGCCGTGGTTTGTTTTCAGGAGTGAAATGCTTCGCTGCGCTCTGAGGATCGTACTCAAAATCATCAGTGAAGTAGAACCCGCAATAAGCTGGCAACTCGTCGAACGTATTGATCTTTCCTTTGCACGTTTGTAACGCGGCGCGCACGTATTGCTCCGGGTAGTCGTCCACCTTCACACCACTAGACCTCAGCCTCGCGACGGCTGATTCGTAAAATTTCTCGTCGCTAAGCTCGCGCGCGTATTCGCCGTTTAACCAATGCAATTTATCGGGATCGAATGTAGCCGAACTACGACCGATATTTTTTAAATCGAAGATCCGAACGATCTCATCAATGTCCAACTTCTCACGATCGTCCTTTGGCGACCAACCGAGCAGGCAGAGGTAGTTGCGGACCGCCGCCGGAAGAAAGCCGCGCCGAATGTAATACTCCACGCGCGCGCCTGCGTCGCGCTTGCTCATTTTTGTTCCATCGCGATTAAGAATGAGCGGAATCTGCGCGTATTGCGGAGGCGTTGCGCCTAATGCGCGAATGAGCTCGATATGCTTTGGCGTATTTGAGAGATGATCTTCGCCCCGGATCACGTGGGAGATTTTCATCTCGAGGTCGTCGATCACGTTGACGAAATGAAAAATCCATGAGCCATCCGGTCGGCGGATCGTCATGTCCGGATGCGTCTCTTCGTTCGACAAATCGAAATCGATCTTTCCGTGAACGAGATCGTCGACGATGACGTGTTCGCGCGGCGACCGAAACCGCAGTGCTCCCTGATCTTCGTAGATATGGCCGGCATCCTGAAGTTTTTTCAAATAACGTTCGTAAAGTTCTGTGCGTTCGCTTTGCAAATACGGCCCAAACTCGCCGCCAACATGCGGGCCTTCATCCCAATTCAGGCCCAGCCATTCCAGTCCTTCGTAGATGGCCGCCATCGCTTCCTCTGTGTTGCGCTTCATATCGGTATCTTCGATTCGCAGCACGAATTTTCCGCCGTGATGTTTCGCGAAGAGCCAATTGAAAAGCGCAGTGCGCGCGCCGCCGATGTGCAAATAGCCGGTGGGCGAGGGGGCGAAACGAACGCGAACTTCAGACATTGGAGTGATGGAATAGAGTAATGGTAGGGACGTACCGCCGGGCCGTCCATCGGGTTTGGCGCGCCCGGCGGTCGCGCCCTACCGCTGATGTGATTTTCCAGTAATTGCTCACTCCAAAAAAATTTTCCCCGAGCGGCGCCGCGCGTGTCGGTTTTCCGGAAGATTCACTTTTGCGATTCGAGAGTCACAATCGACAAGCGAACGAACGCGCTCGATCGCATCGAATCCAACGTCGGCTATGTTTTGCGCCCGCAACCATTTCAAAAGCGTGCGCCGCTGAAGCGCAATCGGCAACGCGCGAAGCTTTACCACGGAGAAATCTGCATGTGTAGAATCACTCAATTCACTCTCGATCCATTTCTCTTCATCGGCAGCAATCATCGCTGTTCGCCAAATGTTCTGTCGGATGTTGCGGCCGAGCATTCTCTCCAGATACGGAATGACGCGATGTCGAATGCGATTGCGCAGCGGTGTGAGATTTTTGTTCGTAGCATCCTCGCGAAATCGCAACCCGTACTCGCTGATGTAATGGTCGATCTCTTTGCGCCAGACGGAAAGAAACGGCCGCACGATCGTTAGGTCGACGCGGTCGATTCGCCGAGTAGAAATACACCGCATCGCAGAAAGGCCGGCGCTGCCGGCGCCGCGAAACAGATTGATCAGAAAGGTTTCGACCAGATCATCGGCGTGATGCGCGACGAAGACCGTTCTGCAGTTTCGGCGCTGTGCGGTTTCAGCAAAGAATGCGTAACGCGCTTCACGCGCCGCAGCTTCGATCGACATCTTCTTTTGCTTCGCGAGCGCGCGGATGTTTGCAGAACCGCAGACAAATTCAATGCCGCTGGCCGTTGTACGGCGAGCGCTTCGGTTGCGTGGCCGCGTGCGTGCCGGGGTGAGCACCTGTTGGTTGTAGCGATCGACCAGCGTGTTCACGAACCGCGCATCGGCATCGCTTGATCGTCCGCGCAATTGATGATTCAGATGGCACACGATTAGCCGCTCGTAACCGAAGCTAATCAACCAGTGCAGCAGCGCGATGGAATCACGCCCGCCGGAGACACCGATCAGATAGCGCGTGTTCGGGGGAAAGTCGCGGGTTACTCCTGGGTCCGTGTTTAGAGTCTGCATGAGTCCTATTCTGTCATTCTAAGCGCAGCGAAGAACCCGGCTACTTCAAGAGCTGGACACTGCATTTGGATACCGAATGCAACACAGCGGGTCGAAATAATTGAATCGAGTCCAGTCAAA
>DASYSX010000144.1:0-7862 GCA_036002955.1 Candidatus Udaeobacter sp. | reverse complement strand
GTCTGGTCGTATGTAACAGCGGTGTTCAGCGGCACGTAAACTTGAATGCCTTTTGATCCAGACACCTTCGCGAAACATTTCAGCCGTAATCTCGTCAGCACATCGCGCAGAAGGAATGATACCTCCGCGCAACTCAGAACGTTTGCGTTCTCGCCGGGATCGAGATCGAATACGATATGCGTGGGCCGCTCGATGTGCGGCACACGATGCAGAAATGGATGCAACTCCAGTGCGGCGATGCTCGCCGCCCAAATCAACGTGCGGCGGTCGTTGATGAGAATGTAATTGATATCAGGGCCTCCTTCATGACGCGGTACCGCAAATGTCTTCACCCAGTCAGGAGTAAAACCCGGCGCATCCTTTTCATAAAATGCTTCGCCAAAAACACCGTCGGGGTACCGTCTTAGCGTCACCGGCCGATTACGAAAGTGCGGCAAGAGATAAGGAGCGACGCGCCGGTAATAGTCGACCACACCGGATTTGGTGAACTTTCCCCCGGGGTAAAGAATCTTTTCTGCGTGCGAAACTGTGATTTCCGTTTTTCGATTCACCGAAAATAAAAACGATGCGAGCCACCCAGCTGCGCGTCCGTCAGGCAAATCCTCGCGTCAGCGTGCTGTGCGCAAGCAGACCAGATTACAGATCCGCGATGGACGTACACAGCCGGCAGTTCTCCGCCGTATCGTTAGAAATGTCGCGCCGCGGTGGACCTCGACATCCGGCCGTACAGTTCGTACATACAACCAGTTCCCCACCACTTTTCGGAATCATAAGTGATTGTGAAGCTGTTTGTGGAGGTGGGAGATGCGAAAACTGGTACGACAGATTAAGCGCGAGCTTAAGACGGCAAATCACTGCGCTGTTTATGAAGAGGAACTCAGCCGTGTGTGGCCGGACGGAGATCACCGCGCACCAAAGGTCGCGCGATTTGCGGAGGACAATGGGTTTCGCCTTCGCTTTTATCGTGACGGCTTGTGCGCGATTTTTGACAAAGAGCCTCACGAGCGCGCCGAGCAGTAGCCTTTTTAGACACGCTCAATCACCAGGCTAAAAAACTGCGGCAGGATGGGCAGTCCTCTGCACCGCAGAGATGCATTGCTCGCGCACGGCGTCGCTCCGCCGAACTGCAAGCAATGCATCCCAATCAGTGGGCGCGAAACCTGGGGCTGGCTATCGGGAAGAAGACGACGCCATTTCCGGCTCCATGAGAGCTTCGGGGTTGACGATGTCTTCGGCCAGCTTGTTCAGCAGTTCGTTTGCCTCAGATTCCTCATCCAGAGTTTGTTGGAGAAGGTCAGCGGATTTGTCCTGTCCTAGCAGTTGCGCAAAAGTGCGCACACTGCCATAGCTGGCGATTTCGTAGTGCTCCACCTTCTGCGCTGCCACAATGATCGCGGCGTCGAGCACGGAATCCTCGCCATCTGCCTCAAGGACCTCCGATCCCTCTTCAATCAAGCCTTTCATGGCCTGACACGTCTTGCCTTTTGCCTTCTCGCCAAGTTCCTGAAAGACTTGCTCGAGCCTCTGCACGTGACCCCTTGTCTGTTCGAGATGCTTTTCGAAAGCTTCCTTCAATTCGTCTGATGAAGCCCCTTTGGCCATCTTCGGTAATGCTTTGACTAGTTGGTTCTCGGCATTATACAGGTCGCGGAGTTCTTGCACGTAAAGTTCTTTTAGTGTCTCCAAATTCATATTCCCTTTTTCCTTTCTGTTTTGGTTTCGTTCGAAGTTATTTGTACGCGCGGTACGCTTGCACCGGCTACAGAAAGGAAACGTGGCAAAATATCGAAGTGCGCGTCTTTGCCTTAAAATTTATGGAATTGAGAGAACCCCTAATACTAGCGAGTAAATAACACCGTCGATTGTCAGGCGAATGCTTACCAGTTAAGATGGTTTTGTCCTAGGAGGCCTTATTCCGTTTATCTCCGGGTAACATGGTGACATCTCCACGTGTTGTGAACAGCGGTCACACGTCGTAGCTCTTGGGCAACGAGTTAAGCATTGTTCGGAGGAAACACGCAAAAGACCTCCCAATCCGATTTACTGGAAAGAAAACGTTATGAAGCTTAATACCATAATTCAGCAAGCAGGTGCAACTGGTTACATCTTGTTGTGGCTCCTAGGCATTCCAATTCCAATTTTGCTGCTAATCTTTCTCTTGCGTGGCTGCACCTAAAGCCGCGAGTGACATCGTCGCCAGCGGTGTCAATTGGCTAGCGGCTAAGATTTGCCGCTTGCGCTTCTAACGACGCTTCGAATCGCGGCGCGCCGGACGACGCAATGTTATGCGAGAACCCTGCCGCGTATCAGCTTTCAGGAATTTCTTCATCAGCCGAAGCGCTGAATCATTCTCCCTCTTTGTGTTAGAGACCGTGCAATCGGAGGGCACAAACAAATTAAAATCGCGCATGTAGGCGTCGTTTGCGGTGAAAAGAACGCAAAAGTTCCCAGCGATCCCAGTGACAATCAAGGTTTGAGTCTGCAAATAGCGGAGCAGAGTGTCGAGGGCGCTGGAAAAGAAGGCGGAATGCTTGGGTTTGAGCACAAAGTAGTCGTTCTCCTCTGGTCGGAGTAACTCCACCACATCCGGCCCGCGGCCATATCGTTCACAATGCTCAAGAGTTCGTCGAAAGTCAGACTTCCATCGGCCGAAATTATCATTCACATAAATTACCGGGACACCTGCTTTGTAAGCGCGTCGCTTCAAGCGCAGAAGATTTCTCGCCATTGGACGCGCGTACCTCAGTAGTTGATCGGCGCCTGGAAAATCAAAGTCGTTGATCACGTCGATCAAAAGCAGAGCGATCTCGTGTTTGTCTGGCGCGCTGCCGTGGAGATCGGCATTTTTCCGTGATACCGCGACGCTCATTGCTGAGCCCGTCGTTTAGGCATTTACGAGCGCCGGCTGCGGTGTTGCCAGGTCAGGTTGAGTTCTCTCGACATTGTTGCCAACCAGCCGCTTGTAAACGTCAACGTAGTCGCTTGCCATTCGGTCCGCCGCGAAACGTCTCTCAAACACTTCCCTGCAACGCAATCGACTAAGCTCGCGAATTCGATTAACCCCATTCACGGCCTCATCCAGATCTCGCACGATAAAACCTGTTACTCCGTCTTCCATCACCTCAGGAACCGATCCACACTCATAAGCTATGACAGGTGTCCCGCATGCCATCGATTCAATCATCACCAGTCCGAACGGCTCGGGCCAGTCAATGGGAAATAGTAATGCGTAGGCGTTCCCCAGAAATTCGTCTTTATCCTTATCGCTGATTTCTCCGACCCATTCTATATGCGGATCGTTCAGCAGCGGTTCGATCTCGCGCTTGAAATAGCGTCTGTCAGCGGGATCGACTTTCGCCGCGATCTTGAGCGGCATTCCCGCTCGCTTGGCAATCTCGATTGCGCGATCTACCCGTTTTTCTGGTGAGACGCGTCCCAGAAATGCCAGATAGTTACCGGGTTCCGAACGTAACCGAAATAAATCCTTCGGTAATCCATGATAAATCGTCGCCTGCCAATTTGCGCAGGGCCAGGGCGTGCGCTGAGAATTTGAGATCGAGATCATTGGCATGTCTCGAAACCGCTCATATAGGTGAAGCAACTCGGTGGTATCCAGCCGGCCATGCAACGTCGTCACGTGGGGCACCGTCAAGTGACGCGAGATGAGATAATGCAAACAACCCGTATGAAAATGAATCACATCGAATTCACCGGCGCGCTGCATTACGTGATCCATGAGGAGGACTTCGCGCGACAAATAATCGGTAGCACGCTTGTTTTGCCTGAATGAGCGCCGGCATACTGGCACCAGCTCCGCGCTCGTAACCGAGTCACCACTGGCAAAGAGAGTTACATGGTGTCCAGCGCGAACCAATTCCTCAGTAAGGTACGAGACGATGCGTTCCGTTCCTCCATAGTGTTTTGGAGGCACGCTTTCGATGAGCGGCGCAACTTGCGCAATTCGCATTCTACCTTTTTCCCCCGGATGCTGGTTCGAATAATTGAGATCCATCGGTGGATATTCGAATCGGACGCGAGCTTTGGTTTTGTCGCGTTCGGAAGGAATGAATGCGAAAAACAATGTTACATCCGTTGCTCGCAGCGTCCTCGAACCACTTTAGACACTCGCGGCGAAAACTCGAAAATCGGGAACATTCCTGCTCATAATATTCCAAGAGATGGCTAAGGACGGCGTTGGTGTTCCCAATTCGTAAGCCTCAAAACAGCTGCACAACTAGCTACGAAATTTAATATGCAAAACTTGGAAACAATGGGGTTTGTGCTCGGCTGCATCGGAACGCTGTGCTGGATCGTATGTTTTTGGTGGATGCACCGAATCTCATCTCGTCAGAATTCGACATTGGAAGAACTGCATGAAATGACAGCCCGCATTGAAAAGCTTTCCCGAGCCGAGCACGAGCTCATTACCGACGTGCATCCGCAGGTCAGCGAAATTAAGGAGCAGGTCAAAACCGTCAGAGAAGTTGTTTCGTCCGAAAGAACCTAAGCGTGCCGATTTGCTTCAGGATTTGTCACCGTCGTTAACTTTTTGCTTGATTGCTTCACGAGACTCTGTCCAAATACGGCGCTTAAACAAACTTAACGGAAAGACATATCCATGCTCTGGACCATAATAGTTATCCTCATCGTTCTCTGGCTTCTTGGCTTTATCGGCCACGTCGGCGGCAGTCTAATTCATCTTCTGCTCGTGATTGCCGTTGTTGTCCTCATCATAAACCTGCTCAGAGGCAGACGAGGTCTCTAAAGCCGACGCTTTGGCGAATTGCTGCAGCGGGTCAGCCGAACGCGCCACCGTTTACAGGCGTCCCGTTAAGGCGAGAATTATTATAATCAAAACAATCAAGCCGAGTCCGCCGCTCGGCCAGTAGCCCCAGCCTGAGCTATACGGCCAGGCCGGCAAAGCGCCGATTAGCAGCAGGATTAGTATGATTACTAGAATGGTGCCCATGGCTATTCCTTTTGAAATATGTTCGTCGCAGCGAGGCACTTTGGACGTGGTGATCATCTTCAGCTAGCCTCTTCTGAAATGGTCTGGCCGTCATAGGTGTACGCGCAACGCGCCTCCCTATTCGCCATTAGCGAACAGGAAAGGCGCGCTGGTAGATCTGCTTTTAGCTCTTAATCTTCGTCGAGAATCACTCGATCAACCATCACGTTGTCGCCTGTGCCGACGTAGTGAACTCGGACCGGAGCGCCGACTTTTACTCTCGTCTTTACGACATCTTCATCGAGCACCTTACCGCTTCGCGTCACGTAAGTGACAGTCTTACCAAAATGGTATGTGCGGGGTCCGCTGGTTTCCTTGAGCACAATTGCGCTTCCTGGCGTGTACTCGGTGATCGTCCCGCTGCCTTCGGTGGTGGTCGTTGTGGTAGTTGTCTGTGAGACCTGCGCCCAAGCGAACGGAGCCGCAATCGCGAGAGCCATACTAATTAATGTTCTTTTCATTTATTTTTCTCTTTCTATTACGCGGCGGGTAAATACTTCCGCGAACGAGCTTTTCTCGATAACCGAAGCGCGCCCCGCCGTTGTTGCTGCTGTAATCGAGCGCCGCGCTTGATTCGGATGCAACAGCACGACACTCTTCACCCGATTGATGCACGCGATCGTGCTTTAATGTTTTTCCACTTCTGTTGTTTCAACGCGCACCGCGTATTCATCCGGTTTGACTTCGCGTCCCGCTCGAGCCGCATAGACTTGGGTAAACTCAGCGCCGAACAACAGAATCTGCGACGAGTAATAGATCCAGAGTAACAGTGTGATTAGAGAACTGGCTGGTCCATATGCTGACCCGGCAGCGCCGCTGCCCAGATACAAACCGAGTAGCCATTTGCCGATGCCGAAAAGAAGGGCGGTAATGATCCCGCCAATCCAAACGTCTCGCCACTGAATCTCGGCGTCAGGCAAAAACTTAAATATCATCGCGAAGAGCAGAACAATGACCGCAAAATCGAATACGACATAAACACTCATGGCGACGATGAGACCGCCGGGTAATACAGATTGCACGTAGTGGCTGAATGCTTTGAGCAGGCTTTCCAGCGTCAGTGAGACGAGTAACAGAAAGCAAATGCCACCTACCATCGCAAACGAAAGGAATCGGGTCCGCAGAAATCCCCAAATACCGCGACTGGGTTTTGCTTTTACATCCCAAATTGTGTTCAAAGCATCCTGCAGTTGACCGAACACGCCGCTTGCGCCGAAAAGCGCGAGGGCAACACCCATAATCGTGGCGATGGTGCTTTTACCAGGCTGCGATGCCTGTTGCGCGATGTTTTGCACGACCTGCACAGCGCTTGAGTCGAGAAAATAACTCATCTGCTGCGTGATCTTCTCCCAGGCTCCCGCTGGATCATTCCGGAAAATGATCCCGACGACCGCGAGTATGACGAGAATCAAAGGCGCGAGTGAAAAAACTGTGTAGTACGCGAGCGCCGCGCCTAACTGCGGCCCCTTATCCTCCAGAAATTCCTTTCCTGTTTGCTTGAGCAGACCAAAAGCGTTGGCGAAAAACGATGAGTTGGAGCCGGATGATTTTGATTGTTGCATGACGACGCGTCCCAAAACAGATCGCTCATAGGCGTGCCTTTGGCCGTTGCATAAAAATTCTGTTAAGCCTTTGCTCCATGGATGCGACAAGCCGACTAGCTACGATGCGTCCAACAATGCCCGCGCCGCGAAACTTAGTTTAACATGTTACTCAAACCATCCATACCACCGATGGAAGCACGCTCGGTCGAAGAAATTCCCACCGGTGATGAATGGCAATATGAGCCGAAATGGGACGGATTTCGCTGTCTCGCGTTTCGCGATGGTGACAAGATTTTTTTGCAATCAAAGAACGGCCAGCCCCTGGCGCGCTATTTTCCAGATGTCGCTGCCAATGTGGCGAAGCTGCGACACAAACAGTTTGTTCTCGACGGCGAATTGGTGATTCCGATTGGCGACGCACTTTCGTTCGATGAATTGCAATTGCGTCTGCATCCTGCCGCGAGTCGCGTTCAAAAATTGGCTGCAGCTCATCCAGCGGTTTATATCGCGTTCGATCTGCTTGGCGAAGACAGCGAATCCTATTTGAAGCTGGATCTGCGCGACCGGAGGCGGCTTCTGGAAAAATTCGCGCGTTCGAACTTTCGATCAGCAAAGAACGTACGACTTTCCCCTGCTACGACTGATTATCGCGTTGCGAGCGGTTGGTTTCGAAAAACGGGCCGTGATCTTGACGGAATCATCGCTAAACGCCTGGACGCTCCGTACGCATCGGGAGAACGCACCGCCGCGGTAAAGGTAAAACAAATCCGAACAGTTGATTGCGTAGTAGGCGGCTTTCGTTACGCGACTGGCGCACGCGTGATCGGTTCTCTTTTGCTCGGACTTTACGGCGACGACGGTTTATTGCATCACGTCGGATTTATCTCCGGGTTCAAAGCATCGGAACGGCGCGCGTTAACAGAAAAATTTGAGCGACTGAAAAAAACACCAGGTTTCACAGGCAACGCGCCCGGAGGACCGAGCCGCTGGAGCACGGAGCGCACCGGAGAATGGGAACCAGTCGCACCAAAAATTGTCGTCGAAGTCGGGTACGATCATTTTACCGGCGGCCGGTTTCGGCACGGCACAAGATTTCTTCGTTGGCGACCCGACAAAGATCCTCGCCAATGCACCATGGACCAGGTGAAGCATCACGAAGGCAAAGCGATGGCTCTTTTATGAACCTCGCGATTAGCGCGCGTGAAGAAACTTTAGAACTGCTCGTTCCGCCCCGTGGAGATTAGGAGGCATCAATGACTTGGCGTTGCCGTTGAGTCCTGCAATGGGCGTCCGCTTCAGGTAAGCTTCCA
>DASYSX010000143.1:0-13800 GCA_036002955.1 Candidatus Udaeobacter sp. | reverse complement strand
CCTGGAACTACTCGCGAATGTAAACCTCGGGAAGGATCTTACTATTCTCGCGAAAGGCGGGCGGGTAGTGATCGTCGGCAGTCGCGGTCCAGTGGAAATCAATCCGCGCGACACGATGCAGCGCGATGCGGATGTGCGCGGAATGATTTTGCCCAACACGCCCCCAGCAGAGCTGGCAAGTATTCACGCCGCGCTCGTGGCCGGTCTGGAAAACGGGACGTTGCGTCCTGTGATCGGCAAAGAATTCCCGTTAGCTGAAGCGGCGGAGGCGCATCGAGCTGTGATGGAATCAGGCGCGTTAGGAAAAAACGTACTCAAGCCGTAAAGCAGAAAAGTCTAATCAGGAAGCAAACGGGAAGCGGCGGCGAACTATTTCGTTTTTCGCCAAATGACGTCTTCGTTGTTACGACGGTCGATAAGGGCATCGACTTTACCGTAGGATACGTAACGGAACAGAATTCTGCCCTCAATGTCTTTGCGGAAGAAAAGCTCTGATGTCTCCGGCAGCAGTTGCTCTTTTTTGCCGTTCCTTTCAATGAATAGTTTGTCGCCTTCATCAGTGACCGATCGTGTTTGGTTAGGCGCCAGTTCGTACGTGCCGATGAAATCGGCAAATTTTTTCGGATCGATTTTTCCGACTGCAGGATCTTCATAGTAGCGATGTGCCTGACTGGCGATGATCTGCCAATTACCGTCGCGTTGAAGCCACGTGTCAGTGATGTGATAACGCGCTTTCAGATTTTGACCGAAGATCGTCTCCGTTTCGTCCGCGTCGTAACTGAGTACCGCGGTATTCCCAATGATCCGGCTCTGAGCGTTTTCGATCTTGATCGTTCCAGAATATCCTTTCGGCAGCGGTGTGATGTCTGCGATCAGCTTCGGTTTATCGAAAATGCGTCCTTTTTCGTCAGCGAAGATGCAATCCTCCGCGAAATGTTTTTTCCACGGCGCCTGGTTGCCGGACACGAGCGCATCATAAAGCTCTTGAGTGCGTCGGACCAATTCGTCCTGCGTGATCGGAACATCCGCAGCGCAGACAAGCGTTGCGGCGGAGAGAAATTTTATGAGCGTGAGCTGTTTCATAAGAATGAGAACAAACAACGATTAAAATATACGAAATGGCGAAAGAGGTGCATTCGCGGCTTGAGACGCGCGACTGCGCTTTGCAATTAGACAGCGTAAACACATTCGCGTTGTCGTGGCATGCGTTCGCGAGCGTTGGTGATGGTCTGGCAAAAGTTTCCCGGCCGTGCCCACATTGCCCTAAAGTCTCATGATAAACCTGGTGCATTCATAGTACTTCGTGCCTAGCATCTCCGACGCTTATGAAGCTTGAAGAGACAAAGGTGTCCATTCGCCTGACCGCCGGATTAACGTGTGTCACACTGTTCGTCAGCTGCGCAACGGCGCCACAGACAGTACGGGGACCCGAATACGCGCCGACCGCGAACATTATGCGCGAGGCTCGCTCAGCAAATGTTCCTGTTGAAAAACGAGCCGGCGATTATTTGCAGGCGGCTGCCATCACCGCACCATTGCTCGGCACGGGAATTGGAACACCCGCTTGTGAAACCTACAACGCAGCATGCGGCGAACTTACCGTTCTGTTGCGCTCCAGTGAAGGAGGACGGCTATGGAACCATCCGATCACGCTGACGGCAAGCGACCAGACGTACCAACTGCGGCTTGAACCTGCCGGCAACACCGTCTGGTCACCAGACTACTTTACCTCTTTTGTGCCGTCCGCGGAGATCAAGGAAAAGTTGGTAAAAAAGGCAAACTACCAGGAGGGCGTGGGCGGGTCGCTTGTCGGCGTGCGAAATGTTAATCCGCCCGAAAACTTCGCCGCCCAGAAAGGGATTCCCGCAGCCGTCACAGCCACACTCGATTTCAAAAGAACGGATGCTACTTTGGCGCTGCGGCGTCCTTTCAGACAACCGACCGCCGTGGTTGAAGGAAAAACTCGGCCGCTCGCTGCCGATTTCTCCGCACCCGTTGGTTACTATCAACCGCCGCCGAACCTCCTGCTCGTGTCATTGATGGCAATGCTTCGATCCAGTCAGTATATGGACAAGACTGGCTTGTATTTTCTCCAGCCGTACGATCCCGACAGGATTCCGCTTGTTTTCGTGCACGGCCTCTTCTCAACGCCGTTCGACTGGGTGCAAACAATTAATGGACTCCAAGCCGACCCTGAAATCCGCAAACATTATCAGTTCTGGGTCTTTGGGTATCCCACTGGCAATCCGATCCTCTATTCTGCATTGCGATTGCGCGAAGAACTGGCCAAGGCCGACAAGCTTTATCCGAACCATCGGCCGTACGTTGTTGTAGGCCACAGCATGGGAGGAATGCTTACTCACATGCAGGTGATTACTGCCACAAAAGCAATGTGGGAGAAAGCTCTCGGGGAAACCGCGAAAAGCATTTTTCGACAAAATTCCGATGATAGTTTGATTGTGCGCGCTACAACGTTTCACGCCAATCCCCGGATTAAACGCGTTGTGTTCATATGTACTCCGCATCGCGGGAGCAAGATGGCCAGCAGCGGCTTGGGTAGATTCGGCACGAGCTTGATCGCTCTTCCATTTAACATTGCCTCCGCCATGACGGACGCGCTCAGCAGCGCAGAACTTGTGCAATTGACCGGGAGTTCCAAACGTCTGCCCAACAGCATCACCGGCTTGAAGCCGTCCAACCCAGCGTTGCCGGTAGTCAACAGTGTGCCGATCACGGTTCCTTACCACTCGATCATTGGTGATCGCGGCAAAGACCATTGCCCGGACTGTACTGATGGTGTGGTTCCTTACTGGAGCTCTCATCTCGATGGCGCGCAGTCCGAACTGATTGTTCCCGGGCCGCACGGAGCATGCCAACTGCCGGAAACCATCGCCGAGCTTGACCGGATTCTGCGTTTACATCTTAGGACAAGTGGCACTCCAAGGACTACTCTGGCTCAGGCAGTTCGTTAACACGGCGCGTTGATGCCGGCACTTCGCCTAAGGTTTCGAAACGTTCATAATCTAATTTGATGCGAGTGATTCGATGGGCTGTTGCATTGCTCGTTCTTATAGCAGCCATCATCGCTACTGCCTGGGCATTTGGCGCGCTGTGGTTTGACGCTCCGTTCGGCAATGGGAACAAGGTTGCGGCCGCACTGCTTGCGATCACGTTCGTCGTCGTCCTCATATTCGTTAGGCCATTCTGGCGAAAGCTGGTTATCGTTGTCGTGCTTTTTGCCGGGGTGCTCACCTGGTGGCTGACGCTTTCTCCCACAAACGATAGCGACTGGCAGCCAGACGTGGCCAAACAAGCGTGGGCGGATGTTCAAGGCGACGAAGTAACATTTCACAACGTACGCAACTGCGACTACCGGACCGAGACGGACTATACACCGCGTTGGGAGACGCGAACCGTACGCATTTCGCAGATCACCGGCATCGACCTCGCGATTAATTACTGGGGCTCGCCCTGGATCGCCCATCCCATTGTCAGCTTTCAATTCGCTGACGCGCCGCCGCTCTGTTTCTCGATCGAGATTCGGAAGAAGCTTGGTCAAGCTTACTCGACTATCGGCGGACTCTACCGGCAGTTCGAACTCATCTATATAGTAGCCGATGAGCGCGACGTGATTCGTCTGCGCACAAATTATCGCAAGGAGGATGTCTACCTTTATCGTACGACTATTTCGCCAGCGAAGGCGCGCGAACGATTTCTTGAATACATCCAGTCGCTCAACTCCCTGCGGAACACACCGCGTTGGTATAACGCCATCACCACCAACTGCACCACGAGCATCCGCACACAGCATCCACCCAATGAGCGCGTGCCGTGGGATTGGCGCATCCTGCTCAATGGGAAAGGCGACGAACTGATGTATGAGCGCCATGCCATCGTGACCGGCGGACTTCCTTTTGCCGAGCTAAAGGCTCGGAGCCTGATCGACACACGTGCGCGCGTAGCTAACGACTCTCCCGATTTCTCGCAACTGATCAGGGAAGGTCTGCCTTTTGCGTCACCGCCCGATGCAACACAGTAACATCGCCGCTCAGCTGAAACGCGATGCGGAACGTTGGCTTAGTGCTGTAAATCAGCCATCACAGCGTCACTGGCTGCAAAAGCTGGAACTGCAACAGAGTTTGAGGATTTACTACTGTCGTGCCAGCTGTATGCCCGTAATGCGCCTGGCGCGCGGTTTGCGGCGGACCGTGCGGTGCGACAGGGCTCGTCTTCACCGCGACCTTGCGGCCGTTTACTGAAACAGACATTAACTCCACAGCAAGCGGCTCGGACTTGCGCGGATTACGACGAGACGAGCTGACTTTTCCGAATGCTTTTGTTCCAGCTTTCAAGAGAACGTTTCCATTGGCCGAAACGTCCTGAGCGATCTTCGCCTCGAAAGTAGCGCCCACCGCATCCTGCGATGTAATAAGACTAACCGTCGTAACCGCCAGTGTCGTTCCCGCGGGAATTGTGGCCGCAGTCACAGATGAAGCAGCGATGCATGCACAGATGCCAAGGAGAATTACAATAATTTTGGTTTGTCTCATAAGATTCTGAAGCGTGTATGGTTGAGTTTTCAATCCGGTGTTTCGTAAGGGGGCTCGTCTGTTGCGATGGGAGTCGTTTGCATCGGCGGGTTGATTAGCTGGAAAACAATAGCTGCAATAACAGCAGCAACCAAATCGGCGAGCAAATAGATCCAAATGTTTGCCCAAGTTGAAATCCCGAGGATGCAGATGCCAAAAGCGACCGCAGGATTGAATGCACCGCCCGAAATGTCGCCGACCGCGAATGCGCCAGTCATGACGGTCATACCGATGGCCAAACCATAAAATGAATTTCCTGAAGTGCCTTCCGCTGTCGCGGCGTTCAACACCACATAGACCAGCGCAAACGTGAAAAGAAATTCCGCAAGCAGCGCTGGACCCACATTGGGTGCGATGGCAGTAACAGCTATACCGGCGCGAAAGATTTTACTCACGATCAGCGCCGCCACGGCTCCACCGGCCAACTGTGCTATCCAGTAAGGCACTACGTCGCTCGCATTGACCTTGCCCCGGATGAAGACGCCGAGCGTGACTGCTGGGTTATAATGTGCCCCAGAGATATGGCCGCCAGCGAACACCATCACCATCAGCGCTGCGCCGATGGCGAGCGGCGCAATGACCCCGGCGCCAGCACCAATTCCCGTGCAGCCAATCGTCAGGACTAGGAAGAATGTTCCGATGAATTCGGCGATGTACTTGTTCATAACTTCTTTCTGTTAATCGATAGAGGCTGACAAAGGCAAGACACATCAACAATGGGACTTTGGTCTTATAGCCGCGTGACAGTGCCGGGGTGCCAAAGATTGACGACAAAGTAACGCCAGCCGGAAAAATCCATCCCGCGGGAGACTATCAATAGGGATTTGCGGCATTGCTGCCGTGACTCGCAAAGTCGGGCGGACGGCTCGCACCGGGTTTAGGTGCTTCACACAAGCACCTCTACAACGATCGCGTTCGAAGACAGCAAATTGATCTGTTCAACCTGCTTGGGTTGGCTGGCGATCCAATGTTAGCCGCTCGAGCGGTACGGCCAGCCAGTCGGCCGCTTCCTTTCGATCTTTGAAGACATGTACATGGATTGGCGAACCTTGAGTCAACAAAGCATGCAACCGAGCGTAATGAATCATAGTTGCATCGGCAGCGAGAATTGCCGACTTCACCGGTGGATGGCCCGAGTAGGAAAGGCGTCGACAGAGAGAAACTTGAATAACGTATTTGAAGTTAAGCTCGACATCATCGGCTCCTAGAGTGTCGAAGAATCGGTTGAACGGCTTTTGGAGCTTGGCTTCGAGATTTTCTAGGACGTCCACAACTTTTTTAACAGCCTCCTCGTCAATCACACCGTGCGGTCGATAGACGAGCAGATGAAGATCGTCGTGGAATTCGAGTTCAGGTGGAAGTTTCATCGTTCGTTAACAGCAGCTCCGTTTGGTTGATTGTCGCTTCTGCCTATCGCTCCTGTGGAATTCTCAGCGAGCCGTTCCAGCGCAACACCCAACCATTTCGCGGCGTCTTCTCGTGCTCGAAATATTCGGACATTGATTGGGGACTCCTCAGTGATTATGGCATGCAATTGGAAATAATGGCCAACTGTGGGCTCGGTCGCGAGAATTGCCGATTTCACGGGTGGCCGATCAGCGTACGTAAGCACTCGATAGAGGGATACCTGAATCACGTATTGATAATTCAACTCGACTCGATCGATTGCAGATGTATCGGAAAAACGATTAAATGGCTCCTTTAGCATTGCCTCCAGATCGGTAAGAGTCTTAACGACTCGGGTGACCGAAGCTTCATCCAGTGAACCGCGCGGCTTGTAAATGAACAGACGAATGTCTTCTAGAAATTCGATGTCCGGCGGAAGAGTCATCACGCGCCTAATTTCGTTCAGGCGGTTTTTATGGTCCCCTTTTTTGAGTCCGCAGCCAAGTGCGAATATCAGCGTTTAATCAATGAGTCGTGTAGCCGCCATCGATCACGAACGTCTGGCCAACTGCGAATGAGGCGAGGTCGGAACAAAGAAATAAAACCGTGCCCGCCATTTCTGCGGGTTGCGACACACGGCCGATCGGAGTGTTCGCGGTGAAATACGCGCTCATATTCGGATCATCGAACCACGCCTTTGTCATTGCGGTATTCACCAGCCCGGGCGCCAACGCGTTAACGCGAATGCCCCTGCTTGCGTATTCGACGGCAGCCGCTTTGGACAATCCAATGACGCCGTGTTTCGCAGCGATATAAGCGCTAATTCCCGGCTCGGCGATCAGGCCGGCGATTGACGCAGTATTCACAATTGCGCCGCCACCGCTTTGCAGCATGTGCGTGATCTCGTGCTTCATGCACAGAAACACTCCTTTGAGATCGACCGCCAACGTCTGATCGAAAACGGATTCTTCCATCTCAACGAGCGCCACCGTCGCAGGCAAAACACCGGCGTTGTTAAATGCACAATCCAATCCGCCGTAAGTCTTGACTGCTGTCGCAATGAGCTTCTTCACATCGGTCTCGTCACGCACATCGGTCGTTACAAAAACGGCTTCGCCCCCATCGCGTTTTATAGTGTCGATTGTTTCTTCTCCCGAAGGATCAATGTCGCCGATCACGACTTTCGCGCCGCTTTGCGCAAAGAGCAGCGCGGTCGCGCGACCAATGCCTCTGCTCCCGCCTGTTACAAGCGCGACTTTGTTTGAAAAATCAAAGGTCGTTACGGGCTCGTTCACAATAATATTCCTGGTTATGTTGGATCTACCTATTGCGGGTTAGATAGCGACCTCAGTTACTGCTGAACATTCTCCGGACGCGGCTGAGTCAACGGCCGCAGGGCAATCTGTCCTTTGCGCGAAAAGTTGATCGACTCACCCAGGATTCGCAGTGCTTCCTGCGGTGCGTGGAAACCGGATGAGTTCTCCGCCTCAACGAAGTCGAGGTAGAATTGCGCTTTCCGCTGGAAATCCTGCGCGGAGGAGATTTGCGGCTCCGGTCTATTGGCGGTGCGTGCCGACTTAAGATCGCCAATCAATTCCACGAGTGCGTCCATCGCAAGGTTGCGCATGTTTTGCGTCCGCTCCTGGATGGCTTCGGCGCGCTCCTTCAACTCCGACTCCGGCCATTTATGACACGTTTGGCAGGCATGATTGATGTTCAGTAACGGACTGCGCACGTGATGATCGCTGATCTTAAGCGCTCCTTCGCGTTTATAAGGCATGTGACAATCCGCGCACGCCACGCCCGAACGCGCGTGGATGCCCTGGTTCCACATCTCGAATTCCGGATGTTGCGCCTTGAGAACTGGCGCGCCGGTATCGGCGTGAGACCAATCCTTGAATTGCTCCGCGTCGTAGTAGGCAAGGATCTGTTCAACCTTCAGTCCATTTGCCCACGGATAGACCAGGCGTTTGTCAGGGCCTTTGAAGTAATACTCCACGTGGCACTGACCGCAGACGAAACTGCGCATCTCTTGTCGAGTGGCGTCGCGGTTCACGTCATAATTCTGCACGCCCGCGCTGGCCTTCAATGCGGCCATTCCCTCGATAAAACCTGGCCGCGTGACGCGCAGTTGCATTGTGGTGGGGTCATGACAATCGATGCACGCGATGGGATGGGTGACGAGTTTGCGCGCCTCTGCGAACGGCATCTGGTTGAATTTCTCGTAGCCCTTCATCAAGTCACCGTTGCCAAGTTTTGTGTAAGGGACCTTGATTGACGCGTGGCAATGCAAACATGTGCCGGGCTGTTTCGCTGCCTGTTGGCGTTCGGTGTAAGTCTGGTCGTCGAGCATGAAAGCGTGCCCGCGCTCTTCGCGGAAATCTTTCGCAAAGGCGTAACCGGCCCACATGGTTTTTAAACGCGGATCTTCTTCGATGCGCGACTGCGCAACGACCGAGCGGGGATCAGCGTGCGTGGGCGTGCGCTCCATGGCTTCGCTGCCGCCGTAACGTGTGCGCTGCTGATCGACCGTGCGAAGGTAGTCATCGTATTGCAGCGGGAAATCCTTTCCCCAAACGGCGGGATCATCAATTTGATCGTTCAATTCAACGACGCGAAAGAACGGATTCTTCGCCTCCTGTTTGTGCTGAAAAATCGAGACCAGAAGGATCACACCAAGCATCGCGCCCGCACCAGCGAGGATGATAAGCGCGGTAAAAACAGCGATGGGACGGCTCCGATAAAAACTCAGCAGATGATCTCTGAATTTGCTCATATGCGTTTACTCCCAATGGCCAACGTTAGCGTGGCAGCGGATGCATGACATCGCGCTATTACTCGTTAGGCCGGCATCGATTTGGTGAACGATGGCCTGATGACATTTCCGGCACGAATTTTCTGTCACGCGCAAACTGCGTGATTTGATCTGGATCGGGTCGTGGAAGTTGCCTGTGGTGAACGCGAGGGAATGAAAGAAGCCGTGCTCGGCCTTGGTGAAATACTTCGGCACGAGACCGGGCGGCGTGTGGCAATCGTTGCAGGTCGCAACCGCGCGATGGCTCGACTTCGCATAGGCGTCGAGATGATCGCGCATGATGTGGCAGTTTGCGCATGCGTTCGGATCGTCGCTCAAGTACGAGTAGCCCTTCGCATAAACGAAAGTGAATGCACCGAGCCCGAGCGTAGCGCCGATTGCGATCGCGATACTGGTCGCGAGCATCATCGTCAGCATGGTCTGCGGTTTGCGGGAGCCGTCTGATTGTGCCGTTTTCACGGGCGTCGAATCAATCCTAACGATTCATTCCGCCTCTTGCGACGGCTAAACATTCCAAGCGGTTTTAGAATCCGAATTCGAGCAGGGCTTTGCGGATCAACCATCAGACGATGATCCAAAGCGACGAACGGACGAAGGCCGAGATCAGGTCCGCAAAGGTGATCTTGATCTCGGCCCATGTTCGTCCAAAACCCGAAGCCTCTCCTGGCGTTCGCGGCCTCCTTCGGTCTCAGCAACTGGTACTGTTTGAATCGAGTTACGTCTTTAGCCTCAGACGTTCACCACCATAACGCCCCAGGGCCGCCCCATGCTCCGTACCAGCCGAATGCGGCTGCACGGTCCATTTCCGCTGCCATGTAATAGTTTTGGGCAATCTGCTGCTGAACCGCCAACTCGTGGTAACGCTGGTATTCCGGTTCTCGGCCGATATAAGCAACTCCTGCTTTCTCGTCTTTATACACGTAAAAAACGTGTCCTTTCACGGTGGCCCGCTCGACTTGGTAGGGCGGCAGGGCAGCGTAGATTTGCTGTTGCCTCGGCGTCTGCGGGGTTCGCGCGCGGAATCCCGCTGCAGTAAGCAGGGATGTTGTATTTCCCGATCCTACCTCGGCACAACCAGCCACAAGGAGCGCGATGACAGCCGCGGCAAAGATCAGAATGACGTTTAATTGCGATTGTTGTGTTTTCATAATGCGCAGCTGTTTTAAGTGAATTGAGCAGACGTTGTCGAGAAAGAAGAACCTTCGCGCTAGTTGAGTGCATCACGGACTGCCGCAAGGAACTTTTCGTCGTTGAACGGCTTCATGAAGAATGCGACCGGGCCAATCGCCATGGCCGTGGCGCGCGCAGCCAGATCTTCACGCGCAGTGATCACGATCGCTTTTGTGCGCGGTGAGATCGCACAAAGTCGCGCAAGCAGTTCTAAACCGGTCACCTGATCCATCCAGATATCAGTTACGACCACCGGGACATGATGAGTGCCGGCGTGCGCCAGAAAATCTTCAGCTTTATTGAATGGACGGACCTTGAACCCTTCGGACGCAAGCAGGTAATGCATCGATTTGAGAACGGAAGGATCGTCATCCACGATGCAAACTTCATTCCCTTGGGAGTCGACCGATTCGGTCATGCCGCCGCCTTGCTTTTTTGCATTTCTCCACGAGCGGCAGGAAGGCGAACAACCATGCGCGCGCCGCGATCAGGGGCATTCTCGCCGCTAATCGTGCCGCCGTGCGCTTCAATAATTGATCGAACAATGGCGAGACCCATGCCCATTCCTTTTTGTTTGGTAGAAAAGAAGTGATCGAAAACTTTGTCCGGGCGATCCTTTGGCAGACCCATTCCGAAATCGCGCACTGTAATTTCAGCGAGGTCGCCTTTATCGGAGCGCGTGCTGACAATGATACGTCGTTCTGCCGGCGGAAGTGTTTCCATGGCGTCGAGTGCGTTGATGATCAGGTTCAGCAACACCTGTTGAATTTGAACAAGGGTTCCCTGCACTCCAGGTACATGGGGGTCGAGCTCAGTCGTGACAACACTTTCGCGATTCAACACGTCGGAGCTGACGAGCCGCACGGTATCTGAAATTATTGCATTGAGATTCAACAGCGTCTGCTCGGTGGTTTCTTTGCGCACCAAACTTCGAATTCCGCGCATTACTTCTCCGGCACGCTGGCTGTCCGCAGCGATCTCCTGCAATAATTCTCGGAGCAATACAGGATCGATATTTCCACGGTCGAGAAAACGACGCGCCGCAGAGGCTTTGTTCGAGATTGCGGTCAGAGGTTGATTGATTTCGTGCGCAAACGACGCAGTCATTTCGCCCATTAAAGCTACACGATTGCGATGCGCCATTTCTTCGCGTTGGACCTGAAGCTGAAGCGCCGCCTGCTTCTGTGCACTCACGTCAAGCGTAACGCCAATGGTTTCCAAAATGTCGCCGTGTTCATCTTTCAAACAGCGTCCGCGCATAATCACCCAACGCGTTTTGCCGTATGGCAAAAGAAGGCGATGCTCGGTTTCAAACGCTCCACGCAAAGCACGGGCACGATCGTACTCGGCTTTCACTGCGGCTCGTTCATCGGGATGAACCCGTGAAAGAATCAACTCACAGGTCAAAGGCAGATTGGAATCGAAGCCGTAAATCCTGCGTCCCTTATCGCTCATCCAAGCGTCGCCTTCCGGATACAAAACCCAGAAAGCCAGGTCGGCAGACTCAGCAGCCACGCTGATACGAGCATCGCGCTCTCGCAAAACCTCCTGTTGCCGCTGACGATCAATCGCAATCCCGGCAATATGTGTGGCGATTTCTGTGAGCCGCGTTTCTTCAGGCTCCGGTCCACGTGTTTCCTGCCGATACATCGCAAACGAACCCAACACCTCGCCGTGAGGAGAAAGGATCGGACTCGACCAGCAGGCGCGAAGTCCGCAAATCTTCGCAAGATCGCGATAATCGGTCCAGAGCGGATCGGTCATCACATTAGTCACAATGACTGGCTTGCGTGTGAACATCGCAGTGCCGCAGGAACCGTTGCGTGGCCCGATCGGCGCGCCGTCCACGCCTTTGACATAAGCTTCCGGCAAATTTGGCGCCGCTCCGTGACGCACATGCTTCCCGTCACGGTTCAAGAGAAGGATAGAGCAACGTAATCCTTCTGCCTGTTCTTCCATCAGCAGAACAAGGCTCTTAAGCACCTCTGATAACGGCGCGTCCGCAGCGATCATTTCCAAAACTCGACTTTGCCCCGCACGAAAAAATTCTTCCTCTTTGATTTCAGTGATGTCCCGGCAAACGATGACACCGCCTAACAAGTCACCGTCAGCGCCACGCAGGGGGCGACCAGTAATTCGCGTCCAGATGCCGTGAGGTGCTTTTTCGTGGCGTACAAACATCTCAATGTTGTCGACTTCCTCACCACGAATCGAGCGCGTCATGGGCAACTTCTTGTGCGGAAACGGTGTGACCTTGTCCGGAAGAAATAATCCATAATGCTGCGGCCATTCGGCTGGCGGCATTCGCATTGAGCCTTTTCCAAACATGCGCTCCGCCGCTGGATTGAAGACAAGAAAGTTATTGTCCTTGTCGGCAACGATGACGGCATCGCCCATGTTCGACAAGATGGAGCGCATGATCTCGTTAGTGCGGGAGAGCTCGGTCGTGCGGCGTGTTACTTTTTGCTCTAACTGATCGCGGCTCTCTCGTAATGCCTGCTCCAAGTCCCGTTGCGCGGTGATGTCGGTGTTAGTTCCAAACCAGCGCGTCACTTTGCCCCCGGCATCGAAGATGGGAAGCGCACGCGAAAGGAACCATTTGTATTCACCCGTTTTACTCCGGAGTGGAAACGTGTCCTCCCACGGCTGGCCGGTTGCGAATGCGACCTTGATTCGTTCAATCACTCGACCGACTTCGTCCGGATGATGGACCTTCTGCCAGCCCCACCCCTGCATTTCCTCGAGTGTGGTGCCGGTGTACTCGTACCAGCGGTCGTTGTACCAAAATATGTAACCTTCGCTGTCAGCCATCCAGGCGAGCTGGGATATGGAATTTGCCATAGTCCGGAACTGCCGCTCTCTAGCCGTCGCCTCCGCGTGTGTTGCGCGATGAAGCAAATCTAATTGGCCTGCGACTGACGCGATCACGTTCAGCAGGCGCTCATTTTGTGCGCGTGACTCGCGCATAAAAAATTCGAGGACTGCGATGACCTTCTTGCCTGAGAGAATTGGAATTCCAACACCGGTCTTCAAATCTGCGATTCGCGCGGCGGCTGATCGCGGAAAATTAGGATCATCCGTGACGTTCTCGACCCAGGCAGGCCGTTTCGATTCCCACACCCGCCCGGGAAGCCCAACGCCCCTTTGAAAGCGAGATGCCTCAGAGGCGGTTCTGAAAGGTTTCAGCTCACCATTACCGCAATACCACGCTGAGACTAAATCAAGAGCAGTGCGTTCGGGATTTGGCACCCATGCGTGCCCCAGCATCCAGCCCGTCTTCTCGCAAACATCGCGAAGCACAACTTCCAAGGCCGATGATAGATCCTCGGCTGTCGCCAATTCGGTTGTGATCGTTTGGAGCAAATTAAGCTGCTCTTCACTTTCGTGGCGCTTCTGTTCCGCGCTTCGAGACTGGTTAGCTTTTTTAGCATCGCTGCTCATATCGTAGGCAATGTTTGAATTCGGAACGATCGAATGGAACTCTGAGTAGTTTTTCCTCAACTTTCTGAGGATGACTATTGGACTTTAGGCCTATTGCCCGCAAGTCAGGGAGGAGAGCATTCAGTCGTTGACTTCGAGCGCCACTCAAAATGGCAAAAGAATTACCCTCAATATCCGTCGTCGCAGACTGAGAACGCCGTCCTAGCGAAGCGACACTTTCAAGACTGAGCAATCGTCGGGCGGCGGTGTGCCATTGAGGTGCTCAAGTGTACGATTGCGAATATCGGCGATGTTGGGCCCATGGCTATTGCTCGACGTGACAAGAAAGTCGACAAGCCGATCGAGAGAAGCGGTCTCCTGTTGCCGGCGTGTTTCAAAAACTCCATCCGAAAACAGATA
>DASYSX010000142.1:0-16921 GCA_036002955.1 Candidatus Udaeobacter sp. | reverse complement strand
CTGCAAGGCGCGCGGATCGGACGCGACGTTCGCTATTTCGATTACAGTTACTACGGCAGCGGCATTCCTGGCGATGCCTCAACCGTAGGGTTTGCGGAGCACGCATTGGAAGTGATGAAAGAATTGGGTGCAACCGTTGTCGACTGCGATACAGGCGACGTATTCGAATACACGGACGACGAATTCACCGCGCTGCTGTACGAATTTAAAGCGCAAATCGCGCAGTACCTGGCAACGCTCACGAACACGAACATGCGAACCTTGGCGGACCTAATTAGGTTCAACCAAGTGCATTGCAAGCGAGAACTGGTTTATTACGGTCAGGACATCTTTGAGCTCGCAGAACAGACAATGGGTTATCCCACCAACCCCATGTATGTTCACGCGCGAAATCGTGCCCAGTATTTAGCTCGCCGTGGCATCGACAATGCGCTCGCTTCCCACAATCTGGATGCAATCGTCGCGCCGCACCTCACGAATTCGACCGGGCCTGCCGTGGCGGGTTACCCGAACTTGTCGATGCCGGTGGGGATTCGTCCGCCTAGCGGCAAGCCCGCAGGAATGCTGATGTACAGCACCTTCCTGCGTGAACCAAAACTGATTGGATTCGCTTACGATCTGGAGCAACGGATGCAGGTACGGCAGCAGCCGCAGTTCCTTGGTTCTGTAATCCCGGTGCCGAACGCTGACCTCTGCGGTCAGCACGCCGAGGCGGGCCGTGTGTTCCCTGGGACGGCGAAGATGCCGGCACACAATCGCATCTTTTAAGCTAGAGAATCTTTGGAGCTTGAGCATGCGAGCAGAATGAACATTCTGCTCGCGTGACAATCTTTCTCGGCTGCGGATTTGCGGCCAAATATCGTGAAGGCGGCGGCAATTTTTCCGTGCCGCTGCAATGGATGCTCGGGCTGCGACGACTGAAGCTCGATGCAATCTGGTTGGAGCTCTTGCCGAGTACCGATGATGTCCTGGCTGATCAGTCAAAGATCAGGAATTTTCAGAGGCAATTGCGGGCACATGGATTAGCCGGCCGGTACTGTTTGCTTTGCCAGAACCCCGCCGCCGAAACGCACGACTTGGATTCGCTGCGGTGCATCGGAATTTCTAAACGTGAGCTGCTCGAGCGCCTCAGCGGACCGAATGTTCTGCTCAATCTGGCGTACTCAATTCATCCGCCGCTGCTCCTGAAATTTGAGCGACGCATTCTCTGCGATCTCGATCCGAGCGAAATTTTTTATTGGATGACGAAGATGGAAGTGGGGCAGTCGTACCATCACGAATTTTGGACGATCGGACTCAATATCCACGGACACGATTGCCGGTTGCCGAAATCACCTCTTGCCTGGAAAACGTTTTATCCGCTCGTAGACACGAAATTGTTCCAGCCGCAATCGCGCCCGCGCTCACCGAAGTTCACTACCGTCGGGCAATGGTATTGGGGCGGGGCGGTGGAAGTCGCGGGCGAATTTCCGGATCTGTCCAAACGATTTGCCTTCGATCCTTATGTACGCCTTCCAGCGCGCGTGCCCGAGGCGCGGTTTGAACTCGCTATGAACATCGCTGCTGGTGATCCCGAAAGAAAACGACTGTGCCAACTCGGCTGGCAAATCGCCGATCCGCACCGCGTCGCCCGCACTCCTCCGACGTACCGCCGCTACCTCGCCAGCGCGCTTGCCGAGTTTACGGCGATCAAGGGCGTAGACGTGGCATGGCGCACGGGGTGGGTCAGTGATCGCGCTGCGGCTTTTTTGGCGTTGGGTCGCCCAGTGGTGACAGAAGACACCGGTGCGCAACGGTATCTGCCTGCCGAAAATGGATTCTGCTTTATCCGATCCGTCGCCGAAGCCGAGGCCGCTGTCCGCGAGGTGCTGCAAGATTGGTCGCGGCTGTCGAAGCAGGCGCGACAATGCGCAGTAGAGGTCTTCGACTCGGTCCGAAATCTTCGGCAAATACTCGCTTTCTAGGCGCTCGATTTGCCGTTGCAAAACGATTTTCGGGTGATACTCGTTGTCCCGTTATGGCTGACTTGATCAAACAAAGCGAGCTCAAGGATCGCATGAAGAAGATCCCGGAATGGGAATTGGAGAAAAATCAAATCGAGCGCACCTTCGAATTCGATGATTTTGTCGATGCGATCGATTTTATCGACAGGGTCGCTGAGGTGGCTGAGGAAGAAGAACATCACCCCGACATAGATATCCGCTACAACAAGGTCCGTCTGGCAGTTTCAACGCATAGCAAAGGCGGCTTGACGGAGCTTGATTTTAACCTGGCCGAACGAATCGATACCCTGGAGGAATAATAGGTGGCGACGGCACGCTGCGTCGCCTAACTGCGCCGCGTGCCGACTCTACCCGGATTTCGGCAGACGCCCTTCATCGGCATCGATGAATTCGAATGAGGTCTGAATATCGGAACGGCTAGTCATTCCTGCTTCGGCTTTTCGCCGTACCACCATTTCCGAAACGTCGTCGTTCCAGCCGCGCTTCCGCATGAATTCGTTCCAAACGTAAATGTCGTCCTCAGTTGGTTTGCGGCCGACGGTGAAGCACCAATCCAACATTTCCTCATCGGTGCCGCCCTGTCTGACGCGCTCGACCAGTTCCTCGTAGTCGACGCGGAGAAACTTCACGCATTTTTCATCAAAACCCTTTCCGAGATTGTCGTGATAATCTGACGGTAATTCGCCTCTGGCGTGCAGCCGGATCTTGTCGAGCATCCGGCCGAAATAAAAAAGGCCGCCGACTTTCTCCGAGGGACTGCGCAGAGGAACCTGAGCCATGAATAAAGTTTGAGCTTCGTCGCGCAAGGTTCAAGTGCGCGGAACAAAACTCATTTCGCACGATCGTCCGCGCTTCAGCGGTGCGCACTGAGGCCTCACTTATGTATTGCTCGACCGTGACCGATCACGCAACAATGTGCTCCGGACCATTCTTATCATGAAGGAGC
The DNA here is from genome assembly GCA_036002955.1 of Candidatus Udaeobacter sp. Taxonomy (GTDB): domain Bacteria; phylum Verrucomicrobiota; class Verrucomicrobiia; order Chthoniobacterales; family UBA10450; genus Udaeobacter. The sequence goes on along the minus strand of DASYSX010000142.1, from coordinate 13,972 downwards.
GTTATTTCGACGATCTGAAAACAGGCGATCGTTTTAAATCTGAGCCGTTGAACGTGACGGTGAAAGAGGTCGTCGAGTTCGCGCACAAGTTCGATCCGCAGATGTTTCATCTTAGTCGGAGCCGTGCGGAGAGAAGCATTTTCAAAGGGCTGATTGCCAGTGGCTGGCATACCGCGGCGATGAGCATGCGCCTGTTCGTGAAAACGCTGAACTTCGCCGAGGGCGCAATCGGTCTTGGCGTGGATGAACTGCGCTGGCCGAATGCAGTGCGGCCCGGGGACGTCGTCACCGTGGATACTGAAATTCTCGAATTGCGCTCCTCACGTTCCCGACCGGGCCATGGGATTCTTCGCTTGCGCAACGTCACGACTAATCAGCGTGGCGAAGTCGTGCAAACAATGCTGGCGAGCGCGATGGTGCCGAAGCGAGCTAAACATCAATAGCGCGACTAGTAAAAAGCGGATCTGATGGGCGAGTGACGATCTGTTTTGTTTAGATCTATAGCCCACTTGCTGCGATCGCCCGGTTGAAATCGTCAGGCAATGGAGCTTCAAAATGTTTCGACTCGCCAGTGCGCGGGTGACGAAAACCCAGCTTCCATGCGTGCAGCATCTGGCGTGGAAAATCCTTAGCGAACTTTGGCCCGTAGATTTTGTCGCCCAACACAGGATTACCAAGATGATGCAAATGTACCCGAATTTGATGTGTGCGACCGCTGTGCAATTTGCATTCAACCAGACTCGCCTGCTCGCTCGAACGCAGCACGCGATATTCAGTTTTGGCCGCGCGACCGCGGGGGGAACTCACGCTCATTCTTTGCCGATGCACCGGGTGTCGTCCGATTTTGTTCTCGATCACGCCCGTGTCTTTTCGCAGTTTTCCGGCGACCAGCGCGAGGTAAGTCTTTTCCACCGTGCGTGCGGCGAATTGTTCCGATAATTCCCGATGCGCGACGTCGTTTTTTGCTGCAACCAGGCAGCCGCTTGTTTCTTTATCGAGACGATGAACAATGCCAGGCCGTTCTTTTCCGCCGATAATCGACAACGTGGAGCAATGATGCAGCAATGCATTGACTAAGGTGTGTTCACGGTGGCCGGCGCCCGGATGCACAGTCATGCCGCTTGCTTTGTTGATAACAATCAGGTCGTCATCTTCGTACAAAATCGCTAACGGAATTGCTTCCGGCTCGGTTTGGATTTTTTCGGGTGGCGGTTCTGTGACTTCGATTTCGTCTCCAAATCGTACAGACTGGCGTGGTCGCGTCGTTGCGCCACCGACACGAACAAAGCCGGCGCGGATCAATTGCTGAATGCGAGAGCGCGAGAATTCCGGAAGCGACTTGACCAGAAAAAGATCAAGGCGCATCCGGGCATGCTCTTTTGGTACGACCAATTTGAACGTTGTCGGTGCCTCACCTGTCGCTTTCAACGCCGCCACGGCCACACTTTTGCTCTCAAACTCGCCAATGTTACAGTCGATTTCCATGTCGATTGAAAGAATCTGCCAATGACGCCGGCGTGTTGGATATGCGGTGCCGCTCTCGACCCCGGCAGTTATGAACCTCTTGTGCGCGTGGTCTGCCAGAACTGCGGTCAAAAAAATCTACTGCAACGAACGTTCGATCATTTTGTGCCGGTAGAAACGCTTGGTGCAGGTGGAATGGGCACAGTGTACAAGGCGCGCGACACGCAACTGGAGCGGTTTGTTGCGCTGAAATTGCTGCACAAGGATCTTAGTAGCGAAGCGCATCATGCTGCTCAATTGGAACAAGAGGCGCGCATTGCTGCCTGCGTAAATCATCCCAACGTCGTTCAGATATTCTCGTTGGGAACGGACCACGGCCAGTTTTATGTCGTGATGGAACTGCTCGATCACGGGAGTCTCGACGATCTTATGGAATCGCAGGGACGAATGCCGGAACAGCAGGTGCTCGACGTTGGCATGCAGATCGCGAGAGGACTGCGCGCAGCTCATCGGAAGGGTTTGATCCATCGCGACGTGAAGCCGGCCAATATTTTGTTTGTCGATGAACAGGCGGCGAAGATTGGCGACTTCGGCCTCGCCGCCTTTGCAACGCAACAGTCGCAGAATATAGGGAGCGATGGTGTGCTGTGGGGAACGCCGCCGTATGTCGCGCCGGAGAGATTGTGCAACCAGCCGGAGGACGTTCGCAGCGACATTTACAGCCTTGGCGCAACGCTATTTCATGCTGTCGCAGGGAGAGCGCCAATCGAAAGCAGCACCAATTCCGCGACAGAATTGTACGCGCTGAAGCAGCAACCGGCAGCCTTGCGGACTATCGCGCCAGAGGCGTCTGGACCAACGGCGCGCCTTTTGCAGCGAATGATCGCACCTGATCCGAAGGACCGTTTTTCTTCATACGACGATCTTCTGGCGGAACTTGATGCGGCACGACGCGCAGTCGAGATCCGTGACGCTCGGCGACAGTCACCGCGCTGGTCCTTTTCTGGATTTTTTCGGCACAACTCAAAGCTCTGAACAAACGTCGCGCCTGAGGGTCAGACTCTAGAAGCGTTGCCACAAAGCCTCTTTGACTCGATGTTTGTCTGTACATGGCACAAAACCCACCACCGCCAACACCACCACCGTTTCCTTCGCCCGAAGAGCTGAAGTCCAAGATCACGGACTTCATGAAACAGAACTTCGGCGACCACGTCTCAGTAGCGACAATTACCGAGCCGGACGCAGCGGTGGCAGAGGAAGATGAAAAGCCAGAGAAAACCGAGCACCAGGAATTCGAGTTCAATCTGCTGCCGCGCGATATCAAAGCGCATCTGGACCGGTTCGTTATCAAACAGGAGGAAGCGAAGAAAGTCCTCGCGATTGCAGTTTGCGATCATTACAACCACGCCAATTATCTCCGGCGGCTCGAGAAAGAAGACCCGAACCGCGCTCAGGAAATTGAATACATCAAGCAAAACGTGATCCTCGTCGGCCCGACGGGCGTTGGGAAAACGTATCTGATCAAACATATCGCCGACCTGATCAAGGTGCCGTTTGTGAAAGCGGACGCGACGAAGTTCAGTGAGACCGGTTATGTCGGTGGCGATGTCGAAGATCTGGTGCGCGAATTGGTGCACAAAGCCGACGGCGACCTGAACCTCGCGCAGTTCGGCATCATTTATATCGATGAGATCGACAAGATCGCGTCGGCCGGAAATTTGATAGGCCGCGACGTGAGCGGGCGTGGCGTGCAGACCACGCTGCTGAAGCTGATGGAAGAAACAGAAGTGCCCGTGCGCAGCATGAACGATCTGCAGGCACAATTGCAAGCGGCGTTCGAATTTCAACGGCGCGGAAAAGCCAAACGCGACACGATTAACACCCGGCACATTCTGTTCGTCGTGAGCGGCGCATTTGAAAAGTTGAAAGAACAAGTAGCGCGTCGCGTTCGGCACGGTCAGATCGGATTCAGCGCGCAACCAGTTCACGTCATGGACAACGAGTTGTTCCAACACGTCACCACGCAGGACTTCATCGAGTACGGATTCGAGCCGGAATTCATCGGGCGTTTGCCGGTGCGCGTCGTCTGCGAGGAACTCGACGCGAATGATCTGTTCGACATCATGAAGTTTTCGGAGGGGAGTTTGCTCCGGCAATACGAGCGTGCGTTTCGCGCATACGGAATCGAGATCAGCTTCGAGGACGAGGCGTTGCGTTTGCTGGCGGAAGCCGCGGCGACGGAAAAAACCGGAGCGCGTGGATTGCTAACGGTGTTTGAGAAATTGTTTCGAGATTACAAATTCCATCTGGCTGGTTCGGGGTTAACTCAGTTACGCGTGACCGCGGCGCTGGTGCGCGAGCCACAACGCGTCCTCGAGCAACTGATGGCGGAAGGACACAAGCTCGAGGCGCAAATGCTCGAAGCCGGCGCGCGCGAATTCGCGGAGAAATTTAGCAAGGAACATGGATTAGAACTCGTTTTCGACGACAGCGCCATCCGTCGCCTCGTCGAGCGGGCGCAAGCCGAGCGAATGACCATGACCGACCTGTGCGCGCATCTGTTCAAGGATTTCCAATTTGGATTGAGCCTTATCAAAAAGAACACGGGCCGGACGCACTTTGTTCTAGATGCTGCGGCAATCGACGCTCCGGACAAATTTCTGAGCGACCTTGTGGTGCAGTCGTACTATCCGGCTGCATCAGCGCAAAACGCCTGATTCTGATGAAGCGGTCGTTGATCACAACGCTCATCATTGGAGTCGGCGTTGCGCTGATTGTCGGAGCGCTGCACGCAACGAAAGTCATCTCTGGATTTGAGACTGCCGCCGCGCAGCTCGTCACTGATTACGCGGCCGCTACACGTGTCGTCGGCGAGAAATGGCAATACGTCTTCATCTTGATGATCGGCCTCGGCGTCGCCTGGCTCAGCTTGAGCAATTCCGCAGGTGGGGGACGATGGCGCACCTGGTTATTAATCGGATTATTACTGGTGGAATTGTTTGGCCTCGCGTGGGTTTGCTCTCTTTACCGCGTATTTTTTCAGCCGGGGCCTTCAGTCCTGGCAGTCTTCTTTGCGGTCTTTGCCGCACAAGGCTGGTCGGTTTTCTTACGCCGGAATCGCTCGCATCTAATCCGCACATTGTTTACCGATCGCGTTTCCAACGAGCAATTTCGCCGTCTTAAAGACGGGACAATTTCGTTCGAGGCTGAGCCAAAGACGTACGACGTAAGCGTAATCGTTTGCGATATCGGTAACAAACTCACGTTCGCGGAAGGCGGAGAGCCTGCCAGGTTCACTGAGACGGCGGCAAAATTCATCCGCGAGACCGCTGCGCGATTGGTGGAAGCAGGTGCTTACCTGCAAGCCGCCGACGGAGAAGGCGTCGTCGGCGTTTTTGGATTTCCTGCGCCTGACCCGGAACACACGCAAAAAGCAACGCGCGTTGTTCTCGACTTCATTAAGAATTCTCGCGAACAGAATGAAGATAAGGAGAAGGTGATTGCCAGGGGAGACGACATCCGGGCGGGAATCAGCTCCGGCGTGATCGTAGCCGGTGCATTACAAGACAGCCGGCGACCGCTGCTCCTGGCGAGAGGCGAACCCATCGACCTGGCGCGGAGATTTTGCGCGCTGAATCGTTTCTACGGATCCCGGGCTTTGATGGAGACGTCGACTTTTGATCGAGTGAGTGAAACAGTCGTCGCGCGCCCAATTGATTTTGTGAGCGGACTAAATTCACATGACCGGCTTGAAGTTTACGAACCGCTTTGCCTCGCGACTGAAGCTGGACCAGAACGCGTCGCGAAGCGCGATTCATTTTGGAGCGGGGTAGTTCTGTATCGAGAGAAACGGTGGGCGGAGTCGTATGCCGAATTCCAAAAGGCGCGCGGCTCGGAAACCGAAGACGATCCCGCGCTGGAATTTTATATGCGCCGACTGGAGCCGCTCATCCTGCAATTGACGCAATGGACGCACGAATAAACTCGGTAGGGCGCGACTGCGCTGGGCGTCGCAGACAAATCTTGGTAGGGCGCGACCGCCGGGCGCGCCGTGCTCGCCGCCAGGTATAGCATGAGAAGAACCGAATATCCGGCGGCGATCCGAGACCTGATCGTGCAACTGCGGCAAATGCCGGGCGTCGGTCCGCGCTCCGCGGAGCGCATTGCGCTCTGGATGGTGCGCGCACGGGGGGATCAACCTGAGCAAATTGCGCGCGCCATTACCGGCACGCGTCAGTCCATCCACTCCTGCAATTTGTGCGGATTCTTTGCCGCCGACGAAATTTGCGAAATCTGCGCCGACTCATCTCGCTCGACTGATCTGCTCTGCGTCACAGAACAAGCGACCGATATTCTCCCTCTCGAAAAAACGGGCGCATTTCGCGGTCGATATCATGCGCTCGGCGGCAAGATTTCGCCGCTCGACCATGTCGCTCCCGAAGACTTGCGCATCAAAGAACTGGTGGATCGCATCGATCGGGAAAAAATTTCGGAAATCATTTTTGCGTTGGCAGCGGATGTCGAAGGCGAAGCCACAACGAATTACATCGTCGACCTGTTAAAGAACAAACCGGTCGCGCTCACCCGCATCGCCCGAGGGATCCCAGCGGGTGGCGGTCTCGAATCAGCCGATGAATTGACGCTATCCGCCGCCCTGTCTGGGAGGACGAAATTATGACGTGCTGTCATCCCGAGTTGCGAAGATTGCATCGCACCTAACGATAACAAGATGAGCGACGGCGGACGAGACCGCGCATCGCCGGCAGCGTGGGAGTGTGGAAGTCATCTCAAAATGTAAACGCGGAACGGACCCGCCGTTCGCTCTGTCGGATGGTTAGGTCGTTGGCGGTCAAAGGCGAGTGGCTTCATGGACGGTAAAGTGAAGCGCGCGATAATCGATAGCCCGCAGTCCCTGCGCAATCTCAATGTAACCTGATGAGTGATTCGCCGCCGTGCAGCGACAGGAAATCGCCAAGCTACCGTCGGCGTGCGTATATGTAGAGAAGGCGCCGAGGCCGGGCTTCGTCCACCGCCGGGCCGCGCCAAACCCTGACGGCGTTTTGCGCTCAACGGGCTGAGAGCGAAACCCGTGTCCACCAAGGTATGCGTCAATCTTGGCGAGCGCCGCTTCGCTCTCCATCTCGCTATGGAACGATTTCGGTGCTGGACGCAATATCAGGAACTGATGAGAGTGCTCGCTCGCGCAGGCAGTTGCAGATAACAGTAGTGCTGCAAAGACGGGGACGCGCTTCATGGGCCTAACGAGATGTGGATGGAATTCTTCCGTAGTTTTTTACCAAATCATTCTCTCTAATCCGCTCGTTTATATCCTCACTTGATATTGCAAGCTCACGGAAGTTCTATAACGCTGCCTAGTCCCGCGTAGAGATAGTAATCACCGAAAGCTTTGCGAAAAGCGGCAAAAGCTGGCTCTCCTGTGCAGTGACCCGCTGCCAGTCGATCGACTTTCCACTGGTCATGCAAGGCGGTGGTAAGACGTGCAATCTCTGGGTCTGGAGTTGTTACCAAATGGAGTCCGCCGAAGACAAGATGCACATGCTTGTCAACTGCCGTTGATGCTTCCAATATCTTCTCAATTCCGGGATGCGAGCATCCGACTCCTAGGACCACGCCCTTCGACGACTTAATGGCTAACGAAAGCTCACGCAGTTCCAGTGTGCCAGGCGTCTGCGAGACTGTCGAAATCAAATAGATTGCTGGTGCAACTTCAATTAAGGTATCGACCCAAACAAAGTTGGCGCCTGGCCAGGGCGCGCCGAACGTCATCTTCGCGGGAGGTTCCCCGTCGTAATAACGCATATAATCAGGTAGCGATTCATCCTTGCGATAGAATGTGCCTGGCAAGGCGGCCCCGAATACCCCAAATCCTTCCTTTGGCGCGTAGATTTTTACCCTGGGATTGATACTCAATAGATAATTCAGCCCACTCGTATGGTCTCCGTGTCGATGTGAAATCACGGCGAAATCTAATTTCTTAAGATCAATGCCCAAGACTTTGACGTTCTGCGCAAAGGTATCGGCGTTGTTACCAGTATCGAAAAGGATTCGCTTGCCGGCATATTCTACGAACGCCGAAAATCCCCAATCCTTTTTCAGGCTGGAAGACTTGCCGAAAGCGTCATAAAGAATTGTGATTCGATTTGCAGATTGAGCGGTCGATATGACTGCGCTCAGTAGGAAAATAAATGCAGCTGCAAAGCAAGTAGGTATTCGGGATCTCATTTTGTTTTTCTCATCTGCGCGACGGCTGGGTTGTGCATTGCCTAACGACAACAAGATTAGCACCGCTTGCGAGAGCGAGCATTGCTTCAACTTTCTCCTTCACAATTCGTCCTTCAGCCCTTCAGTACGACGGCCAGCGGTTGGCTCCAGCGATTAGATGGCATGTAAGGGAGCGGGCGAGCTGTTAGACTCACCCGCTCTATGAAAAATACAATCGTTCATCACGAAGGGGCGGCCTCACTCAAGGTCGCCGTTAAGAAGGTAAAACTTTCCGGTTCGCTCATCAAGATCGGTCTGGATGTGCATGCGCGGATTTAACAAGTGACTTCGAGGGGAACAGTTTTGGAACGTGGCGTGTGTTCGGAACCTAACCTGGTCCGATCGTCGCCCCTGCCGCTCGCACCGTCGCTTTAGATTGGATCGCGCCCGTTCCGCTTCACCAAGATGGAATAAGTCACATTGCGTTGTCGCAAATAATATCGAGATGCGCGGATAGGAGTATCAGCCGCTGAAGAACTCAAGCGAACAGTGGAAGCGGAAGCGTTTCAGAAATCACCGCCAACTCTAACCTAACAAGCCTATGCCACCACCATCTTAAAACTTATCGTTGACACTCTTCATAGGGGTTAGGCCTTTTAGGCGTGCCATAGCGTGACAAAGGCGAGAATGGAACTGAAGAGAATCCAAAGAGAGAAAACCCAAACACCAGAGAGCGCTTGTGTGGTGCCTCTATTTGCGTGACGCCTCATATCAGTAGGGAGATACGTTTCGTCTTTCATCAAGTCTGCCAGCGCATCGCGATAGTAGTAGTAGGCGCCATGTCTGAGCCAGACAAAAATAACGCCCCAAATCATAGCAAGGGTGAGCAGAACAGTAGCAAGCAGATGGGGAAGCCCCTTGGCGATGTGATCGGCAGACGCGATAAACGCAGCGTTAATTGCTGTGACGGATGCAACCATCCAATGCTGTTGGGAAGTGCATTTTTCCATTGACGCCGTCAGGTAACCGAATGCCAATCCTTCATAAGCCTAACGATACGAACATTTGCTGCCGTTGGTCATACGCCGACCAGCGGCGGGCTCATCGTCGTGCTCATGCGACGTAGATTCACACGTCTTCAGGAGTTTGGTTGGCAAGGCGCTCTCGCAGTCGGATCCGTGCGCCATCAGCTTGCTCGCTGAGTCGCTTAGTGATAGCCTCGCGGGTAGCTTCCGGGACGTCGAGAAACTTATTATAGCTTGCCGCCGCTGCAATCTCGGTTCGAAGAATGCCCCCGCGGTCCTCTGGTTTGGTGTTCGCATACCACCATTCTTTCTCCGATTGCGGTTTGGCCTCCCAGTGGGCGAGCTCTGGCTGTGCAAGGCGCTCCAGCCAATGTTGTGAATCTTCAGTATTGAAGTTGCTTTCTGCGCTTTGGGCTTTGACTTCATCGAGTAAGTTCTGAAATGCCGATTCTGCGGCTTCGCGGGAAGCCTTGTCGTCGAGGTATGTCTCAAGCTCTTCTCTCGCTTCGGCGACGCTGGCGGCCATGTGTATCCACTTCTCCCGTTCCTCATAGCTGCTTGGTCCCTTCTTTGCCTTCTCAAATCGATATATTGCGGCTTCGCATGAATATTCATCCGCGCGGCATGCGGCCTTTCGATTTAGAAGCTCCTGTGCTTTTTCAGACCAGCCGAGCTCGGCTAGTTCCTTGTTCAAAGATAGAGCATCTCGGCTGGCAGAACCCAACAGTTTGAGACCGTAGGCGATATCCCCGGCGGAAATCGGTGTCGATAAGTTCGTGGCAACTTGAATCGCGATGTAGGCGAAAAGCAGTTGATCTGAATCGTTCGTGTCTGCGAGGCGTCGCAAAACGTCGTCCATATCGAAGTGCTCTGAATATAGCGCCGCCGTGGCAAGTGTAACCGAGCGCCTCATCCTCTGCCGCAAAATGTATCTTTGCAATCGTTGAAGCATGCGCGGTTCTTACGGCCTAACGAGAATTCGACCCAAAATTTGGGTCTTTCCAGAGACATACCCATTTTTTGGGTCTAATCCGGGTTGAGTTTGAAACCTGAGGCGACAGGGTCGCTGTCATGCCAGACATCGTAGGGAGAATGCCGCCTGCGGGCAAAGCGAAATTGTTCGACCAGTTGCGCGATGATGATGGCGTAGGCATTAGTAAGGGCGGTGCGCAGCGATTTAACTTTTGTAACGTTTTTAACGTTGTAACTTTTGTTCGAAATGTCCTGCGCGAAGATTGATCCAACCCTGCACCAGGCCCAGAAGCCGCCGTGGATCAAGGTGCGGCTGCCGTCGAATCCGGTTTTCTTTTCGACCAAAGCGCTGATTTCAGATTTGCGCTTGCACACGGTTTGCGAGAGCGCGCAATGCCCGAATCGCTGGGAATGCTGGAGCCAAGGCACCGCTACTTTCATGATCGCCGGCGATCGTTGCACGCGCGCATGCGGATTTTGCGCAGTGACGACGGCGAAACCATTCGCGCTTGAAGACGATGAACCTAAACGCGTCGCCGAAGCAGTGCGCCGGATGAATTTGAAACACGTCGTAATCACTGCGGTTGCTCGCGACGATCTAAAGGACGGCGGCGCAGATCATTTCGCGCACACGATCACTGCCATCCGCGAGATGGATCCTTCAATCGTCATCGAAGTGCTGGTTCCGGATTTTCACGCACATGAGTGGTGCATCCAGATGGTGCTCGATGCTCGCCCCGACATTTTCAATCACAATATGGAAACGGTCGAACGGCTGACGCCTGTCGTGCGTTCGCGCGCAAAGTATCAGACGTCTTTGGAAGTTTTGCGGCGTGCAAAGGAACTGTCGTCCCCCGATGCCGGGATTGTAACAAAGAGCGGTGTAATGCTCGGTCTCGGCGAAAAGGAGACTGAACTTTTCCAGACCATGGACGATTTGCGGGAGGTCGGCTGTGAAGTTTTGACCCTGGGTCAGTACTTACGTCCGAGTGCGAAGCATTTGCCCGTTGTCGAATACATCACGCCCGAGCAATTTAATTATTACGGGGACATCGCGCGTACGAAAGGGTTTCTCTACGTCGCCTCTGGACCGCTGGTCCGTAGCTCCTATCACGCGGCCGATTTTCATCCGGTTGTGCGTCGGTGATGGCACCGAAGCGGAGTACTCTTCCGCCGTACTCAGCGGAGTAAATGCAAATTCATTTTATTCTGCGCTGGGGACAGCGCACGCTACAGCATCAAGCTTGCAATCACTGTCATTCCGAGCGAAGCGGAGCGAAGTCGAGGAACCCCGCGGCAACACGTTAAGATTTCGCAACGGGATGTCTCGGCTTCGCTCGACATGACAGAAAATATCCGATCGCAAACCGCCGCGGTGATTCCGGCGTATCAGGACGAAAGACACATCGGCGACATCGCGCGTCGAACCTGCGAGCGGCTGGACCACGTTCTCGTTGTTGATGACGGATCAACCGATCGGACGGAACAGTGCGCGCGCGAAGCCGGCGCGGAGCTTATTGTTCACGCTCAAAACAAAGGCAAAGGCGAAGCAATTAAAACCGGACTCGCGCACTGGCTTGGACCAGCAAATCCGTCGGGCAGCGGACAAGATCGACAAATCACCTGGGTGATCCTTTTGGATTCTGATGGTCAACATCTTCCCGAAGAGATCGATCGATTTTTGCTGGCGGCAGCCTCGGTGACACAACCGATGTTTTTTATTGGCAACCGCATGGACAATGTTGGCCGTATGCCCTTGGTGCGGCGCGTTGTGAATCGCCATATGAGCAGTCAGATCAGCCGATTTTGCGGACAAAAGATTCCGGACACGCAATGCGGTTATCGCATGATCCATCGAGAGATAATTCCAGACTTGCTTGGCGGCGGCCACCGATTCGATTACGAGACTGAAGCGCTCATCATTGCCAGCCGTAAAGGCTACAGGATTGAGTCGGTTCCTATCACGACCGTATATACCGACCAAGTCAGCAAGATTCATCCCGGGCGCGATTCGTTGCGGTTTTTTAAAATGATGCGGCGGTATCGGCGACTCCGCAGCTAGTTCGCCTCGCTAGGCAAGGAACATTGTTGCGAGTAAGTCGTAACGGTTACCAATGCGAGGAGACAAGCTCATCGTCGCTTTTGTGAGGTCCTGGGTCACTGGAACTCAGGCAGCCCCCTGACTCGGCTGGCAAGCTGCCAGCCTGCCGAGATAACCTGGCAGGTTATCTTCCTAATGCTTGTGAAGCGAGACAAACGACCACGCGTCGCACACCGACGCTGCGACAACTACGGTTTTCGCGCCGGCAGAGGCTTGGAGCTTTTAAGGATTTCGGACTCCGGTGTGAGCGTGGCCGGTTTGCCGCTGAAGATGACTCGATTTGGTTTTTCGGCGAGCGTTTCGACCAGCTCCTTAGCATAGGTAGTGACGACTTTCAGGTTCAAGAGCGTGACGTGGAGTTGTTTCAATTGTTCCTGAACGTCCTTGTCGGTGCCGCTGATGAATTTGTCGGCTGTTCCCAAGACCGAGTCCGCACCCTTGGCGAGACCATCGAGGTTTGTGATCACGTTTTGTATATGATCCGCATCCATCTTTAGCGCATCGGCCAGCGGCCCGAGCTTGGGCGCGAAATTGTCGAGATCTCTCTTTAGATCTTTGACCGTGACATCCAGATTATTGAGCAATTTATTTGCGTTATCGAATAATGGTCCCGCTGCCGCGGTGATCTGTTCAAGCCCATATGCTGGATGACCTTCAATCGCGGCATTGTTTGCCAGCGTCTGACCGCCAGGCGTCCCTGCAGAAAGCGCCACGAACTTCGGAGACAACATCGTGTCGGAACTGAGTGTAGCGGTAACGTCTTTGGGCAAGGGGGGAATTCCTTCGTCGAGGCTGACCGTCACGCGAACTGCATCATTTTTGTTTGCAGTTGCTTCACGCTCCTGCGCGTTAAGGGTCCGCATCGCGATCACGCGTCCCGCCGGCGCGCCTGCGTAGCGTACCTCGGAATTCACTTTTACGCCGGTCACATCTTCATAATTGATCTGCAGCGTTCGCGTCGGTTTTTTCAGTTGTCGTCCGGAAAGTGCAAATGTTAACGCGCCGAGCAGAACAACGCTGCACACGATCACAAACAGCGCGACGAAATAATCGGACAAATTGCGCTTCATGTATCGGAATGACGAATGACGAATGACGAATGACGAACTAATGACGAAGCTCGAATAACGAATCGCATTCGTGGTCTAATCATCGTCGGACTTTCGTCATCCATTCTTTCCGTTCCTCCAAATACTCGAGAAAATTACGTGCAATTCCTTGGCCGAATCGCGGCGTTCGCTCTTCTAGGTCGTAAGCACGTTTCTCGCCTGTTTCCTCTTCGTCATTCGTCATTAGTGCTTCGTCATTTATGACGTCGACGTCATCCTGTCTTCCGATGAAATCTGCCGCGCGCGCGGGCGAAGGGTCGCGGTTTCACTTGCTGATGGTGTTCGTGTTCTTTCTGGGAAAGGTTTAGCGGGATAGGACCATCGGGTTCGCCATTAATAAATTGGTGCACCTCGGCATTCGAACTGGCGCGGATTTCATCCGGCGTACCCTGCGCCACAATGCCGCCGTGGCCAAGCATAATCATCCGCGTAGCGATGCGAAATGCACTGGTCATATCGTGACTGACCACCACAGCGGTCATGCCTCTCCCGCGCGTCAGTTTCATTGTGAGTTCGTCAACAACCGCGGTCATGATGGGATCGAGTCCGGAAGTCGGCTCGTCGCTAAACAGTAACTCCGGATCAAGCGCCAGCGCACGCGCAAGTCCCACACGTTTCTTCATTCCTCCGCTGATTTCGTCCGGCCTGAGATCTTCAAAACCAGTGAGACCGACCATCTGAAGTTTTTGCTCCACGATTTCTTCGATTTCATCAACGGATTTGTTGGTGTGCTGCAAAAGTGGCAGCGCCACGTTCTCGCCCACTGTCAACGAGGCAAGCAACGCACCAGACTGGAACAACATTCCAAATCGCAACCGGATGCGGAGGAGTTCGCGTTCCCTCATCCCGGTTACTTCTTCTCCAAACAGTTTCACCATTCCGGAGGTTGGCTGCATGGAGCCAATCATATGCCGCAGTAACGTGCTCTTACCGCAGCCGCTACCGCCCATAATAACAAGCGTGTCGCCGCGATGGACGTCGAATGAGATGTCGTTGAGTACCGGGCGATCACCGAATTTTCGAACAAGGCGATCGACTTCGATCATTTTAGAGTCAGCGGGCATGATTAGAATGACGAA
>DASYSX010000141.1:0-30473 GCA_036002955.1 Candidatus Udaeobacter sp. | reverse complement strand
ATTCTTGTTTTCCGCGAGGGCTTGGAATGCATTCTGGTGCTGGCAGCCGTTACCGCAAGCATGACCGGCTCCAAGCGCGAGCATCGCCGGCCAGTCGCCTTCGGTGCCGCCTTTGCATTTGTTGCCACTCTGCTTACGTGGGGCATCGCCGTCCGGATCGTTGGCTCGCTGAGTGATAATATGTCAGCACTCGATCTTCAGGCTGCCACCGGTTTGCTGGCCATCGTTGTTCTGCTGGTCATCATGAATTGGTTCTTTCACAAAATTTACTGGGGCGGCTGGATTCGCGCCCATAATCGCCGGCGGAAAACCTTACTCGAAAACGCGCGCACAGCGGAAATTTCACAGAGTCGTCTTTGGTGGGGTTTAATCTTGCTCGGATTCACGTCGCTGTATCGCGAAGGCGTTGAAGTGGTGCTTTTCTTGCAGAGCTACAATTTGCGGCTCGGTGGCGGGGTTGTGCTGAAGGGAGCGCTGTTGGGCCTTGTGCTGACGGGCATGGTGGCCGTGCTCACATTTATTGTTCAGCAACGCCTGCCGTATCGGAAGATGCTAATCACGACCGGCATCCTATTAGGGGTCGTGCTGCTTGTAATGGTCGGTGAGCAAGCCCAGGAGATGCAGCGCGCGCATTGGATTCCCACCACGCCGATCCCGTTTCTTGAAACATACATCCCGGGTTGGATGGGGCTCTGGTTCGCCGTTTTTCCCACAGTCGAGACGCTCGGAGCACAGCTGATCGCAGCGGTGCTCGTGATCGGGTCGTATTTCGCTGCGCGACGATTTGGCGGTAGTTCAACAGGTGGCGCCCCGATCGAAGCTCGCGCGCCCAGCATGGCTGCAATTAACGCGTAGTAGAGACGGCAAGTCCGCAGCCGCAATCGAGAACCTACAAGTTCAGTGCATCTCTGAGATGCGGAACGAGGCGTTTGCTGAATTCCACCGAATCGCTCCCAGATAAATGCGACCATTCGGGACAATTAAACCCAGAGAGATCAGAAAAATCAGAGTAATAAATTCCAGGCGCATTTGTCATTTTCAAAAGCGGATCCCAGGTTTTCTCGCGCGGCGTGATCCGATCTTCGAGCTCTTTGAGTCCCCCGCTGTTTGGAAAGCGAACGAAAACAATCTTTCCACCGCGCGATCGGATTTTTTCCACGGCGGCGGTCACGTCAGCAAAACGTTTTTTGATTCCTTCATTCAGTTGAGCGAAGAAAACGTCCTTCGGAATGTAAGTCGGCGGCGGTGGCGGTGTGAACAACGGAATCCAGATTTGTTGGATCCGTTTCGCTAAGTCGCTCCCAGGTTCAGCGCATTTCTCCCACATTCGGGCGCGACGTTCGCGGTCTTCAGTTTGAAAGTACGGCGGAAAACGCGGGGGCACTAACGCGCCCGGACGATTTGTAATCGGCAATCGGTTTAATAGCGCTTCGAGACTTAAATCATCCGGTTTCAAAAACGCGACATGTTCTTCGAGCGGCATCCCGAGATATTCGCTGACACGCTGGGCGGGCGTTTGATTGTGAAACCGCTTTATTCCTTTCTCAGCACGGTCCATCGGCGGAGAACCGGGCGGTGCGAAAAATAAATGCGGAACAACGCTACAAATAATTGTGCCGCGAAAGTTTTTGTCATCCGCCAAATCTGCGAGCGCAGGTAAAACGGTGGAGCCAGCCATTGCGAGTTGGATCGGTCGTTTTCCTAACCCTTTTTGGAATTCATCCAAGTCGACATCGAACCAAGCACGTGAATCACCGATAATGACAATGGATTCCGGCTCAACAATTCGGCGTCGCATGGTCCAAAGATCTTCGTTGTCATTGAGGGTCGGGCCATAGCCGAGCGACCGGCAGTACAACTCCCACGCCGCCGTCGCAACGATGACAACGATGGTGACGGCCACGGCAATTCCACCCCATGGCGCGGGCGGAATCGGGCGCTCGAATTCCAGAGGCGGACCGCCGTGGATTTCTTCCTCCCGCGAAGGTTTGCGGAAGAACAAGCGCGGCAGCCGCAGGCGTTCTTTAAAACTGGAAATAGATGAAGGCATTACTGCTTCCTTGAGTGACAATGATGGCACAAATCATCGCGGATCCGATGGCCGCGATCGTCCATGGCGGCAAACGCATTACCGCTGTCTCAAATGTGTTATCGCGCATGGCCCAATGCATCGCGATTAAACCGGCGGTGACGGTTCCAATTTGCAATAATTCACGCGTGGAAAGAATCGCGTCGCCGTGCGGATGTTGACCGAACATGCCGCCGAGCATTCGGCTCGCGATCGTGAAATCGGACGCACGGAAAAACACCCACGCGATGCAAACGGCCGCGTAAGTGGCGAACCATGCGAGCACGCGAATAGGTAACGTGCTCGCCCACGGTTTCTCTTCAAACGAAACGCGAAAGATGCGTTCGATCACCAAATAGGAGCCGTGTAGCAAGCCCCACACAACAAAAGTCCACGCGGCACCGTGCCAAAGACCGCCGAGGAACATGACGATGACAAGATTCAGTGCCGCACGAAACGGCCTGACCTGATTGCCACCGAGCGGAATGTAAAGGTAATCACGAAGAAAAGTGGAAAGCGAGATGTGCCACCGCCGCCAAAAATCCGAGAAGCCGATCGCCGCATACGGAAAACGAAAGTTGTCCTTGAGATGAAAACCGAGAGTTAACGCGGCACCGATTGCACAGAGGGAATAGCCGGCGAAATCGAAAAAGATTTGCCCTGCAAATGCAAGCACTCCGGCCCACGAATCTAGCGCAACCAGTGGTCCGGGATAACCGAATATGCGATCGGCGGAACTGGATAGCAGAGTGTCGGCAAGAACAATTTTCTGAAACATTCCCAGAGTCATCAGTGCCAGTCCCCAGAGAAATTGACCGTTTTTTAGACGTGGGGGATGGAGAAGCTGCGGGAGAAAGTCACCGGCGCGGACAATTGGACCGGCGACCAACTGCGGAAAAAAGGAGACGGCCAGAATGAAATCACGCAAAGATTTAGTGGGCCGCAGCACACCTCGGTAAATGTCGAGCGTGTACGAAAGTGAATGGAAAGTGTAAAAGGAAATTCCGACCGGAAGCAGAATGTCCAGATGCGGCGGTTGATAGATGATCCCCAACCGCGCGAGCAGCCACTGAAAATTTTGGAGCAAAAAGTTTCCGTACTTAAAGAACCCCAGCATGCTCAGATTCATGCAAACGCTTGCAACCAGCCAGCGGCGTCTTGCATGTTGATCTCTGGCTTTGGCCATTCGCCGGCCAAGCCAGAAATCCATCGCCGTGGTTCCGAACAAGAGCGCAGCGAACGGTGGGTTCCAGGCGCCGTAAAAAATATAACTGGCTATGACGAGCAGATTTTTCCGCGCCTGCCACGACCGAATGCTCCAGTAAAGCGTGACAACGACTACGAAGAAAACGACGAATGTGAGCGAATTAAAGAGCATGGCGAAGCTGCGATCGAATTAGAGTGTCGAGAGCGCGGAGCCTGTTAAACGAGCCATATTGAGGCAGATGTTTAGAGGGTCTGGGGCGATCTAACAAGTCTGATTCGCGTTCGCTGCAGTCTTGCGAAAGCATCGCGCACTTTGCGCGATTCCAGTTGAAGGAAGCCGCAAGCTTTACACTGTAGGCGGATGATTGCTCCACATCACCGTCTTCTTGCGCTGGTTGGATTTCTTTTGGCTGTTTTGATGTCACCAGCTTCTGTTGAATCGGCTGGTTCCCCTACCCCAACGCCTCCGGGAACAATCGACGAAAAGCTGTTCAATAGCATGCGGTGGCGGCAAGTCGGTCCGTTCCGCGGTGGACGCGCGCTGGCGATCGAAGGCGTCGTAGGCGAGCCAGACACGTATTATTTCGGCGCGGTTGCCGGCGGGGTCTGGAAAACGACTGACGGCGGCGCAAACTGGACGCCGCTCTTCGATAAAGAACCGATTTCATCCGTGGGTGCTTTGGCGGTGGCGGCATCGGATCACAACGTGGTTTATGTCGGGACGGGCGAAGCGGCTATCCGCGGCAACACGACCTATGGCACCGGTGTTTTCAAATCCATCGACGCTGGTAAAACCTGGGAGAACGTAGGATTAAAAGATACTCGACAGATCGGAGCACTGATTGTCGATCCACGAAATGAGAATGTAGTTCTCGTAGCGGCGCTGGGTCATGCATTTGGGCCGAATCAGGAACGCGGAATTTTTCGCACAAGCGACGGTGGTAAAACCTGGGGGAAAGTTTTATCCAAAGATGAAAACACAGGCGGCATCGACATTGTTTTCGATCCGCATAATCCGAATATTGTGTTTGCGTCCCTTTGGCAGGCGCGGCGACAGCCGTGGTTTTTTTCGAGTGGTGGGCCGGGCAGCGGATTATATCGATCTGAAGACAACGGCGTCACATGGAAACGCCTTGAGGGGGATGGTCTTCCTGACGGAATTCTCGGCAGGATCGGCATCGCTGTTTCCGGAGCTGATTCCAATCGTGTCTATGCGATTATTGAAGCGAAGGACGGCGGCCTCTTCCGCTCCGATGACGCCGGCCAGCATTGGACGCGGATAAATGACGACGGTCGAATTCGTCAGCGCGCTTGGTACTTCAGCAAGGTTTACGCAGACCCAAAATCTGCAGACACGGTTTACGTGTTAAACACAGGCCTCTTTAAATCGGTCGACGGCGGAAAGACATTCAACCTCATGCCTGCGAGGCATGGGGATCATCATGGACTTTGGATCGATCCGACGAACCCGAACCGAATCGCCAATGTGAGCGATGGAGGCGCAACCATTTCCACTGACGGGGGCAAAAACTGGACCACTCAAAATAACCAGCCTACTGCGCAGTTTTATCACGTAGCCGTGGACAATGCGTTTCCCTACCACATTTACGGCGCGCAACAGGATAATTCGAATGTCGGCATTGCGAGCCGCTCGGATTCAGGAGTGATTGGCCGGCAGAATTGGTTTGAAGCTGGTGGCGGTGAATGCGGGTTTGTCATCCCTGATCCGCGGGACTGGCACGTCATCTATTCGAACAACGAGGGCTTCATCAATCGCTACGAAAAAAACAAAGAGGAAGTACAAGACATCAGTCCAATGCCGCTCGATAACTCCGGTCACGGCGCGGCCGATTTGACGCATCGCTTTCAGTGGGTCTCGCCGCTGATGCTTTCGCCACATAACCCGGACGTGATTTACACAGCGGGTGAATCCGTTTTCAAGTCAACCGATGACGGACAAAGCTGGACTCAGATTAGCGGCGATCTCACTCGCAACGACAAATCCAAACAGCAACCAAGCGGCGGTCCGCTGACAAACGACATCACTTCAGTCGAATACTACGACACGGTGTTTGCGCTGGCAGAATCACCCGTGAACAAGGGTACATTGTGGGCAGGAACAGATGACGGGCTCGTTCATGTTACGACTGATGATGGCCAGCATTGGTCAAAAGTGACGCCGAAAATGCCGGATTGGAGCACCGTGAGCATCATCGATCCGTCGCCTAACGACGCGAACACAGCTTATGTAGCCGTTGACCGGCATAAGCTAGATGATTTCAAACCGTACATTTTCAAAACAACAGATCTCGGAAAAACCTGGAGCCCGATCACTACTGGAATTCCCGACGGCGCGTATGTGCACGCGGTGCGCGAAGATCCCAAGCGCAAAGGTTTGCTCTACGCGGGAACTGAACTCGGCGCTTTCGTGTCGTTTGATGACGGCGCGCACTGGCAGCCGTTGCAGCTGAATCTGCCGGTAACGCCGATACACGATCTCGTCGTTAAAGATGACGATCTCGTCGCAGCGACACACGGCCGTTCGTTCTGGGTGCTGGACAATTTAACGCCGCTTCGACAACTGAATGCGCAATCACCACCGGACGTGATTCTTTATCAACCGCAGACCGCGCTGCGTTTGCATTACCCGGAGGAATTCGACAAACGGCAGCCAGTCGGTGACAACCCGCCGCCTGGCGCGATGATCGACTACTATTTCAAGACCGCGCCAAAAGGAGAAGTCTCGCTCGATATTCTCGACAATTCCGGCAAAGTCGTTAGGCATCTTTCCAGCAAGGAAAAAAAGGAAGGGGAGCAACCACCTGAATGGCCAGATCGCGTTGAGCGCGTGAAGACCATCCCGGCTAAAGAAGGAATGAACCGGTTCGCGTGGGACCTCCGTTACAACGATCCGATTCAGATCCCTGGAGCGTTCTATTCGAGCACGGGGCCAAAGGGCCCACTGGCGTTGCCGGGCGATTATCAGCTGAAACTAACCATCGGCGGCAAATCGCAGACTGCGCCGCTGAAGCTAGTGGTCGATCCGCGAAACAAAGGACAGGAAGTGGCGCTGCAAACGCAATTCACTTTGGCCAAACAGGTGAATGATCGAATTTCTGAATTGCACCAGGCTGTCAATGAAATCCGCGATTTACGATCGCAGATCGAGAATTTGCATAAACGTTTTGGTGATGACCAGCGATTAAAGCCGGCTCTCGCCGTAGCAGATGATCTCGACCACAAAATGTCGGAGGTCGAACAGAAACTTATTCAAGTGAATATGAAGGGATCAGAAGCAAATCTGGCTTTCCCGAACATGTTGAACGAGCGCTTTGACACGTTTAGTCACATCATTGAGTCCGGCGACAAGGAACCGACCAAACCGCAGCTCGAGGTGTTTGAAATGTTAAGCAAACAACTCGACGAGCAGCTAACGAAGTGGGCGCAGGTCAAGCAGGAAGATGTCGCGAAGGTGACCGAATTGATCAAGGAAGCCAACTTGCCTGCGCTCATCATCCCGGAAAAGAAAACCAGCTAGGTGGATCGCGTCGTCGTCAACGCAATGTTGGGTACGGACAAGTTGTGAAGATTAGTATTGTCTTCAGAGAAGCCGATGCACCATGAAAATCCAAAAAGCTGTAATCCTCGCAGCGGGCCGCGGTACACGGATGCGCGAGCTTACCGCGGATGTTCCGAAACCGATGATCCAGGTGCGCGGGAAACCGGTCCTACAGCACATCATCGAAGGACTGCGCGACGCAGGGATACGCGATTGTCTTGTTGTCGTTGGCTATCGCGCTGATGCCGTGCAGGATTTTTTCCGCGACGGGTCGCGCTACAACATCGCAATTCAGTATAAAACGCAAACGGTGCAAGATGGAACCGGGCGCGTTGTGGAGCTCGCTCACGAATTCGTCACTGATCATCCATTCATCCTGGCCTACGGCGATATTTTAGTTGATCCGACGAATTACAACCGCTTAGTCGATCTTCCCGATGATGTTGGGGCAATGCTGACAGTCACGTGTGGCGAAGACGTTAGTCAGGGTGGCGCGGTGTTTCTCAATGACGAGATGGATCTGGTCGATCTTCGCGAAAAACCAAAACGAGGGGAACCGACGAGCCCCTGGTATAATGCGGGGCTTTACGCGTTTCGGCCAAGCATTTTCGATTTCACCGCAAAATTGAAACCGTCTCCACGCGGCGAATACGAATTGACCGACGCAATCCGCGACTTTGCTCAGTCCGGTAAAAAAGTGAAAGCACTCGAGCTTACGGGCGAATGGGCGGATGTTCGCGATCCAGAAATACTAGCGAAGCTGAATCAAAGCGGATAAGGCGCGATGCAGGGGAGGCTGATAGTCGTGCGTTTCGCTGACTGCTTGCGCTCGCTAGTACAAGATCGAAGGTAAAAATGCGCCGACCGGCTCATTGTATAGACCGACGCTCATTAACGTCATTGGTTCCACAACACGCAGTCCATTATCCAGGCACCATCGGAACAATTCCCAATTGCGCATCGGCAGCAGAAAGCCGGGACCGGCGAATACCGTTGCCGCGCCAATGAGGGCTTTCAATCCATCATTTGTTTCCCCAACCGCATGTCCAAAAAATCCGACCACGGTCGCATACGCCGTGATGTCACCGTCATGTTCCACGACGGTCGCAGTTCCTTCCTTAATCGCATCGAGCATTTCTGCACTGCGATCGAGCCCATGCACTTTGAAGCACACGCGGTCGCAGGCCTGCAGATCGGCTTCGACTGCTTTGCGAACTGCGTATCCGGAAATCTGAAGATCGAGAGGGGCACCCTGCATCACCGCAAGTGGCTCGCGCGTAACGAATCCCAGCTTTGTGTACAGCGAGAGTGAGCGGGTGTGATAACCGGCTTGAATGAGGCGAACGCCGGGAAAGCGTCGTTCTGCAACTCGCGCCACGCAGTCGTCCATCAATGCGCGTCCAATTCCTCTATTTTGCACAGTCGGATCGATCGTGATAGGACCGATGCCTGCAATCGCCGACCGTTCATCCATAAAATTGCTGCCGACGATTTGGTGATCGATTTCGGCAACGATTCCGTAAAATCGTGGGTCTGCGATAAGCTTCGAGAGCAGCCCAATCGTCACGTCCGGCGAAGGCAAATCGGGCGGAAAATTATGCTGATTAGCGATTGCCTTGAATGCTTGATAACAAATCGCGCCGCAACGTTGCGCGTCATCAGGTGTGGCCTTGCGCAACTTTATGTTCATCAGGACTGATGGATGGCCGTCGCAATCTCAGCGCGTTTGCTCGGCCGGCTCCGACGATTCTTCGCCGATTTCTTCTTCGATTTCGCGCTGCCATTCTCGCGAGAGCCACGGCCGCATCACTCCGTAAAGCAAGTACGCCAGGAACAAGACCGCAGGCATCCACTCGTAATTTAACAGAGTGAAAATGAACACCAGGATGATAGCAAGGAAACGCGGAATCGATTTCTTCGTTTTCCAATTAACGGCCTTGAAACTCGGATATTGGAACCGGCTAAACATCATGAAGGAGAGAAAGAGCAACAACGGCGGCAGAACGAAGCGCCACTTGCCGAGGTGGTGCTCCCCTTCGGCAAGCCAAAGGAGAAACAGCGTGATCGACGCAATCAAACCGGCAGCTGCAGGTATGGGAAAACCCGTGAAGGTGTTCTGATGATTCGATCCGTCATTCGCCGCCGCCGCTGAATTAAAGCGGGCCAGTCGCAGCGCGCCGCAAGCCAGGTAAACAAACGCGATGATCCAACAGGCATTTGGAAATTCGTTGAGAACGACCCGGTAAACCATCAGCGCCGGAGCGAGGCCAAATGAAACGATGTCGGCGAGCGAGTCGAACTCGCGGCCAAATACGGATTCGTGGCCGCCGAGCCGAGCAAGTCTTCCATCCAAGAAATCAAACACAAAGGCGCCGAGAATGAACCAGATCGCTTCGTGGAAACGATCTGCGGCGAGATCGGCGTTTGCACTTTGCAAAAGAGCGCCTTCCAGGATTTTAAGCGTGGCTGTGAACCCACAAAACAGATTCCCTGCCGTCATTAGATTTGGCAGCAGATAAATCTTCGATGGTTGTTCGTTCATTCGTTAGGCAGTCGCGCAATCGGGGTCGCACCGCCCGCCACGTGGTCGCCTATCCTGACGAGAATTGTGGCGGAAAGAGGCAAATATAATTCTGTTCGTGAGCCGAAGCGAATCATCCCGAAGCGTTCGCCTGTTTTTAAGTCGTCGCCCACCTTCGCCCACGCCACGATGCGTCTCGCAATAGCGCCGGTGATCTGCCGCACAACAATTGTGACTCGTGGGTTCTCAAACGCCCACGTCATTGATTCATTTTTCTCGGAACAATCCGGCCGGCGCGCGTCAACACAAAGCCCCGGCCGATGCTGACAGTAAACAATGCGACCGTCGATCGGGGCACGATTGGTGTGCACGTCGAAGACCGACAAAAAAATTCCGACCCGGCGACATTTGTTTTTCAGCACTTCGTTTTCGTCCAGTTCAACAATGTCCATCACCGTGCCATCCGCAGCGGCGACGATTACGTTCGGATCTGCCGGGGCTACTCGGTTGGGATCACGGAAAAACGCAATGGTGCACAAAAAGAGCAGCACAAAAAACCAGAATGCCCATGCAGAAAACAATCCTGAAACGATCGCGAGAACCGTAATAAAGGCTAAAATCCAGCGTGCTTCCCAGAAGGCTTGGACGCGCATAAAGAACTCTATTTTGGAAGCCTGAAAACGGCTGGTCAAGGCGCCAGAATCGAGCGGGGAAACGTTTCGGGCGGAACTACAATATGATGGGCTCGTGGGCTGCGCTCCATTCAATTAGTAGTGCAAACAACCCGTTGCAAGCCACGAGATTATTTGTTGTTTCAAGGCCTTTTTCGGTTATCCTCTTTATGTGGGGCGTCTGGCCTCACTTCTATGGCGCAAGTTCAAGAGGAAATTCCGGTCGAAAACATTGGTACCGGAATCGCCTCCACACAGAAATACGACGCGGCGCAAATCGACAAGCTCGAAGGTCTCGAAGCAGTCCGGAAACGGCCGGGAATGTTTATCGGAGATCCGGACGAACGCGGATTGCATCATCTCGTTTATGAAGTTCTCGATAATTCGATCGACGAACATCTCGCCGGATTTTGTACGAAGATTGAAGTAGTCATCCACGTCGATGGATCAATCTCGGTGCGCGATAATGGCCGAGGTATTCCGGTCGACGTTCATCCTAAATGGAAGATGCCTGCGATCGAGCTGGTGCTCACAAATCTGCATGCCGGCGGAAAATTCGGGCAGGGCGCATACAAGTATTCTGGCGGACTTCATGGCGTCGGTGCGAAGTGCACAAACGCGCTTTCAGAATGGTTCAAGGCCGAGGTCTCGCGCGATGGCAAGGTCTACCACATGGCCTTCGCTAAAGGCAAAACGACTGACAAACTCACCGTCATTGGCGAGGTGAAAAACAAGAAGACCACAGGGACGCTCATTACGTTCCTACCTGATCCGACGATTTTCACGATCACGACCGAATTTAAGTTCGAACGGCTGGCGACACGCCTGCGGGAATTAACGTTTCTGAATCCCGGTCTGGAGATCACGCTCAGTGATGAACGCGTCGATCCGCCAAAAACCGAGCGATTCTTTTACAAATACGGCATCGAAGAGTTCGTTAGGCAACTCGGCGAGAACAAGCAAGTCTTGCACCCCAAGCCGATTGTAATCGCACGACAGCGTGACGAAGTCTTCGTCGATGTCGTGCTTCAATACAACGACAGCTACAACGACCAGATTTTGCCGTTCGCGAATTCGATTCCTAATCCCGACGGCGGTACGCATCTCACTGGATTCCGCACTGCGCTTACAAGAGCGATCAATCAGTATGCAAAACAAAACAGCCTGCTTAAGGACAAAGATCCTTCTCTTTCCGGAGACGACGTACGCGAAGGATTAATCGCCGTTCTAAGCGTCAAACTGCCTAACCCGCGCTTTGAATCACAAACAAAGGTAAAGCTCGTCAACACGGAGATCGACGGCATCGTGAACTCGACGGTGTACGACGGGTTGATGACTCATTTCGACAAGAATCCCCCGATCGCCCGCCGCGTTTTCGAAAAGGTCCTTACTGCGGCACGAGCGCGCGAGGCTGCTCGTAAGGCGAGAGAAACTATTCGCAAGGGTGCGCTCACTGGCGGCGGTTTGCCGGGAAAATTAGCTGACTGTTCCGAGCGCGATCCGGAATTGACCGAACTCTACATTGTCGAGGGCGACTCAGCTGGCGGCTCGGCGAAACAGGGACGCGACCGGCGCTACCAGGCGATTCTTCCTCTCCGCGGCAAACTGATCAACGTCGAGAAAGCGCGCGAAGATCAGTTCCTCAAAAACACTGAAATCCAGGCGATGATCACAGCGATCGGAGCCGGGATTGGCAAATCGAAGGAAGAGAGCAATGGCAAAGAGGAAGGCGGGTTCGATATGGCAAAGCTCCGTTATGGCCGCATCATCATCATGACGGACGCCGACGTGGATGGCTCTCACATTCGCACCTTGTTGCTGACGTTCTTCTTCCGGCAGATGACCGACTTGGTGCGCTCAGGAAGAATTTATATCGCGCAACCGCCGCTTTATCAGATCAAACGAAAGAAGCGCGAGGAATATGTGGAAGACGACGCGCGGCTAAATAAAATTCTTATTTCATTGGGCGCCGAGGATGTGCGACTGAAGAATCTCGCCGACGAGAAAGAATTCACTGCGACACAACTGAAGGACATTCTCGAGTCGCTGGAGAAACTCGCAAAATTAAGTGAAGCAGTCCGTCGCCACGGCGGCGATTTCGAGACGTACCTGGCTCACCGAAGTTCCAAGTCCGCCAAGCTTCCCACTTATCTGGTGAAGGTGCGTGACGGGAATGAGGAGAGCGCGCATTATTTTCACGATGAGAAAGCCGTCCGTAACTTTCATCAGGAAAATCTGGATCTCAATTTGTTCGACACGGAGATAGGGCAGGAGTTGCTCCCTTTAAGCGAGGCGCCGGTGCGAGCGGATGGAACACGTAGACGTGGCAGGTTGGTCGAGTTGCACGAATCCGCTGCGATCGAAAAAATCATCGCCGAACTGGCTCGAAAAGGTTTGAAAGTCGATCATTACGCCACCAGCGATCGGCCCATTTTCGAGTTGATCGAAGGTGAAGGCGACAAATCGGTTTCGCATCCGCTGTTTTCCATCCCGGAAATCTTGCAAAAGATTTTAGAGATTGGCCGTCGCGGAGTGCAGATCAAACGGTTCAAGGGTCTCGGTGAAATGAATGCCAAGGAGTTGTTTGAGACCACGATGAATCCTGAGAAACGCAAACTGCTGAAGGTTGACCTGAACGACGATAACGCTGTCGATGCTGACAAGATGTTCACGATTCTGATGGGCGATGTCGTCGAGCCGCGCCGGCAATTCATAGAAGACAATGCGCTGAACGTGCGGAATCTCGATGTATAGACGAGATGGGAGGCTTGTTTCATAAGCTGCGTCATCCGCGGCGCTGTTATGTGGTCTGCACGATTCCCCGTTCGGGAAGCAATTTGCTTACGGACGGATTGCGCGACACCCGCCGGGCAGGCATGCCGAAGCAGTTTTTTCTGCCAAAAGCCGAACCGGGCTATGGAGCGGAACTCGGAATTGATTCCGCTGCTGATTACGTCGCGTACGTGCGCGCCATCGTGAATACAAAGGTAACACGCAACGAGGTATTCGGGTTCAAACTGATGAGCTGGTATTTGGACGATTTTCTCGCGCGTTTACGAGCCGCACACGATTTTGGAAATTCCACTACAAACGACCTGGAGCTTCTGAGCAGCGCTTTCCCTGGTCTTCGTTTTGTACGCATTGTGCGACTCCACAAGTTGCGTCAGGCGTTGTCTACAGCTCGCGCACTTCAGACAGGACTTTGGAAAGTGCAGAAGGGCAAAAGCACTCTGCGCGAACCGGAGTTTGATTCGAATCTGATCGAGCAGTCACTGCACGAAGCTGAACGGCAGGAGAAAATCTGGGACGATTTCTTCCGGCGGCTCGGGATCAAACCCTTCACGGTGGAATATGAAAACCTCTGCCAGGATTATGAGAGCACGATCCGCGCAGTGTTGAACTTTCTGAGAATCAAACTTCCGGCTGGTGCACGCGTCGGACCACCTGTGACGACCCGACAGTACGATGAAATTTCGCGCGTGTGGGAGGAGCGTTTCATAGCTGAGCGTCCTGCGCTCGCACAGGGTTATTGACGTTGTGAAATGAGAAATATTTCCCTAATATTATTAACACCCGGCTTCAGCCGGTGCCTGAAGCGCGCTCAATGCATCAGCCGTTTCAACGGCTTTATATCGCAGAAAAACCGTTCAAACGGTTTCGCCTCTTTGCCCAAGTGGCACCGGACTAAAGCTCCGGTGTTAATGAGAAGAGGTCTCCAGACTCCATGTTGAATCCAAACGAAAAAATAGAGCCCATCAACGTAGCCGAGGAAGTATCGCGATCATTCCTCGATTACTCGATGTCAGTAATCATTTCTCGCGCGCTGCCTGATGCGCGCGACGGACTTAAACCGTCGCAGCGGAGAATTCTCTACGCGATGCACGACTTATCGCTTTTCCCAGGGCGGCAACATCGTAAATGCGCAAAGATCTGCGGCGACACCAGCGGTAACTACCATCCGCACGGCGAAGCGGTAATTTACCCGACGCTTGTCCACATGGCGCAGCCCTGGGCCATGCGCGAACGGTTGGTCGACGGACAGGGGAATTTCGGCTCCGTCGAAGGCGATCCGCCAGCGGCGATGCGGTACACCGAAGCGCGCATGACCCATCTCGGCGCGGCGCTGATGACCGACATGGATAAGGACACGGTCGACTTCGTTCCGAATTATGACGAAACGCGCACCGAGCCGACGGTTTTTCCCGCAGCGTTTCCGAACCTGCTCGTCAATGGCGGAACCGGCATTGCCGTCGGCATGGCCACTAACATTCCGCCGCATAATTTGAGCGAAGTCATCGACGGAATCTGCGCGCAAATCGATAATCCCGATATCACGCTGGACGAGCTGATGCAGCACGTGAAGGGCCCTGACTTCCCTACCGGGTGCATGATCTGCGGCGCCAACGGAATCCGCCAGTATCTCGAGACGGGCCGGGGCAGCGTTAAAGTGCGCGGCAAAGCCGGCATAGAAGAACTCAAGGGTGGCCGCGAACAAATCGTCATCACGGAGATTCCCTACGGTGTGAACCGCGCCACGCTGGTCGAGCGCATCGCGCAGTTAGTGAACGAAAAAGTGCTGACCGATATCAGCTACGTCGGCGATCAGTCCGATGAAAACACGCGCGTTGTCATCGAGCTCAAACGCGACGCCAATCCGAAAGTCATCATTGCCAATCTCTACAAGCACACCGCGTTGGAGAGTTCATTTGCCACCACCATGCTGGCGATCGATCGCGGCCGGCCGAAGTTGCTGCCGCTCAAGGATGCTAACGCAGTTTACATCGATCATCGGCGCGAAGTCGTCCTGCGTCGCACGAGGTATGAACTGCGCAAAGCCGAAGAGCGCGCCGAAACGCTGGAAGGTTATCTCATTGCGCTCGCTAATCTCGATGAGTTCCTGCGCATTGTTCGTGGATCAGCTAATCGCGACGAAGCGCGGGTGAAACTGTTTGCATTCGAATTTACGAAACGCCAGGTCGAACAACTCGGCATTCTCATTCGCAATCCCGCGCGTCTCACCGATGGCCGGTACGCATTCAGCGAACAACAGGCGGACGAAATCCTGAACCTGCGTCTATATCAACTGACCGGACTCGAGCGCGAAAAAATCGTCAACGAATACAAAGAGCTCGTCGAAACCATCAACGATTTACGCGACATTCTTGCCAAAGAGCAGCGCGTCTTCACCATCATCAAGAAAGAACTACGCGAAATCCAAGACAAGTATGGTTCGCCTCGCCTAACCGCAATTGCTCCCGACCAAGCCGAAATCAACATCGAGGACCTTATCGTCAACGAGGGTTGCATCATCAGCATCACCTACGCCGGCTTTATCAAGCGGACCGCCGTGAGCGCATTTCGCGCGCAGCGGCGCGGCGGCAAAGGCGTGATTGGCATGCAGACGCGCGAAGGCGCCACCGAAGAGGAAGAAGGCGATTTCGTTGAGCATCTATTTGCCGCCACCACGCACGATTATCTGATGTTCTTTACGGCCGGAGGACGCGCTTACGTAGAGAAAGTTTACGAAATTCCCGAGATGGGACGCGCGGCAAAAGGCCGTTCTATCGCCAATATCCTTGAGCTTAAGCCTGACGAAAAGATCGCAGCCACGATTCGGGTTCAATCCAAGAAATCAGGCACGGGGCCGAACGTTGTCGATCAAACATGGGACGAGAATCTGCATATCGTGTTCGCAACACAATCCGGCATCGTCAAAAAATCGAATCTGTCGGATTACGCGAACGTCCGCCGCGGCGGTATCATCGCTATTCAAATCGAAGACGGCGATCGCTTGATCGACGCAAAACTAACGAATGGCAACAACGAGGTGGTGTTCATTACCAGAAAGGGAATGAGCCTGCGTTTCCATGAAGAGCAATTGCGCGATCAAGGCCGCAACACCGTTGGCGTTTGGGGAATTCGCCCTGCGAAAAGCGATCACGTCGTCGCCATAGCCATTGTTGATCCGGACACCATGCTCCTCGTGGCCGGTGAGAACGGAATTGGCAAGCGCACGTCGTTCGACGAGTACCGGCGTCAGTCACGCGGCGGCAAAGGAATTATCACGATGAAAGCCGGTGAGAAAACCGGCGAGGTCGTTGGTGCGCTCAGCGTCCGCGAAACGGATGAACTCATGCTTATCACTAACAAAGGCCAAATGGTACGGACACGAGTGAGAGAAATTCGCGAGACCGGCCGCAATACGATGGGCGTGAAACTCATGGATCTCCGCAACAGTGAAAAACTTCAGGCCATCGCCCCCGTAGTCAGTCAGGTAGCGGAAGAGGAAGTTCAAACCGAAGAAGCGGCTCAAAAATCCTGAGCGCGTCAGGCCAATAGCCCCGGCGTCAGGGCCGGTCACAGTTCATCTGCTATTCGATGCGAAGACAGCCCTTGGGCACGGCATGCCGACGAACCGATCTAAGCGCATCGGCTTTGACAATTAGTAGCCGGGGCTCCCAACGTGCGTCGTTGTTGTCGTTGTCCGCGCGCCAGTTGTAGGTGGCGGTGCTGCCGTCGTAACCGTGGTTTGACGTGTGGTGGTTGTAGTTGCCTCCGGTTCGCCGGCGCACGAAACCAACATCAGGGCCACCACGGATAATACAGCACTCAGTATCATTTCTTTTTTCATAGGGTAAATGGTTTGTTTACAACCAATTCGTCACAAATCACGTCGCCAGATGTATTAGGACAAATTATTTCTATCCGACCGCCGCCGATAGCAGTCGGTCCCTGCGCGCTTTCGCTGAAAGGAGAGCAGATCGAGTGCCTGAAGAAGCAACCTTACTTCCTCAACTGAGGCGAAATACAATCTCAGAGAAGGAAAGCATTAAAGCGCTGTAGGAATTGGTTTGGTGATGTTAATCGAGCTTGATCTTTGTTCGCTGCTTCTTTAGCTCCCCTCGCCTGCGTTTCGATTCCAGAATTTTCCTCTTCAACGCAGGCGGCCTCGGTGATTTTCTGCGCCGTTCTTTTTCGCGCCTCACAATTTCAGCCATACGCTGTTCATCGCGAGCTCTCTCGATTGCGTCGAGCAATCGTTCACGCGCAAGCTTGCGATTTATTGCTTGCGAACGCGAATCCTGGACGGTGACGCTGATGCCGGTCGGGAGATGCCGCAGCATCACCGCGGTTGAAACTTTGTTGACGTTTTGACCACCCGGCCCGGAGGACCTGGCAAAGGTTTCTTCAATATCGGGTTCCCGAATGCCTAGCTGCTTCATTCGGTTTGTTATGTCTCTGTCAGCCATAACGCCGAAATTTTTTCCAAAACTCTGGCCAGCTTTCACGCAAACCCCGACAAATGAGAATGTCGGGATGATCGGTAGTCTCCTCGTTTGCGACGCCGTACTTGTTGGTAATGCGACCCGCCAACTCGCATGATTCGAAATACCGATTGCCAAACTGTCGAGAAAATCCGATGACGATCAACGTCTCTGGCGGCGGATCACCATAGCCGCGTGCCCAGAATGAATTTGTTCCGCAGATGGCTTTCGGCAGTCCATAGTTTTTGCCATAAAGGTTAATCGCGCCAGCTTCGCCATAGTTGCCGGCGAGAATTGCAAGGCGTGAGCGCTCTACCGGGCCTAACGAGTCACGAATTTGAGCCAGTGTTTTCACTAAATCTGGCCAGCCGATTTGCTCACGGAAATCGTCATTAACCGTAAACGCCCGCCGCGCCCAATCCGAATCAACCGGAGCCAACGGAACAAAGTACGCCGCGGCGAAAAGAATCGTGACCGCGACTGAGGCCCAGGCGATCCATCGCAGGCAAATTCGCCAAAGCGGACGCAGATTATTGATCAATTCGGCTCCAAAAACTGCACCGCCGGCATACAACATTGGATAAGCAGGAGCGAGATAATAGCCACGACCTTTCGCAACGAAGAAAGTAATCAGCGGAATCACATACAAATATCCGACCGCGCGAAAAACTCGTCCCCTTTTAAATCCAAAGTAAAAAATCAACCCAAGCATCGCCAGAGGTAATGTGAACAGTGTGAGCTCCACTTGATCAGGCAGGAAATTTTTCGTTCGCCCAATACGCACGTCTCTTTCGTGGATATGCCGAAGAAAATCGAGCGAAACGAAATCGTTTTGAATTTGCCAGATTAAGTTAGGCAAAAAGATAAACAGCGAGACTGCCACACCGAGCCATAGCCATTTGCTTCGCAAATCGGTGCGAAGGTCCGTAAACAGCACGCCTGTAGCAATCGCAAGCGCGCAAACCAGCATGGTGTATTTCGTCAGCATGCCGAAACCGATGCAGCCTCCAATTGCAACCCACCACCGCGGATCGCGCGATTTGCACAGCACTACGAAAAAGTAGGAGCAAGCGACCCAGGCTAAATAGTCGAATGAAACATATTGCATAAGACTTCCGGCAGCGAGTGCGAATGGAATCGCAGCAGCTGCGGCAAGCGCTTGCGAGCCGCTTTTACCGCCTAGCTCGCGTGCCATCAACCCCGTCAAAACGACTGCCACGGAAGTCGAAGCCGCGGCGAAGAACCGGAATCCAGCCAACGATGTTCCGAATAACTTCAACGATATCCACCCGAAGAACGGCGTTACCGGCGGGTACGCGACATAACCCCAAGCAAGGTGCGTGGCATCGTCGAGCGTTGCTAGTTCGTCGCGGTGAAAACCGTAATGTCCGCCGGTCAGCAGGTGAACAACCAGAACAGCCGCACTAACGGCGAGTAAAATTGCCAAACCTCGATCATTCGTGCCGCTGCGATTTTCGCCCGAAACGCTGGGTAAAATGGAAGTTGTCACACTTTTCCTGCCAAGATGCGCGACGGAATTGCCGATGGCCGGACTCGAACCGGCACGGGCCAATTACAGCCCAACGGATTTTAAGTCCGTTGCGTCTACCATTCCGCCACATCGGCGATGCGGCGTCCATTGTAAGCTTTTTCCAATACCTGCAAAAATGGATTTCGCAGTGACAACAGACTTCGACCCGGCTGAAAGAGAGCTTGTCTTAAGTTCAGAAATCTTCTAGAAGACCGACAATCGGTGCAGTCGGTGTTCGGCGTGCCGAAAGAGAAATCGAAATCTCCCCATGGTGCAAAAGCGCAAATCGCCAAAGAAAAAATCAGCCGCTAAACGGCCGCAGCGGAAAAGGCCAGCCAAACAGAAGATCCAACCCGTTGAAGAGATTCTCTTCCGTGTCGAAGGCAAGATGTCCACGTTCGGCGGCCCAACCGACACGGGAATGTCGGCATCCGAAGGGCTCGCGCTTTTCACACCGGCTGATCTGCAAAACCCCAAGTACTCATATTTATTTCTTGCGACGGCGCCGCCAGGCACTACCGGACTTGGTCGCCGCCTTAACCCCGAGACCTACTATTTTGCCTGTCGTTGGAATTACAACGACACGCCAAGAGAATTTTTGAAGCGTGCGCTCGCGTGCGTGGAAAACCCTGGAAATGGACGCAAAGCGGATGCGCGCCCGGTAGACTGGGGTCCGAATGTTTCTACAGGGCGCGTAGCGGATTTGTCTCCGGGATTAGCGAAAGCGCTCGGGTTAACGACGGATGATGTCGTTCGGATAACGATCTCGGCGTTGCGAGCGACACCCGTCAAACCTGTGAAGCCCGCAAAAAGAGTTGCTCCTGTCACTCAACCTGCGGCGCCGACGAAACCTGTCATTAAACAATTTGTTCGCAGTCCGAACTGTTCCTGTCGCAAGGTCGGCACAAAGATCGACAAGATCGTTTTACATTGCACTGAAGGATCGTTAGCGGGTGCGCTGGCGGAGTTTCAAAAAACAGATTCGCGGAAAGTTTCCGCGCATTACGTCATTGATCGCAACGGCGACATCTACCAAATGGTAAATGACACTGACTGTGCCAATCATTGTATGGGCGCCAACGCTGGTTCCATCGGCATAGAACACGTAGGGAGCGAAACCGACACGTTAGCTCCGCCGCAGGCCGTCGCTTCCGCGGCATTGATCCGTTGGTTGCTCCAGGAACATCAGATTCCGCGAACGAACATCTTCGGCCATGATTTCACCCCAGGCTACTGTCGACCGGGAGGGACCAGTTGTCCGGACAAGCTTTTCGGCCCAGTGCACTCACAAGCCACTATCGCAGCCTGGGTGTCAGCTAATGTGTGAACTCACTTACCCGTCCTGAATTAAAGGCTTCGGCGCACACATTTTCGCATGCCAGCCGGGTTGCAGGGCCCTGACACACATGAAAAGCCTCGAAGTATATCGTTGTCGAAGCTGTCGCACGATGAGGAACAGCAGGAGGTGAACTCCGCCGGGCTGTTTTACTATCCTTCTTGAATCAGCGGATCTGGAAGACGCCCTTTGCGGAAAATCATCCACACTCCCACCAGAACGAGCGCAGCGCCTAACAAGGAGGAGAGCGGAAATGTTTCGTCTCCTAACAACCAACCGAGCATGACTGCTCCGGGCGGAGTGATGAGTGAGATACTTTGCAGCTGCGCGACTGTCAGGCGTGGCAGCAGCCAGTACAAAAGTAGAAACGTCAACGCTGAGCCGATCACAGCCAGGTACAGCAGGCAAAACAGGGATGCGGCTGTCCAGTGAAAGCGCATCGGATTCCCGTCGACAACTAATCCGATCAGTAACAATGGCGCAGTTCCGAAAATCATCTGCCACGCAGCGAGCATCGCGGGCGCAAGCTGCACCGACTGCGCCTTAACGAGCACGTTGGCGAAGGCGGCGCTCGCAGCGCCAAAAACCACTGCGACGCCGGCCCAGAAGGCAAGCGGGCCGTTGAACCCCAACAGCCGTGCGCAGATCACGGTCACGCCACCGAGTGCGATGGTTGCGCCGGCCAGCTTTGGTAAACGTAGCGGTTCATCCGGCAGCATCCAGTGAGCAAACACCATCCCGAACATCGGAATTGTTGCCTGCAACACTGCCGCAAGACCTGACGAAACGTGCAACTCCGCCCAGAACAGCAACGTGTAGTTCACGGCAAACATGAGGACTCCGGTGAAGGCGAGGACGATATAATCATTGCGTGTTCGCGGGAGCAGATGTGTCCGGCCTATCGAAACGGCTACAAGCACGGCAATCGCGATGAGAAAACGAATCGCTACGAACGAGATCGGAGGGAGATCGCGTAATCCGATTTTAATCGCAAGCCAGGTGGAACTCCAAACAACGCAAAGCGTCAGCCACGCAACTGGCACGCCCCACCCCGCTTTCGGCCGCCATCTTTCTAGCAGCGATACGCTTGTTGTTTTCACACGCGCGCGAGCATCGCGTGTGGCCTGCGACTCGTAAAGCCATGTCGCGTCGCTACGCAGCAGCCCGTTCACTGATTGACAGTCCCTGACCCTGCTGGGAGGGTGGCAGGCCGTTATGAACAAATTTTTTCCTCTCCTTCTTTGCCTTTTACTCAGCATTTTCACCGTGGCACGCGCTACGAAGCAGACGCCCACTCCTGCCACAACGGGCGCTCAGAAGAATCCGACAGGACAGCAAACGGACGCGAAACCGTTGCTCGATGATGAAAACACGGATCAACAAATAGCTACCGACGACGAGGACAGCATGGCTGGTGATTCCGAGAATGACGGAGAAAACGTGAGCGGTGATGATGGCAGTAGGGCGCCGGACGATCAACAGACGGGCGAGAATGACGCAGGGGATGATGATGGAAGCGATGACGGCGGTGACGAAGGCGGATAGACGAACGCCAATTTAGGTCAGAGCCGGCCAGTCTCGCCGTCATGTTGCCAGCACACGCTCATTACAGTATTTCTAATCGCCTCCCGTTTACGGCGCGTTCGTCTAGTGGTTAGGACACAGCCCTCTCAAGGCTGGTACACGGGTTCGACTCCCGTACGCGCTGCCAGAGCATTCTCAAGGGTGAAACATGGCAATTGAACTCTCAATTGGTAGAGATTTCATGACGGTTTTTATAATACCTGCCATGTTTCCGAAGCCAGCCCGCGCAAAGATCATCGCGCCACCGATCTAATTAGCGATGCACTGTCTTTCATTTAATCCCGCTCATGAAAAAGCTGACAAAGCGGCGACGAAACATTGTTGAGTTGAAGAAGAGAGCCCGCCGTGTGTTAACGGCTTCCGTCAACCTGGTTCAAGAACGCTGGAGTAAATTGGACAAACGTAAACATTCAACCAGGTCCATACACATCTACGAAATCCGACCCCGAGCTGATAAACATGGCTTCGACCTAAGCGGCGATGCGCTTCCGTACAGTCCGCTGTGGTATCGCGGATCAAACGCGATCATCGATGCAGTGGGCTACGCAAAGTCTTACAGCCGGATGCATCCCATCGCGATTCGCGTTTACGACGCTACTGGCAATGTCATCGAGACGCTCGAATACAAGAGCGATTTCAAAGGGGCATAGCGCTGCGTGAAACAAAAAGCCGCCACGCGGCGAAGCGTGACGGCTGATTGTGAAAGAAAGTTTTCTATCCGCTGATCGCTGCCGTGACGGGCCCCATCTTAACCTTTGCCCCACCCGCTTTTTTCGGCGCATACAGCAGAAATTGGCCTCTGCCAAGATCAATGGCTCGTGACCCTTCGCCGACGCTGAAAATAGTCTTCTCACCAAGGCGGGTGATCGTTTGATCTTTGAAAGTCAGCTCGCTGCGGGACTGCACACCGGTCTGCACAGCCGTGCCGTGGCGAACATCGTCGTTCACTGCAGCGGGGCGTGGTGATGCGTTCGATGGCAGCACTCGAACGTCCTGGATGACTTGAGTCACCTTGGCTTCTTTAAGCTCGTCTGCGCTGACCTGATTTGAGAGCGCACTCGCAAATGCGAGTGCGATTATCGTTAAAATGTATGGGGACTGGATATGCATCGTCTCCTTGTACCCAAGAATCATCCCAAGTCTACCGGAAAACCAACCGAAGCGAGTCATAGAAAAGAGCACAGCTGAACCCGTAGGATCAGACGGGCAGCGCCGACCCATAAGGAACGATAAGCGCGATGCCGCTTTCGTCGTTATCCCACAATCCCGGAATGATCCGGCACGCTTATCGCCTGCGGGTTTTTAGTCGCTTTCCGCGCCGCTAGGAGGTCGCGCTGCTTCTATGGTTGGTCGTTAGGCCCAATCAATCCAGTCCCATGATCTTGACTGTGGCCGTCGGTTTGTTACCGAGGATCTTGTACTGAAGCTTCACTGATTTGAGGCGTCCCTTGCGCCCCGGAGCATCTTTCGGAGCCGTCATTCCTCCTGCCTTCACGGTTCCCACTGCGAGCGTGTCGTCGGCGCGATTATCCCAGCCAAGGACGACCTTTATCATCTGGACGTCAGCGCCCTCGACAGCGAGCCTTACCTGTTTGACGTCTTTCTTGAACCGGCCACCCTCGGTTTTGATCTCCGCGCTGGGATCGGTGGCGTTGAGCGTTTGCTGGCCCATCACAAACCACTGGTCAGCAGCTCTGGCGGCGCCAGCTCCCAATAGAATGGCAGACGCGGCGACAATGGAAAATACTGTCAGATTATGGATCTTTATGTTCATGTTACTTTACTCCTTTTCGCGTGATTCTAAGGGTTTGCCAGTCGGAGCGATATAGGACCTTGGTCTTACTCCTAATGTCTTAATTCGCCGGTTCGAACCAATCGCTGAAACCCAGTCCAACTCCTCCGGCGTTCTTGAAATTTTTCCGCAGAATTACTGATCGTTGTTGGTCACTTGGGCAACTTTGCTCGCTTCAAATTGGGCACTCACTCTTTGGATTTGGGTGGCCTGCTCCTTGAGCTCGGCTGTGAAAGTCTCTGCCTGCTTTCTGAGTTGCGCTGTGAGACTCTCAATTTGTTCCTGTTGCTGAGCGAGGATTGCTTCCAACTTCTCAACTTCGCCAACTTTGCCATTGAGCTTTGCGGACCCAGTGGTTGACACGCCCGGCGCGCTCCGACGTTGCGGGGCACTACGGTGCACAGGCACGCTACCCGTCCCACTCGGGCCAAAATCCCAGCCAAGGTGGTCGTCATTACGGTTTAGAGTAATTACCACAACGCTGCCACCAACAGGCTGGAAATTGTTGAAGACACCACCAATGTAGCACTCTAACGACCCAGACCCGTTCCCGTTCGAGACGTCGCCGATGCGGATCGTATTGCTTTCGTCGCCGGCGAGGGCACCAACAAAGTCGCCGATGTAAATGTTATTGAAGCCAGTGATCACGTTGCGTCCCGTGGAATCGCCAATGGCGGTGTTATCACTGCCATCAACGTTATTAAACAGTGCCGTGGCCCCAACTGCCGTGTTGCCATTAGCCACACCAAGTGCATCCGAGTCATTATTCCAGAGCGTGTAATACCCAATGGCGGTGTTTGCAACGCCGCTAACATTGAAGAAAAGCGCGTGGTTGCCAAAAGCGTTGTTGCTGTATCCGTCAACGTTATTAGTGAGCGCATTGGCGCCGACAGCATTGTTGTACCAGCCAAGTGGGAAGCCATTTGCGACGGAGCCATTAAACAACAGCGTGTCATAACCCACGGCCGTATTGCCGCCAGCCGTAAGGTTGTTCTTGAGCGCAGCATAACCGACAGCGGTGTTTGGACTCCCATCAGTGTTGAACTCGAGCGCCTCAGCGCCAACTGCCGTGTTGTTGCTGGCAAAGCCGGCGTTGGTTGAGTCATTGTTAGAGAGCGCAAAGGAGCCGACAGCAGTGTTGTCTTCGCCGCCGCTGTTGAAAGCGAGAGCGCTAACTCCAACGGCTGTATTGTCATCGCCGCTGAGGTTGAGGATCATCGCTGCAGCGCCAACTGCGGTATTGGAATCAGCAGTATTGAGGGCCAGCGTTCCAGCGCCAACCCCGGTGTTGAAGCTGGCATCGACTACTGAAAAGAGCGAACGCCAACCAACTCCTGTATTTCCACTGCCCGTGGTAAGCTTTTGAAGGGTGAGGCAGCCTTCGGCCGTTGTGAAGCCGGGGTAACACCCGTCCGACAGCGGAGTAACTTGCGGAGCTGCCATTATTTCTGCCACACTGACACAGCAGGCAAGCACGGACAGCATCATTGTGAATATTTTCAGGCGAGTCTTCATTACAATTTTCATTTTGTTTAGCCTTCTCTGATTTCTCAGTGGAGAACTCATTTCGGTTTTGTAGTGGGTGTTGTTTGCGCGTCCTAAGCCCCGACGCCGAAAACGTTTTGGCGAAAATTCAAATGCTTTGTCAACACGAAAGGCTCAGAAGGGCGTCGAGTGGTCCGCCGAGGGAGCCATTTATCCTCGGAAGGGAATATAGGCGGGTTTTTTGCTGTTTGTGACATGCCTCCTGGGGCAAGATGAAGGTCGAAGCTAGATGACCTATTTGTCACATCTTCCGTCCTGGCTTTGCGGTGGGATAATCGTGAGCAGCTTTATCGCGCTATCAATAGCCGGCCTGGCGCTCTTTCAGTGGCTTATTGTCGGTCGCCTTCGCCTGACGGAGGAGATGAACAACGATATCATCTTCTTTGCCTCCGCCATCGGGGTGTTCTACAGCCTGACAGTAGGGCTGATTGCAGTGGGCGTGTGGTCGACCTACAGCCAGGTCGAAAACACAGATTCCGCCCCCTATCAACTCGTTCTGGATCGCTTAATAGATCTGAAATAGACGAGAGCGATCTTAGGATGAAGCGTGGCGATTATCCTATTCTAGAAATCGTTTTGATTGGTAAATCACGAATGATCCCTGTAGCATGGCTGCACGGCGGTACGATTGTTGGCAACGCGATTTACTCGAGATAAAACTAATTAGGAGGTCATAATGGCAATCAAAATTGCACAAATCGAAAATCTTCAGCAAATGGACGTCCTTGTCGCAGGTCCCGACGACGCGAACCATCTCTTCATCATCGATGGACAATTTAATGCAGGCCTTGCCATAGGATCTCAAGGGACCAATTTCACTACAGCAAAAGAAACCTTCAGTGCGTTGATTGGGCCCAAGCTCGCTAACAGACAGTTCGTTCGAGCAATTGGCACAGCTTCAATTGTCAAAACTCAAATCGCCAACATCGCGCCGGGAGGATTGGCGGCCTGGAACATCATGGATGTGGATGCCGATTGGGATGATGAGTCCGGGCAGGTTGAACTAAGGATCGAGGCACAAGTGAATTGTTCGGGTGCGAACCAGATCGCGAGCATCAATGCCTTCGCCTTTCATGTAACGATTCTTGCAGCCCTTCCTCCCAATTAAAGTTGTTTTCACGCGACCCAGGCGCGCGAACGAGGGTCCTAAAAAGAGGCGTTTCGCCCGGGTGGCAACATTTTTAAGAGCTTCAGCCGCAACCTGCTCGCGAAAAGCGAGTTCAATGGCTATAATGTCTGTTATGAAATCAAAACACAGCTTCGCGAGGAATGTTCTTCTGATGTTGGTTTTCGGGTGCGCAATTTTCATTGGCAGTGTTGCGCAAGGCGGCCCGCCACCTGCGTACCTCCGGTCTAATCACCACTTCCCGCCTGGCCTTCTCGTCGTGGATAGAACGCCGAACTTCGGATGGAATCTCGGTTTCAATCTTCTGATCGACGGCAGGTCTGTGGGGAGCGTCGCCCGAGGACACAGGTATAGCACCTGGCTACCAGCTGGGCCCCATGTGTTGACTGTGCAAAAGGTGCCCGCTACAGGCTTTACCGCACCAACCTCGACAACCGTGAACATCCAGCCCGGCGCCGAGCATCTGTACACCGCCATGTGGGATTCAGGTTTTGTTTATCTCCAGCCGGGAGGAGTTTGGCTGACGCCCGGCGCGTACTGGCAAAATCACGGTGATGGTACCCCATAGCGGCGCTAGTGATTGTTCAAGGGCGCTCGCGGCTTAACTCAAAAGCGGAAATTCACCTCGGAAGCCAGGTAGATCCTTTTTGTTGATTCCCGTACGCGCTGGCAATCGCGTACATTTCCGATGCGTCTAGCGTCATTTAGCAGCGTGCTCGCGCTCTGTGCCTGCCTGTTAGCAAACGGATGTTCGAAAGGAATCACTCGCTCGACAGTGGCGATTGTTTTTTCTGTGAAAGGCAATGTCGTTTTCGGCAGCGCGGAACGAAACAATTTTCAACAGGTCACTCCCAAAAGCAGAATTCAGGCGGGCGACATCGTTCGGACATCAGACGGCGCTTCAATTAATCTGGCGTTGATTGCGGGCGCATTCGTCCAACTGGCGGGAAATTCTGAGATCAAAATAGAAGACCTCAGATTAACAAAGGACGGCAACGACACCGCCGAACGCATGCTTTCTCGACGCGCATGGATACGATTGAACCGTGGACGAATTATTTGTTCGTTCAGCCAGAGTGATAAAACCGCTTCAGACTTTGGCATCACAACAAGCCAGCTAACGGTCAGGCCTGCTTCTGATTGTCTGTTCTCGATTTGGACGGACGGCACAACGAGCCGAGCAACCTGCGAGCGCGGCGAAGTGAATGCATCCGTCGACACACAACCGCCATTGAAAATTGCTGCGGGTTATTTCTGTCAGTGGCCTACGGCATCGAAGGAGCCGATCGCTGCAAGTACCGATCCGCGTGCGCAAATCGATATCACAACGGCACTCGGCGTCGAACCGGAATTAATGGATCAAGCGGCTGGGTGGTAACACCGCCGTGTGTTTCAAGTATCTTTTCGATCGCTGAAATTAGCGGTAGCAGCGATCTTTGACAGGCGAGTTTCGACTTCGTCCCGTCCGACACGCCAGAAATTTCGAACACATATGTGGGTCAGCGAAATCGTTTGCAGTTGCGTGCGGAATTCTGGATGATCGCTGCAAATGTCACAGCCAGCCCTCGATCTAGTCATCGCAGCGCTGGAAAAGATTCGAGAGAAAAATGATCGCGCGCCTCGCGTATCGAGAATTGCGCTGGCGCGGTTGCAAGATGCTCGTGCTAGCATCGCTCAACCCCCTGCGCTGAGGACAGCGCACGCTACACCGACCGATACTGTAGCGTCCGCTCTCTTCAGCGGAGATTCCGACGCGCGAAACAAAGCAGATTTACTCGGCGCGATTGGCGAACGCGTTGCCGCTTGCACGAAGTGTGCGCATCTCGCGTGCTCCCGAACACAAACGGTATTCGGCGTCGGAGATCCGGACGCCAATTTGATGTTCATTGGTGAAGCGCCCGGTGCAGATGAAGATCAACAAGGGGAACCGTTCGTCGGACGCGCCGGACAATTACTGACAAGAATTCTGAAGGCAATGAACTTCGCGCGCGAAGACGTTTACATTGCAAATATCCTGAAGTGCCGACCGGATATGCCGGCAGGCGGTTCTGGGAATCGCCCGCCCACGCCAACAGAGATGGAAACCTGCCGGCCTTATCTCTTGGAACAGATCGACATCATTCAGCCAACTGTGCTGGTCGCATTGGGCGCGGTCGCTGTCGAGGGGTTACTCGGAACGCGAGCGGCAATGCGCGAATTGCGTGGCCGCTGGCATAGTTACAACAACATCCCGCTAATGATCACCTATCACCCCGCGTACTTGCTGCGAAACCAGGCGCCTTCCGAAAAACGAAAGGTTTGGGAAGATATGCTTCAAGTCATGGAGCGGCTCGAGCTACCCATTACCGAGCGACAGCGAAATTATTTCCTGTAGCCCCTTCGCCATTGCCAGGCGTAATGGCTGGACGCGCTGCCTGCACGGCAACGGCTACACTTTCGCACGATCAAACATCGCGTCGATTCGCTTGCGAGATGCGAGCGCAAGACCTAACGACAAAATCATCGCGCGCACTTCGCGGCGCGGGACTTTCAGCGTGCACTGCAATGCTGTGGGACCGGCCGCATTCAACAGCGCGAGTGTACGCGCGCCGATTAATGCCGGCAGTACGGTCGCAGCACGCACACGACGATTTGTGATCGCACGTGAATATTCCATTCCAGACGTAAGACCTGCCTTTGCCTGCTCCAGCCACGTTCGATAGATCGGCTGGAACCGCTCCGGTTCGGAGAGTATCTGCGATGGAGTCAGGTGCACCGCGCTCAATTCGTGTTCGGGGAAATAACATCTTCCTGCTCGAAGATCCGAGCCGGCGTCGCGCAACACATTAATCAGTTGGAGCGCCATGCCATAATGCTTTCCCAAGGCGAGCATCTCGTCTTCTGTACGAGTCGAGAATTGGCGAACGTGCCGGAAACAGAGTCGCGTCCAAAACTCGCCAACACACCCGGCAACCAGATAAGTGTATTCGTCGAGGTCCGCAGCGGTATTAAGCGCGCGGATCTC
Source organism: Candidatus Udaeobacter sp. (assembly GCA_036002955.1). Lineage (GTDB taxonomy): Bacteria > Verrucomicrobiota > Verrucomicrobiia > Chthoniobacterales > UBA10450 > Udaeobacter. The sequence goes on along the minus strand of DASYSX010000141.1, from coordinate 1,265 downwards.
CTGCGTATTATCGAAACGTTGCAGGTCGAGCATCTGGCCACGCGCAATTTTTTCGAGCACAACGCGAATGTCGTTGCGATCTGCGTGCTCCATTGTTTCGAGACGGCCCAGGCAATCGGGTAATGATTCCAAGAGTTGTCGTTCGCTCGAGTTCTCCTGCAGCGAAACAAAAGAAGCAATAAGTTCCACTACGACATCACGCGAAGCTGTGCCTTGAATGCCGTTAGAAAGGAGCTTCAGGGTTTCCATTCGCACGCTCCCGGGAATTTGAGCTGTGTCGGCAACGGTGTCGGTTGTTCGCGCCAGCAAATACGCCAGCGCAATGGGCTCCCGTAATTGCGCCGGTAAAAGTCGGATCGAGAGATAAAAGGAGCGAGAAACGGAGCGCAGAATTTCTGTCCGTGGCGACTTTGGCCTCATCATGTCGTGCATTCCGAGAACAATCGAAATCGATGCGATACGCGGGTTGCTACATTGCGCTCCTTCACCTCTTCCTTCTGAAGGGAGAGGACAGGCTGAAGGTTCTGCGATTCCGAGCAAGTCACGGCTTTATCCCCTCACCTCAATGCTCTCTTTATAAAGAGGAAAGGCAGATGCTGCAGTGGTTCGAGAACATATGAGCGAACAGTCATAGCAGGGCCCTTGCGACTGGATCGATAAGAACATCAGCGCCCAATATTTTTTACCTCTATTCGATTGGTGGCCGAGTTACCGAGTCCGAGTTGGCTGGCCAGATCGATGTAGGCTGCAACTGAACCCACAGGAGGAAGACTTCCGCGCTTTCGCCATTCTTCCAATCGTTTCAATGCGATGGCATCCAGAGCCACTGGGTCCTTGCTCGCATACAGCGTGGCATAGTGCACTGCGTAATTCGGCTGCGGCTGCGGCCCTCCGGCATGTTGCGCGAGCAGGCCGTCCATCAAATTAAACACCACCTTTTTTGCGATGAGCGGGTTGGCATAAATTTCGGCGAGACTTCCCGCGCCGAAGCGCGACCCCTGCGCGAACCGGCGCCAGTTGTCGATGTTCGGGATGGTCATGTTGTAAATGCAGCCAGCGATGCCGTTCGTTTCACTGACGCTCATCACAGGAACGTTAATCACTTTGTCCACGTCGCTAGAGATGATCTTCGAAAAATGACTGACGTTGCTTGTAGCGTCGGCATCCGCGAAAAGCGGCATCTTGCCTATGTCGCCGACATACTCAAAATCGCCCCAGACGAGTTTCCCAGCTAAAGGAGCAGATAGCATCGCGTGCGGATCATA
>DASYSX010000140.1:0-5943 GCA_036002955.1 Candidatus Udaeobacter sp. | reverse complement strand
GGCGGAATCAGATCACCAAACATCGGTCGAACACAAGGCTATCGTGATCGGCGCAAACAGCCGGCCGATGTTGGTCTATGTGAAATATTGTCCGTCCCGCGCGGCGCAGAGTGATTTCGACTGTACTACTTTGAAAGATTGGCTGGCACTAGCGCATATTCAACGCATCAAACGCATTTGGATCGGCCGCGACAGCGAACAGCGCTCACTGGACGCGGTGGAAATAAACGGGAGCACTTGTTTTGACTCTCTTGTTACTTTCCAGCGCCGGATCATGCATACGACAGCGGAAGCTGATGAGCGATTTTACCTTGATACCCGAGAGTATCGCGTTTCCAGCGCTCAGCGACGAACAGCTGGCAACCTTGGAGTCGTTAGGCACACGCCGCAAAGTTAATCGGGGCGAGATTGTCTACAAGCGGGTCAGCGCGACGTGCCTTTCAATCTTGTCTTAACCGGAAGCTCGAAGTTTTGAATCACGGGACGGTGAGGAGCAAATCCTCGGCGTGCCCGGGCCGCGGGATTTTGTTGGGGACATCTCGATGCTCACTGGGACCGCTGTTATTGCGACTGTGCGTGGCAAAGCCGAGGAATCCGAGATCGTGCAAATTCCCCCTCGGGATTTCCGCTAATGCACGACGGAAGCGTAAACAACTCGTTAGGCCCGGCGAGTGGTAGCCATAGTCATGCGAACCACCCCTGCGCGTTCACCATCACGCCGAGTAGCAAGCGAAAAAGAAACGCGATGATCGCTTGCAGGTGGCCAAGCCTGACTAGCTACAGATTAGCAAGCCATTTGCTCAACTCGGAAATCGTCGCCGTATTGCCCGCAATGCAAAGGCAGGAGCGGAAGGCCGCAGCGCTGTTAATCAACATACTTTTGCGCGATGGGCATTTTGCGGCCGATGCCAAAGGCGCGGCTGGTGACTTTTAGCCCTGGCGCAGCTTGTTCGCGTTTGTATTCGTTGAGATCGACCCGGCGCTGCACCCAGCGCACTGTTTTCTCGTCAAATCCGCGAGAGATGATGTCGCGCGCGCTGAGATTTTCTTCCACATAAAGCTGCAGGATTTGATCCAGAACTTCGTACGGCGGAAGAGTGTCCTGATCTTTTTGATTAGGCTTTAACTCGGCGCTGGGCGGCTTTTCGAGGGTGGATCTTGGGATAACGGCTCGCGGAGGCGGTTCAGGTGAACCGCCCCCACCTGTTTCGGCGAGGTAGGGGCGATTGACCTCAATCGCCCGTCGCGCGTAATCGGAATTGATCCAGTGGGCCAGCTCGTAAATCATGGTTTTCGGCACGTCACTAATCACAGCCAACCCGCCTGCCATGTCGCCGTAAAGTGTGCAATAACCGACTGCGAGTTCGCTCTTGTTTCCAGTCGACAAAACGAGGTGGCCGAACTTGTTCGAAAGCGCCATCAGGATCATTGCGCGCAGGCGGGGCTGCATGTTTTCTTCCGTCTCATTTTCGGGCAGGCCTTTGAAAATTTCCTTGAACTGCGCCTTGAAAACCTGAAAGGCGTCGGTGATCGGAATCTCGAGAAATTTTATGCCGAGGTTACGCGCGAGCGCCCGCGCGTCGTCGATGCTGCCGCGCGACGAGTACGGGCTTGGCATTGAAACGCCGGTTACGTTCTCCGCGCCCAAGGCATCAGCGGCAATGACTGCGGTAACAGCCGAATCGACTCCGCCGCTCAAACCAATCACCACCGAGTGGAAGTTGCATTTGCGACAGTAATCGCAGAGCCCGAGAGAGAGCGCGGCAAAAATTTGCTCCGGTGTTTTCCCTTCGTGAAATTCAATTGTCGAAGTCGAGTCGGTATCGACGACTCGTTCATCTTCACGAAACGCAGCGAGTTGTGCAATCACATTCCCCGCTGAATTCACCGCGAAGGAGTTTCCATCGAAAATAATTTGGTCATTGCCGCCTATCAGGTTGCAGTAGCTGATCGGACGTTGGTGAGCCCGCGCCAGACCTGCCACCATCTCGTAACGGATTGCCGGCTTATGCAAGCTGAACGGCGACGAGCTCAGATTCACGATGATTTCCGCGCCTTGCTCCACCAGGCTACGCACTGGTTCGCAATCGTAGAGCGGTCGCGGCAGGTAATGTTCGGTCCAAATGTCCTCGCAAATCGTTACGCCGATTTTTTTGCCGTGAACAACGAACGGCTCGACGTGCTCAGCCGGCTGAAAGTATCGCTCCTCGTCGAACACATCGTAAGTGGGCAACAATGATTTGTAGGTTTTGCGAATTGGTTTGCCGCGTTCGAGCAAAGCTGCGGCGTTACGAAACGGTTTGCCACGCCCTTCGTTGCGATCAACGAACCCGACGAGCAACGGTACATCGCCGACATGGGCGTGCAGCTTTTCCAGCAATTCCAAATTTTCCGGAACGAATCGCGATTTGAGAACCAGATCCTGCGGCGGGTATCCGGTCATCGCCAACTCGGGCGTGAGCACGAGTTCCGCGCCGCCGGCTGCGAGCCGCTCATACGCGCCGATGATCAAGTCACAATTTCCCCTCAAATCCCCGACGATTGGGTTGATTTGAGCGAAACCAATTTTCATTCGTTACAGCGTCACGCGGTGAGGTGACCCCGAACTGTAGGGCGTCTGTGCCAGACGCCAACTGATTTTGGATCGGCGTTTCACAGAATGGAGCCGGCGGTGCCGAGCGACATAGACGGGAAGCCCAACAGGGTGAGCGAGCGGGAGCGAGCGAATTAAACGCCCTACAACTTTGGGTCCTGTGTGAGCAACATGCCGCTCGACATAACAGGCAGGATGCCTGTGTTACTTGTAGCTCACACGCCAGATGGTCTTGTCACCGTCTTCGCTAATAAGGAGGCTGCCGTCTTTGGCAACGGCGATTCCGACCGGGCGACCCCAGACTTTGCCCTCGGGCGTAACGAACCCTGTCACGAAATCTTTATATTCGCCGCGCGTCTTACCGGTTGATTTGTCGAACGGCACGCGCACGACTTTGTAACCAGTACGTTTCATTCGGTTCCATGAACCGTGAAACGCAGCGAAAACATCGCCTTTGTATTCGGATGGAAATTGATCGCCGGTGTAAAAGCATAAATTAAGTGAAGCCGAATGCGCCTCCACGAGCACATCGGGGACGATGACTTTACCGGCGAGCTCGGGATGCTTTCCCTTGTGGCGGGGATCCTGATGATTTCCGATGTAATACCACGGCCATCCGTAAAATCCGCCGGGACGCACGCTGCTGATGTAATCGGGCGGCAAATCTTCGCCGATTTCATCCCGCTCGTTCGTGCTCATCCAAAGCTCGTTCGTGCCTGGCCGAAAGGCGATGCCAACGGCATTGCGAATTCCCCAGGCGTAAACCTTTTGTCCGCTGCCGTCAGGATTAAACTCGAAGATGCGCGCGCGATCTTTTTCCGCAGGGTTATCCGACACATTCGAGCGCGAGCCGATCGACACGTACATTTTTTTCCCGTCGGGTGAAAAAACAATGCATCGCGTCCAGTGTCCGCCGCCGCGCAACAACCCACCGGCCGAGAGATGTGCCGCGAGTTCCTGAGCCGGCCCGCGCGCTTTGAGATCACCATTGCGATAGGGAAATCGAATGACGCCATCCGTATTTGCCACATACAAAAACCGGGGATCGTCGCCGGGCGGATAAAAAGCAATGCCGAATGGTTTGTTCAGATTGCGTTCTGCAAAAGTTTCAGTGACATCCGGTTTGCCGTCGCCGTTGGTATCGCGCAGCACCTTGATTTGATTGGCGTGACTCTCTACAACGAAGATGTCGCCATTGGGCGCACTGAGCAGAAATCGCGGGTCGCGAAAACCAGCGGCGTACAATTCGATTTTGAATCCCTGCGGAACTCTGGGTTGCGCGCCAGGCGGCCTATTCACAACGTGCGGTGAATTAATTGCGAGAGCATTCGAACCAGGCGGCGGCAAATCCTGCACCGTAATTTTCCGCGTAACCCCAGGTGCATCGCTTGTCCAATCGCCCATTGCGGCTTTGCCGGTGAGGACCGCGTCTTTTTCTGCAGCCGCGGCGATTATGACCGCGATGATGAAAGCAGCCGCGACCCCGGCGTAGAGGAGAACACGAGCGACTCGGCGATCCCTCATTGTTTTTTGGAATCGCCTCTCGTGTGCGATTTGCGTGGATTGTTGAAAAGCCGTCGTGAGCTCTCGGCCGGAAAAAGATTCTGCAGCAAAGTTCGCGATCGCGCCGCCTTCGCCAAGGCTACGGCGCCCAAGGAGGACGCGCTCGCCAGCACGCGAGCCGCGTGCGCTCCCAGAACGTGCAGCGCGGTCTTGTGTTTTCTAGGACTGGGACGATTGAAAATGCATGAGCAAGAAAATGCGTGTTGTTCAAGTCCCGCGAGCAGGCGGACCGCTTGAGTTAGTCGAACGCGATATTCCTGAGCCGGAGCGGGGATGGGTGCGGGTTAAGGTGGAGGCGTGCGGTGTTTGTCACAGCGACTCGTTAGTCAAAGAAGGACATTGGCCAGGTATTCAGTATCCGCGTGTGCCGGGACACGAAGTCATCGGGGTCGTTGATCGCGTGGGCGAGGGGGTAAAGCCGTGGAAAACTGGCCAGCGCGTCGGTGTTGGCTGGCATGCTGGCCACTGCGGTTATTGCGATCACTGCCGCCGCGGCGAGTTTTTTGCCTGCACCGTGGCGCTGCTGACCACGGGAATTTCTTTCGACGGCGGTTATGGCGAATACATGGTTGCGCCGGCTGAAGCGCTGGCGCTTGTGCCTGATAAACTATCTGCCATCGATGGCGCACCGCTGATGTGTGCGGGCGTAACAACCTTCAACGCGTTGCGAAACAGCGGCGCGCGAGGTGGCGATGTTGTCGCTGTGCTAGGGATTGGCGGGCTCGGCCACCTCGGCGTGCAGTTCGCAGCGAGGATGGGGTTCAACACTGTGGCGATTGCACGCGGAAAGGACAAGGAAGCCTTTGCAAAAAAACTTGGCGCAGATCACTACATCGACAGTCAGGCATCCAATCCAGCGGCGGAATTGAATAAGCTCGGCGGCGCGAAAGTTGTGATCGCGACCGTGACGAATGCCGAAGCGATGGCAGCAGTCCTAGGCGGACTTGCGCCGAATGGCGTGCTCATGGTCATTGGCGCAGCAGGACCACTTTCGGTTGATCCGATTCTGCTCATTACTGGCTGCCGGTCCGTCAAAGGCTGGTACTCGGGAACATCCATCGATTCACAGGACACGCTCAAATTCAGTGCGTCGTCGGACGTGCATTCGATGAACGAAATTTTTCCGTTGGAAAAAGCCGCTGAGGCGTACGAGCGAATGATGAGCGGCAAAGCACGTTTCCGCGTCGTTCTCGATATCACCGGCAAATAACCAGATGCCTGGGAGCGCACGCGGCTCGCGTGCCGCGATTGGCGGCTCGCCAATCGCCGGGAAATGATTTGGAAAGATGTGGAGTGCCATCCGCTAAGCTCGGTTGCAGGTAAGCGGCGCGCACGGCGTGCGCGCTACCCATGGTGTTGTGTCTATTCTCGATTGAGAATGATCATCACTGACGTTGCCTTGTGAATGGCCAGGTCGATCTCCTCAAGACCAGCTCAGTCGTCTCCTTGTTACCGTACACTCTGCGACGATAGGCTCGTATCCCCAGCCAATGGAGAAAGCGACATTCGCCAGCGTCTCCACCCATTTCGATCTCGACAAGCAGGGGCAGGGCGGTGCTAGAGTGCAGAGCTATGAAAACGATGGCTCGATTACTTCCCATATTACTTACGTTTGCACTCGTCTGCTTTGCGCTCGTGCAGAACGTGCAAGCGGTAAACCCACCGCCAGACGGAGGTTATCCTGGCGAAAACACGGCAGAAGGCACGCACGCACTTTTCAGCCTAGCCGGCGGCGAGTTCAACACGGCCGTTGGTTGGCTGGCACTGCAAAGCAATACCGGAGCGTG
>DASYSX010000139.1:0-6725 GCA_036002955.1 Candidatus Udaeobacter sp. | reverse complement strand
AAGCGAACTTTCGCCGTAACCTCGCGCCAAATCTTACGCAGTACGGGAATGAACACACCGAAAGGAAGGATCGAAACCTATGAACAATCAAGATGCCGGAACAATAATTATCACTTTTCTGCTTCTCCTTCCCTGGCTTGGGCGCGCCGTAGTATCCGCTGTCGCGATATGGCGAGACCACGTCGAAACGCAGGGCAGAAAAGCAAGGCACAACTTCTGAATTAAATTTGCGTTACCCACACGTAACCGATCTTCGCGTACTTGTGGATCTAAATCAGGCGGAGACGCCACACAGTTCTGCGGCGCCCGCACCTTTCTGCACCTCCGGCAGAGACCTACGGCTATAGGTGCTTCAACTCTGGCTAATCAGTAGGTCGACAGCGACAACACAAGCTAGCTGCACCATTCGCCCTGAGGTGTCGTCTATCTGGTTCGCCATATCCGTCTTCGACATTTTCCACGTAACCTCGCGGCGGCCTTTACGCATTACCTCAGTGAACGGCCGGAAATGAGTTTTCAATGACGAGAGTTCAGGGAAGGCCAAAACAAAAAGGAAAATAAAACAGATGAAAAACAGAAACAATATATACACAGTCACACTGGTCGCGATTGCATTTGCATTTGCGCCAGTCCTTGAGGCGGGGCAGCATCTCGAGGGTGGCCCTGATCCCATCCTAGCGGCCGGACCAGCGGCACCGGTTATCACTGTCCACAGCACCGACAATGTCACCCGGAGAAAAACCGGTTCATTCGTCCTGGTGCGCGGGCTTGGGAAAATAGCTGAGGACGACAATGACATGAGCGCCTCATTCATCCCCGCCGGAACGTACGTAAACTTCAAGGTCAGCGGCACAGCTATCGCTGGAGTTGATTACGTTCTGCTTGTGTCTCCGGCCTACATCGGACAATCCGGCTTCGGATTAATCCAAGTCAAAACGTTGCCTGACCAAAGGGCATCATCCTCGCGCCAAGCCTACAGCGTTATAGTAACCCTGGAACCTGGCGCCGGATATGCAATAGGCGCATCTCGGTCAGCCACAATGTGGATTAAACCTTCGGTTCAGCAGTCGCCAACCTCAAACTGACGGTGCACGAACCGCGCGCTACGCTGTCTCCGAGAACCTTTCGGGGCAGCGTGGCTTCGCGTTTGGAAGTATCCCCGGTGACGAATCCGCAGTCTCTCCGCTTCAGTTCTTTACCGCTTCAACCGTTTAACGGTTCCAACCTCGCGAAGCGAACTTCCTGCGTAACCTGGCGCCGCCCTTTACGCATTACCTAGTGAACGGCCGGAAATGAGCCCTCAATGACGAGAGTTCAGGGAAAGCCTAACAAAGAAAGAAGATAAAACAGATGAAAAATCGAAACATTGTATTCATAACCATAGTGTCTGCGCTTGCGTTTGCACTTGCGCCAGTCGCCAATGCGAAGCCGGGCCCTGTGAAGTGGCCCCCTCCCGCAACGGGCGCTGAGGCTGCGGAATCCCCGATTATCACTATCCATAGCACCGATAATGTTACCCGTGGGAAGATCGGTTCATTCGTAATGGACATGCAGCCTGCACGGGACACCATGCCTGCACTCAGCTTCGGTGGAAGGTATGTTAACTTCAAGGTCAGCGGCACCGCTATCGCTGGAGTTGATTACGTTCTGCTTGTGTCTCCGACCCGCATCGGACAATCCGGCTACGGAGTCATCCAAGTCAAAACGTTGCCTGACCAAAGGGGATCAGCCTTCCGCCAGGCGTACAGCGTTATAGTGACCCTGGAAGCTGGCGCAGGATATGAAGTAGGCGCAGCTAGCTCAGCCACAATGTGGATTAAGCCTTGAGCTTGATCCTTCGACAGCGGAACTACAACGCGCAGGGGCGCCTGGAAAGGCGCCCTGCTCATTTGGCGGACCTTCGCGATGCGCTTGTTCCATTCGAAGCCGCATGATGTTGCTCATAACTTGAGCTTGTCGTTAGTAGCATCCTGCCACCGGTAAATCTCGGTGGTGAAACGGGACACTACTGCCGCATATTGCGAATTCGGATAAAGATTGCGCGTTTCGAATGGATCCTCATTCAAATTATACAACTCATTCAAATCCTTATCGCGCAGGCAGAGCTTCCAGCCGTCGGGAGAAACCAGCGTCCTGGTGGATTCTTCGACCGCGCGCTTGATCATACGCCGCCGAGCGAGCCTGCTTCCTTTTTTCACTTTTGTCCGGTTCGGCGCCCACTCGAGAAAGACATTGTTTGGCAAAGCTGTCGCGTCATCGATTAACGGCAGCACACTTTTGCCGGCACACTGCGAATGATTTGATTGGCCTAGGAGATCAAGCAGTGTCGGCACAAAATCGATGTGACTTACTGGGTTTGAAATCACCTTCTGCCGCATTTGGCCCGGCAACCGAACTAGCCACGGAACGCGCGTGGCTTCTTCGAACATCGTCTCTTTGCCGAAGAGATGATGCGCGCCGAGGCTGTCGCCGTGGTCGCTCGTGTGGATCACAACCGTCTGTTCCGTTAGGCCGCACCTTTCCACACAACCAAGAATTGCGCCGATGCTTTGATCGATCAACGTGACCAGGCCGAGATAACGTTGTTTGATGCTGCGGTATTCGTCCGGGGTAATCCCAAAGAACAACTGAATCGGCAGCCGCTCCCGGTCCAACAACGCTTCAGCCTGCTGCCATTCGCGCATCAAGCGATAGCGCAACGGAATGTCTTCGTTTTCTGGAAGCGTAGCCGTCGCGTCGAGCTTCACCTCGTCGAGCGGATTCGCGTCGTTGAGCGGGCCGTTGTAAGGCGAATGCGGTTCCACGAACGCAACCACCAAAATGAAAGGATCGCGCTGGTGTTTCTCTATGAAGTCGCACGCATGTTTCTCGAGAAACTTCGGTCGCGACAACTCGATCGGCAGATTGCTGACGGCTACCTCGGAAAATTGTCCATTTGCTTGGTCCGCCATGATGCCTTTGGAAATCAGGGAAATGCTGTAGTCCCCGTGACCATCAGTAGAAATGCAATGCTGGAATCCGCGGCCGGCAGGGCCGTCCTCGCCCAGGTGCCATTTCCCGATGTAAGCGGTGCGATAATTCTGGTCTTGCATTAGCTCCGGGAAAACGCGAAACCGCCGATCGAGTGGCACGCTGTTGTGAGTGCACCCATTGATATGTGGCCATGTTCCCGTCATGAGCGATGACCGCGAAGGCGTGCAAACGGGATGGGTGACGTACGCGCGCTCGAAAATCACAGATTCAGACGCGAGCTTGTTCAGGTTCGGCGCATGGACCTTTACGCCTCCGTAACAAGCCAGCGTATCTGCGCGTTGCTGGTCCGGCAGAAACAGTATCAAGTTTGGCTTTCGTGGTGCGGCCATGAATTACGCGTCCGCAGTAAATCAGCGGTCGCTATCGACTGCAATGATTCAACTGTAACCGTCGCCGTGCGGGCGACGCGCACGCTCCCCGGAAAGTTTCGCGTCGCAACATTCATCCATCCAGTGTTTCATCATCCGGATGAAACGCTTTTTGATTCTGCACGTTTTCGGCGCGTTACTCGGTACGATAGCGCAGGGCACGACGAATTTTGAGTTGGCCGCAAAAGCGACGAACGAGCTTGGAGTCGATCTTCACCGGCAGCTCGCGACCGGTGACGAGAACCTCTGCATCTCGCCTTACTCAATCGATAGCGCGCTGGCGATGACGTTCGCCGGGTCCGACGGCGAAACGCGGACGGAGATGGCGCGTGTTCTGCATTTTGCAACTGGCGGCGACGTGCCTGCGTCGTTCTCAGCGCTTCAGAAGTCGCTCGAAGAAATGAGCGCGAAAACAGCCGAGCTGGCGAAAAACTCCAAAAAATTTGGCGGCCCGAGCGAACCGATCACGTTGCACATTGCGAACCGGCTTTTTGCACAGAAAGGCTACCATTTTCGGGAGGCGTTTCTGTCATTGGTAAAACAAAATTTCGGCGGCGCATTCGAGCCGCTCGATTTCATGGCCGATCCGCCGGCGGCCACGCAGCGCATTAACAAGTGGGTGGCAGATCAGACGCGTAATCGAATTCGCGATCTCATTCCCGGAGGCGCGCTGGATAAGACCACTCGACTCGTCCTGGCGAACGCGCTTTACCTGAAAGCGCCGTGGGCCAGTGAGTTTTCCCAAAGCGCGACGCAATCAGAGCCGTTCTTTGTTCGCGGCGCACCTGTCGATGTTTCGATGATGCGTAAGACTGATAAGAATTTCGGTTACGCACGACACGAAGGATTCACTGTCGTAAGCCTCCCCTACGCCGGCAACGATCTACAGTTCGTCGTTCTCCTTCCGGACGACATCAATGCGCTGCGCGGGCTCGAATCGAAATTGAGCGCCGATGTCCTCGCCAGCTGCGCAAAACTCGAAAAGCGCGATGTCGATCTGTATCTGCCAAAGTTCAAGCTTGAACCGCCAACTATTACTTTGGCCAAACAATTCGAAGCGCTTGGGATGAAGACTGCATTCAATCAGCCAAAGGGCAGCGCGAATTTCGACAAGATCGCGCCGCGAACACCGGACGATTACCTCTACATCTCGCAGATTTTCCACAAAACGTTTATCGCGGTGGACGAAAAAGGAACCGAAGCGGCCGCCGCGACTGCCGTGGCGATGATGACAGCCACCGCGTTGCGATCACCTCCCCCGCCGCCGATTGAAGTGAAAGTCGATCGCCCGTTTGTTTATGCTATTCAGCACGTGCCCAGCGGTGTCTGTTTGTTTCTTGGGCGCGTCACTGACCCGCGCTGAAATTGTAGGGCGTCTGTGTCAGACGCCAATGTTCAAATCGCTGGCGTCTCACAAGAATGCCTACAACAGCGACTCCGTCTCGTAACTTAATTCGCCGTTCACAATCCGCGCCGCCGGTGTGTACGGATGCGGATCGACTTTGGTTGCGCCGAGAACGTGCAACACTTCCACCCCGCGCGCTTTGAGGCAGTCCGCAATCAACGAGCGATGGCAACGCCACCAAACTGCTTCCGCGCACATGATCGCGATTGCGCAAGGAGTGACGGCTTCCGAGCCGTCATATCTTTTTCCGGCGACTGCCCAACTCTCCGGTCCTTGACCAGCCATGTTCAGCAGTCGTTCGATTCCATTTTGGAATTGCTCCGTCTCCATGTAATCGGCATACCCGCGGAACGACGCATTACGCCATGCAGTGTTGCGCGAGTCTGGCTTGGATTTTCTTTTTCCGCCCAGCTCCGGGAAATGTTCGTAACGGATTCCTTGTTCGCTCAGCGATTTCGCCAGCGCGTCCTTGTTGAAGTGCGGATAACGCTTGGAACCCGGCCATGTGCGCACGTCGGCAAGCAAGTTGATCTTGTTTTCCTTCAGCAACGAAATGAACTCATCGATCGTTCGTGTCGAGTGCCCGATGGTCCAGATTCGCATAACTGAATAAAAGACGCCGATTCACGGCAATGGAGCAAATTATAGACGGTATCAGTCATTCTGAGCGGAGCGCAGCGGAGTCGAAGAATCCCGCGGAGAAAAACGGTGGGTTTTGCATCGGGATTCCTCGACTTCGTTCGGAATGACAGCAAAATTAGCTACGTGAGCGGATTTCAATTTGGCGGCGATTCGTCCATGTTATTCATGTAATCGTCATTCAATTTCCTCGATATGAGCAAAGTTTATCCTAACGCCACTGCCGCGCTTAACGGTCTGCTTCACGACAACATGACGATCGCTGCGGGCGGGTTTGGGCTGTGCGGCATTCCGGAAAATCTGATCGCGGCGTTGCACGACCACGGCGCGAAGGGCCTGACCATTGTCGGCAACAACGCTGGCGTGGATGGTTTCGGAATGGGAGTTCTGCTCACCACACGACAGGTGAAAAAAGTCCTGGCCTCGTATGTTGGCGAGAACAAGGAGTTCGAGCGCCAGGTATTGTCGGGTGAACTTGAACTCGAGCTTATCCCCCAGGGCACGCTTGCGGAGCGGTTGCGTGCGGGTGGCGCCGGAATCCCGGGCTTCTATACACGCACTGGCTTCGGCACCAAACTGACTGAGGGCAAGGAAACCAAAGTTTTCGACGGCAAGGAATACGTGCTCGAACCCGGCATCAGGGCCGAGCTTTCGCTCGTGAAGGCGTGGAAGGGCGACAAATCCGGCAACCTCATTTTCCGGAAAACGTCACGGAACTTTAATCCGATGATCGCCAGCTGCGGCAGAGTCTGCGTCGCTGAGGTGGAGCAACTCGTCGAGATTGGCGAGCTCGATCCCGACCAGATCCACACACCGGGCATTTTCGTTGACCGCATCATCCAGGGAGAAAAGTACGAAAAACGGATTGAGTTCCGCACCGTACAAGGCAGCACGACCGCAAGAAAAGAAAATCCAATCCGCGAGTTGATGGCGAAGCGCGCTGCGCAGGAGTTGCGCGACGGTTACTATGTCAATCTCGGCATCGGCATCCCGACGCTGGTGGCGAACTACATCACCAAAGGCATGAACGTGACGTTGCAGTCCGAGAATGGCCTGCTTGGCATCGGCCCGTTCCCAACTGAGGATCAAGTGGACGCCGACTTGATCAACGCCGGCAAACAAACCATCACGACGATGCCTGGCTCGGCCTTTTTCTCCAGCGCCGACTCATTCACGATGATTCGTGGCGGCCACATCGATCTTGCTATTCTCGGCGCGTTCGAAGTGACGGACAAAGGCGACATCGCAAACTGGATGATTCCCGGCAAGATGGTCAAAGG
>DASYSX010000138.1:0-19566 GCA_036002955.1 Candidatus Udaeobacter sp. | reverse complement strand
CCTCGACTTCGCTCAGAATGACGTGCTACATGGATTTATGCCGCCGCTGACGTACGCCAATTATCTGGATCTCGAGAAACTGCTCACGCTCCAGAACCCGCGCTCAACCCCCGCGGAGCACGACGAGATGCTGTTCATCATCATTCATCAAACCTACGAGCTGTGGTTCAAGCAGTTGCTCCATGAGTTTGAAAAGATCAAGCGCGACTTTTCTGCAGGCGATCTCTTCGGCGCGATCCATTCGTTCAAGCGCACGCGCACAATTATGAAAACGCTTGTTGGTCAACTCGACATCCTTGAAACCATGACGCCGTCGTCGTTCTCGAGTTTTCGAGACCGGCTGGAGACGGCGTCGGGATTTCAATCGGTGCAGTTTCGCGAACTGGAGTTTCTCCTTGGCTATAAACGTGCCGTCGCACTCGCGCATGTGAAACCGGATTTTCCGGGCGCAGATCGGCTGGAAAAGCGGGTCGGCGAACGAACGGTGGTGGATCATTTCTATGATTTTCTGGAAACACAAGGAGCACAGATTCCCGCCGAATTGAAAAATCGCGACGTGACGCAACCGAATGCGCCCGACGAACGAGTGCAGAAGGAGATGCTGCGCTTATACAAAAATTCGCCTGAATGCTCGATCCTCTTTGAATTGATGACCGATTTTGACGAAGGCCTGCAGGAGTGGCGTTATCGGCACGTGAAACTCGTAGAGCGCACCATCGGCGCGAAGAAAGGAACCGGCGGCTCGCTAGGTGTCCCCTTTTTAAAGCAATCGCTATTCAGGCCGATTTTTCACGATCTCTGGGCAATCCGGCACGAACTCTGACTTTGTCATTCCGACCGAAGTGGAGGAATCCCGTTGCATTAGTTGTCGATAACCTCACGGAATCCTTCGGCTCCGCTTCGGTTCGCTCAGGATGACTGCGGGGCAGCTCAACCAATCAGAAGTTCAAACCGAGAAACTCGCACACCGTCCCGGAAAACAGTTGCGCTCTCTCTTTCTCAGCAAGCTTCATGGAGTCGATGAGTTTCCCTGGATGCGTTTCACCTAACGAGAACGGGTAATCGGAACCAAATGCGATGCGTTCGGCGCCGAACAATTTGAGAAGCAACTTCAGGGCGTCGGCGTCGTGAACAAGCGAATCAACGTAAAATCGGGCAGGCATGCCATCATGCGCAAGATACCGACGTGGACTGGTTGTATTTTCCGGCACCACTACATCAGGGCGCACATGAAATGCGTGATCGACGCGTCCGATCGTAAATGGAAAAGCGCCGCCCCCGTGCGCAAACGCGACGCGCAGTTTCGGAAATCTCTCGAACACGCCTCCAAAAATCATGGAACAAATCGCGAGAGACGTTTCTGCCGGCATCCCAACCAGCCACGGCAGCCAGTATTTCGGCATACGCTCGCTGCCCAGCATGTCCCACGGATGAACAAAGATCGCCGCATCGAGTTCTTCAGCGACGCTCCAGATCGGCTGAAGCGCTGCATTATCAAGGTTCAGAGTATCTACGCGTCCGAAGTGAGGGTTAGCATCGACGTGCGTTCCTATCTGCGCGCCGCGCAGCCCGAGTTGCTGTACACAGCGTTCCAGTTCGCCTGCCGCAAGGTCCGGATCTTGAATTGGAATAGTTCCAAGACCGGTGAAGCGCGTCGGATGATCACGAACCACTTCGGCGATATGGTCGTTTAGCCGCCGGGAAAGATCGAGCGCATCAGTCGGTTTTGCCCAATAGCTAAACATCACCGGAACTGTGGAAAGGACTTGCATCGAGATCCCCTTCCGATCCATCTCTTCGATTCGGCGGGTTGGCTCCCATACGTTGTCGCTGATTTCGCGAAACAGCCGGTCGCCGAGCATGATTCGCGCGCAGCACGGCTTGTAATGATCAAGCCGTACAAAACCGCCGTATCCGTATTTCGCGTCGAGATCCGGCCACTCACGCGGCAAAATGTGGGTGTGCAGATCGATCTTCACGGGCTGGAATTGTAGGGCGTTTCTGTGAAACGCCAATGTCGAAACGCGCCTGACTCAGACGCGCTAAGAGTAACGCGTTACAGCGCCTTTACCGGCTGCGCTTTTTCCACTTTTTTACCGCACTGCTTACAGGTCCGGCGCGCATCGTCGCTCCAAAATTCGAGCATTGCCTTGCTAAAATGGTCAACGATGTCTTTGCAATCGAAATTGATGTCTTCCACCAGTGCTCCACAATTTTCACAGTAGAAAATCACATGCTCCTTTTCACCCGGCGGGCGGCGTCGCTCAACAACCAGCCCAATCGTGTCCGGTGGGCGCTGGGGCGAGTGCGGCACATTCGGTGGAATGAAAAACGTTTCCCCTTCATGGACAATGTGGTCGACAATGCGGTCGCCTTCGCGGATGCGCACCTTAATGTCGCCTTTGAGCTGATAGAAATACTCTTCCGAATCAACGAGATGAAAATCGTTCCGCGCGTTGGGACCTTTGATGACCATCACAAAAAAATCGCGGCCGTCGTAAAGATATCGGTTGCTTACTGGCGGTTTAAATTTTCCAGCATTCTCTTCAATCCACTGCTCTACATTAATCGGCGCTTGCACGCTGCTCATGGACATGAGCGTATTTCTGCGCGTGCAACGCGTCAAACTGCGTCACGGCCGGCCGAACTCGGCGCGTTGTCGAGGCGACCATCTAGCCTATTAAAACCGACTTTACAGTTGAATGCGTCGTCTTCCGTTGAATAGTATCCGCCGCTTTGTGAATAATGGCCGAATACTGAGAATTGCAGGCACCCTGCTCGTCGCGCTGATTATTTGCAGTTGCGAAGAGTACCCAGAGCCATATGCGGCGGGAGCGGGCTTCTATCCGCGCCCGGCGCCCGCGGGCTGGTGGCACGACGAAGGCGCTTCCGGAAAGCCGCGGATCGTCGTGCGCATAGGCGAGCAGAAGGCTTACTTTTACAAAGGCAAAACTTTGGTCGGCTGGACAACTGTCTCCACGGGTAAACCCGGTTTTGGCACTCCACCTGGTCACTACACAGTCGTATCAAAGGATGTAGACCACGTCTCAACCGCATTCGGCGATTACGTGGATGGGTCTGGAAATGTCGTTAGGTCAAATATCGACTCACGTAAGGACCACCAGCCGAAAGGAACCCATTTCGATGGCGCGCGGATGCCGTACGCGATGTTCTTCAGGAGCGGTTACGCAATGCACCAGGGATATGTTCCACCGTTTGCTGCCTCGCATGGTTGCATTCGCATACCAAAGGGAATGGCAAGTCAGTTCTTTGAACACGCCCCCGTAGGAACGCCGGTCACCGTAACCGAGTAGTTTGATGATTGATCCGACTTGGATCAGTCAAATGTAGTCGGCGAACCGCCGGCTACGTGTTTGATCTCGTCTGCAGATGGATAAACGCACGCGTATGCTCCAAATCCGAGCCGTGCTAAATTTCTAGCAAGCCATGCATAAAAGTGTCATCGCGGCAGAAAGAATTTCCGATGCGGGCCTAACGAATGAGGAACTGCAACGCTATTCGCGGCACCTCATCATGCCCGAAGTCACTGTCGAGGGACAGAAACGACTTAAGTCAGCGCGTGTTTTGTGCATTGGCGCCGGTGGTCTGGGTTCCCCTGCAGCGCTGTATCTGGCAGCAGCCGGTGTGGGACGCCTTGGGCTTGTCGATTTCGACCGTGTCGATCTCACCAATCTGCAACGGCAGATTCTTCACGGAACAAAAGACATCGGGCGCAGCAAACTTGAATCGGCGCGCGATCGCCTGCGCGACGTTAACCCAGACATCGAAATCGAATTACATGAATGCCGATTATCCAGCGAAAACGCAGAGAGAATTGTTGCTGAGTACGACGTCATCGTGGATGGCTCGGATAATTTCGCTACCCGCTACCTGTCGAATGACGTCTGTGTTTTTGCGGGGAAGCCAAACGTTTACGGCTCGGTGTTTCGGTTTGAAGGCCAAACGACGGTGTTTGCGCCGCAGTTGGGCGGCCCTTGTTATCGTTGCCTGTTTCCTGAGCCGCCTCCCCCGGAGTCAGTTCCAAACTGCGCGCAAGCCGGTGTGCTCGGCGTTCTGCCCGGCATCATCGGCATGCTTCAGACGATTGAGGCAATCAAGCTGATTCTGGGCATTGGAGAATCCTTGATTGGACGCTTGCTGCACTTTGATGCGCTTAAGGTCACATTTCGCGAGCTAAAGTTACGGCGCGATCCGCAGTGTCCGGTTTGCGGTGAAAACCCAACAATTTTTGCGCCGATTGATTACGATCAGTTTTGCGGAACGCGGAACGAAGCCAGCGTTCCTGGAATATCCGTGGAGGAATTGAAAAGGAAGATGGACGCGCGCGAAGTGTTCGAGTTGATCGATGTACGGGAGCCATTCGAATTCGAGACCGCTCGAATCGATGGCGCTAAACTGATTCCGCTCGGCGAAATTTCCGAGCGGGTCGACGAACTGCACCGGGAGGAAACGTTCATCATTCATTGTCACAGCGGCGCCCGCAGCGCACAGGCTGTACAACTGCTGAAGCAACGGGGTTTCGCGAACGTGTACAATCTCGAAGGCGGAATCGATGCGTGGTCAGATATGATCGATCCAACCGTGCCGAAGTACTGAGACAATTTCATTAACACCGTGGCTTTAGCCCGGTGTGGCAGACGCATCTGACTGGATTAAACCGTTTTAACGGTTTGCCCTGCCTCAAAGCCGTTGAAACGGCTTGGGCTCTGACTTCCGCACAACCACTGGACTGAAGCCGCGGTGTTAATCAGATTTCTTCACCGCCGTAGCGAGTTCGTCAGTGCTGGGAACGCTATGCCATTGCGCTTTTAATTCCCCACTTTGCCCAAATACGAACACACAGAAATCCGTTGCTTCTGGCGACTGACCTAACTGTGAAGCGATTGTTCCGTCAAAATCGGTGACGACAAATATGTCGCTCCTGGCATCGCGCGAGATTTTCTGCGCGTCATACCGCGTCTGAAGTCGTCTCGCCGCTTCACGCACGCGGTGCCGGATGAACCCAGTCGCCATCCGGCGCCCGAGGGCCAGGTGTCTGGCGGTGAAATGAACAACGGTAATCATTCTGTAAGCTGGATTGCCGAGACAAAAATCTGGTACATGATCGCCCACCATGCGGGCCTGTTCGCGATCAGCACTCGTCGTCAACACGACGATCGTGGTGTGTCCGTCGGCTGTAGAAAGTTTTTGGCCGTCGATATCGACAAGGCTAATCGAATGGGTGCTGCCGATTGAAAGCTCGCCGCGCGCAAGCATGGCGAGTAGGAGCGTCGTCGCTAATAACAAAAAGATTTGAAGTGCACGCACACTCACAAGTAAGCAAATTGCCGAGAATGCGCCGCACTGCCAACTTCCAGCTTCGTCGCACCCGTTCTTTTTCACTGCGGCGCGTGAACGCGAAGTTGAAGTGGCTTTGCTTCTCGCTGTTTTTCACTTGCGCGTTGGCTGCGTGCGATCAGATAGGCAATTCCCGTCACGCTCAACTGACCCAGGATGCAGACAGTAAATCAGCCCAGGGCGACTTCGAACGCGCAGTGAACCTCTACGAAGCTGCCCTCGACGACAGCCCACGCGGCGCAGAGATCCACTACAAACTCGCTCTGATCTACGATGACAAGCTTAACGATCCCGTGAGTGCCCTGCACCATTTCAAACGCTACCTGGCGCTAAGCCCGAATGGTCCGCACGCAAAAGACGTCAAGAATTCGATCAAGCGCGACGAAATCGCCACGCTTACGGCGTTGTCCGGGGATTCCGCTATTACTCGGGCGGAAGCGGCACGGTTACGCAATGAAAATCTAACGCTGCACAAGCAACTGGAAGAGCGCGCGGTATCGCGAACGGCATTTGAGAAGTCGGAACGAAACGACGCCAGGAAATCAAAGAAAGCGGGCCAAACCTATGTTGTGCAGTCGGGGGACACGCTCGTTTCGATTTCGCGAAAGTTTTATAAATCTCCGAAACGGTGGAAGGCCATACTTGAAGCGAACAAAAAGGATATTCACGATCCAAAAGACCTTACGGTCGGTCAGACGTTGATCATTCCGTAAATAATTGCTGTAGCTGTATCTGAGACCGAAGTCTCACACTCCCAACCCAATCAACTCGCGTTGCCAGGGAACCAGCAAGGCGATTGCCCGCGCCGGATCCGCTGCAATAGCTTCCAGAGCGCCGCGTGATGCAATGAAAGATCGCTCCAGTCCAAGTTGTTCTGCCGCTTTGTCACGCCGTTCGCGCAACTCTTCGGCGCGCTGACGCATTTCTGCGGTCGGCCGAGAGCCGGCGCGGCGCCGCATGACCGGCCAATCCGATTGCGGCGATTGCAAAGCAACTTTTGCTGCGTCGAGGAACGTCTGTCGCCGTCGACTGGAAAAATGTTTGTAATCGGGAACCTGACCCGAAGCGAAACTTTCCGCCGCCTTCAAGAGATCGTGGTTTTGTAAAATATGAAATGGCGGTCGATCTACCATTTCGGCTTCTCCGTCCCGCCATTGCCAGAGCGCGCGAAGAACCGCTCCGGTATACGAGTCCAGCGCGCCGGCTCCTCCGATGCGCCAAAGTTCATCCTGGTCGCGTTCGCGCTCGGCGGCGGCCAATTCAATTGCACGCTCGCAAGATTGCCGAAACCAATCGCGGCGATGAAGTCGCTCGAGCTCGTCCTCTAATTTTGTGGCAAGCGGCAACAAATAATGCACGTCGTCCATCGCGTATTCCAGCATCCGCGCCGGCAGCGGTCGCAACGCCCAATTTGCCTTTTGCGAATGTTTGTGAAGCTCCACATCGAAGAAGCGCTTCACCAGCGCACCCAGACTGAATTCGCGGATGCCAAGCAGTCGCGCGGCAACGACCGTGTCGAAGATTCTCCCCGCCGTGAAATTTAAGCCGCGCCGCAGCATCCGCAGATCGTAATCGGCGGCGTGCAAAATAATTTCTCGCGGTTCCAATGCGTGGCGCAGCGGTTCCAGATCGAGATTGTTCAGTGGATCCACAATGAAATCGCAAACCGACGCGGCGGACGGAACGCTGATCTGCACCAAGCAAAGTTTTTCCCGGTATGAATGCAGACTGTCTGCCTCGGTATCGATCGCGATGCGATCGGCCGCTTGAATTTGCCGAATCAAATCGGCGAGCTTCTGCTCCGACGCGATAACGTCCTTTGACGCAGATTTTGCGGACGCCATCTCTGTCACCGCAGTCCGCTCAACAGCAATTCGGCGTTTGTTTTGGTCGCGTGCAAATTATCAATGAGTTTTTCCATCGATTCGAGCGGCGGCAACGCGGCCATTGTTTTGCGCAGCATCAGCACGCGTTCCCATTCCTCTGGATGATAAAGCAATTCCTCGCGTCTTGTCGCCGAGAGCATTGGATGAATCGCCGGATAAATTCTTTTCTCCTGCAACCCACGATCGAGATGCAATTCCATGTTCCCTGTGCCTTTAAACTCTTCGAAGATCAGTTCGTCCATCCGGCTGCCGGTCTCAGTCAACGCCGTAGCTAGTACGGTTAGGCTGCCGCCTTCTTCTGCGTTCCTCGCCGATCCGAAAAATTTCTTGGGTTTGATCAGTGCTTTCGATTCGACGCCGCCCGACATGATGCGGCCTTTGCCCGGCTCCAGATTATTGTAGCCGCGTGAAAGTCGCGTAAGGCTGTCGAGCAACAGCACCACGTCGCGTTTCATTTCCACCAGGCGTTTCGCGCGCTCTATTACCATCTCCGCCACTTGCACATGGCGCTGAACGTTTTCGTCGAAGTTTGAATGGTAAATCTCGCAATCGATCTCCCGCTGCAAATCCGTCACTTCTTCCGGTCGCTCGTCTACCAGCAGCAGGATCAGAACGATCTCGGGATAATTTGCCCGAATCGCTTTCGCGATTTCCTTCAGCAAAATGGTCTTGCCCACCCGAGGCGGCGCCACAATAAGGCCCCGCTGCCCGCGGCCGAGCGGCGTCAGCAAATCGACCGCGCGCGCGCAGACGGAGCTCGTGTTGGGATTTTCAAGGATGATTCTGCCCTGCGGAAACTGTGGCGTTAGCTTGTCGAACCCAACCGATTGCTTCCATTCTCCAGCCGGTTGATCCTCGACCTTCGTAACTTTATCGAGCGACAGGAACTTCTCACGTTGCACCGGCAATCGGACCGTGCCGGCAATTTTTTGCCCGGGTCGCAGATCGTATTGTTCAATTAGATTGCGTGGAACGGCCACATCCTCAGGAACCGGCAGAAAATTCAATTTCGGCCAGCGCAGCATGGCGAAGGAATCGCTCACCTGATCGAGAAATCCTTCCGCGCAAACCGTTGCGCCACCGTTCACCGCCGCACGCACGATGTCGAGAATGTGCTGATGCCGGGAGCGCGCCGGATGAAGATGCACATCGAAATCGGTTGCGAGCGTTTTGAGCTTCTTCTCCGTAAACTCGTGGAGCTCGTTCAGGTCAAGCGCACGCGGCGCTGCAATATCGGCGCCATCTTGTTCCTGCACAGCCAGCCCGTCCTCCACTGCAGTCTCCATCTCTGAAACTGATGCTTCTACTTTTTCGTCCATGTTTGCCCTTGCCATGATGCGACCAAAAATCGCGCCTGCTTCATAAGGGACGTCCGATCGCCGTTGTTCCAAACGACGTGATCCGCACGTCTGATTTTTTCATCGAGCGGCATTTGTGAATAAATCATTTGTTTGGCTTCGGCGCTTTTGACTGACATCCGTTTTCGCAAGCGCGCCAACTGCACCTTCTGCGAACACGCCACCACAACGACTCGATCGCACAAGCTTTCACCGCCGGTCTCATAAAGAAGTGGAATGTCAGCAAAGAAAAACTTGGGAGAATCGCGATGCTCTTTCGCCTTTGCCCTCCATTGGCAGCGAATCCGCGGATGAAGGATCTGCTCAAGCGCCAGTTTTTTGGTCGCGTCGGCGAACACTATGGCGCGAAGCTTCGTTCGATTCAAGTCGCCTGCGCTGGAAAACACTTGCGCGCTAAATTCGCGCCGGATTTCTTTTTGAACTTCCGGCCGATTCAGAAGCGCATGTGCCGCCTGGTCTGCATCGAAGAATGTTGCGATCGGCTGAAGCTTGCCAAGACATTCGACGAATGTGCTTTTACCCGTGGAAATTCCGCCGGTAATCCCAATCGCAGGCATGACATGGATATCACCGGGGCGTGATGCCTTCGGCGAGATCGACGTGGAAGCTTTGTTTCATTTTCGTTGTGCCGAAACTTAGCTCTGCGGTGTAATCGCCAGCGGCAAGAAATCGCTCCGGCTTTTCACCGCCATATTCTACCCTCACATCTTTGGTGGGCCGTAAATCCCAATTCAAACGAGTAAAGCCTGGCGTGCCAGGCGCCTTAAGATTCGCCACCGGTTGTCCGGTCGCTGTCGTAACAGCAATTTTGATTTCATCGCCCGTAAATTCGTGCACCCAAATCGTGAACAATGCGCCCTCGGCTGGCTTTTCACCGCGATAAACACCTTTCCCGTTCGAGTCCGCGAATCCAGGTTGCAGATATCTGGCAGTCACGGACCGCACACTGAACAAGTGAGCCGGCTTTGCGGCAATTTCCGGCGTGAACTCACGAAACGGAACACTGTCATCAAGAATGGCAACGCTCCGTCCATGTGTGGCAATGACTAAATCTGATGTGCGCGGATGAATCTGAATATCATCAACTCGCACCGCAGGGATATCCCCAATGCGCAACCAGTGCTCGCCTTGATCAAACGACGCGAACATTCCGAAATGCGTGCCTGCATAAAGCAGTTTTGGATTCACCGGATCTTCGCGTACGACTTCGACCGGGTCGCCCGGTGGAAGATCGCCTGTGACCGACTGCCAGGTTTTTCCCAAATCGGCTGTTCGCAAAATCGAGGGACGATCATCACCCATGCGATAACCAGTGGTAGCGACGTACGCCACATTCGCATCCAATTGAGAAGGCTCGATGCGCGACACCCACTGACCGCGCGCCGGCTCAGGCAAATTGTCCGTCAACTCCGTCCACTTGCCGCCGTCGTTTTCTGTCACCCAGAGCCGGCCGTCATCTGTCCCCGCCCACAGCAATCCTGCGCGTTTAGGCGATTCGGCCAGCGAAAACACAGTGCCGTAATTTTCTGCGCCGCTTCCCGCGGCAGTCGTACGTGCAGGGTCGTTGCGCGTTAGATCCGCACTGATCACTGAATATTTTTCCATGCGATCGGTCAGCCGGAATACACAGTTGCCTCCCAGATAGATCACGCCGGGTTTGTGCCGGCTCATGATCATGGGCGAATTCCAGTTGAAGCGATAATGCGGCTGGCCCTCAGCCGGTTGCGGACGTAAACGCCGTATCTCGCCGTTTTGAAGGTTGATCCGGTGCACTTCGCCTTGCTGGCTTTCGGCGTAAAACGTGTCGTGATCCGTTGGGTCGAACAACACGTAAAAGCCGTCGCCACCCGCGAGCGCAATCCAGTCAGAATTGCGAATGCCTTCCTTGCTTTGGACAGCGCTGGGTCCCACCCAGTTTTCATTGTCCTGAAGGCCGCCCGCGATTCGGAAATACGGTTTCGTATCGTCGAGCGAGATTCGGTAAAATTCACCCGCCGGAATTTTGTTGAGATGGTCCCAATTTTTTCCGCCGGCAAAGCTTTGATAGACACCGCCATCAGTTCCGAGCAGCACACGCTGGCAAACTTGAGGCTTTGGCGGCTTATTTTTTTCTTCAGGCTTAGGCGGCTTCGGAGGCGGCACACTGCCGGGCTGAATCGCAAACGCGTGATCATCGGGATGAGTTTTTTCGGTTAAATCCTCGCGGAAGTTTTTCCCGGCATCATCCGACACGAACAACGCGAACCCGAGGAGGTACACGCGCTGGTCATTCGCGGGATCGATACGAATTTGGCTGAAATAAAATGGCCGGGGATTCATGGCACTCATTCGCGTCCATGTTTCGCCTCCGTCCTCTGAACGAAAAACGCCGCCGCTTTTGCTGCGCAAATCATCGAGCGTACCGAAGCCGCCTTCGTAACTTTGCACAACTGCCATCACAACTTTTGGATTGCTGGCGCTGATCGCCAAACCGATCCGCCCAGTCTGCCCGGGAAGACCGCCGCCGAGTTTTTTCCAGCTTTCGCCGCCGTCAGTACTCTTGAAAATTCCTCCGACATCTTCGCCGCCTGTCACACTCGGTCCCGAATTGAAACTCCACGGCGTCCGTTGCCGCGCGTACAGTACCGCGTAAACAATCTGTGAATTCGTTGGATCGAGTGCGACATCGCCACAGCCCGTCTGTCCATCGTGCGGAGACGATGCATGCAGAACCAATTTCCAACTCTTGCCCGCGTCAGTTGTTTTAAACAGACCGCGTTCGCCACCGTCTTTCCATAAGTCGCCCATGGCTGCGACGTATGCGACTTCCGCTTTCTTTGGATCGACCACGACGCGCGCAATTGTGCGGCTGTCTTTTATCCCGACGTTCTGCCAAGTCTCACCACCATCGGTCGACCGATATACGCCGTCGCCCCAGTCCGATGAATTCCGATCATTGGCTTCGCCGGTTCCGACCCAAATCACGTCGGAATCAGATGGCGCAATCGCGACCGCACCGATGGAGAGCATCGGTTGTTTATCGAAGATCGGCTGGAAGGTAACGCCGTTGTCGTTCGTTTTGAAAACACCGCCGTGTCCCAGGCCAACGTAGAATACAAATGGATTGCGCTGGTCAATGGCGATGTCCGACACGCGACCACCCATCACCGCCGGCCCAATCGAGCGCGCCTTCAGATTCTTAAAAAGTGCCTCGCTAAGCGACATCGGTGACGGAGAAGGAGTCGCTGTCGCAGGCGACGGAGTTTCTTGTGCCGATAAGATTGAAATCGCGGAAATCGAAACGAACAAAGCGCAGCAACGGATAATTCGAGTCGTCATGACGACTTATCATCGCGTCGTACGGTTGTAGGGCAAGCGCATCGGTTATCGGGACAGGCGGAGCGTCTCAGCAACATTTGCCGGTCGGTTTGCTATCCGCCGAACCGTTGTAACCTTGTAACTTCTTAACGTTTTTATGACCGACAAAGTTTTGGCGGGAAAAATCGGCCTCGTCTTCGGCGTGGCGAACAAACGCAGCATCGCCTGGGCGATCGCAAAAGCTTGGGCTGCGGCGGGTGCGCGCCTGATTTTTAATTATCAAGGCGAACGGCTGAAGGAAAATGTCGAAGAGTTAACCAGCGAGTTCGGCGAAAAGACTCCGCTGTTTCCGTGCGATGTGACGAGCGACGATGAGATCAAAGCATTTTTTGAAAACGTGCGCGGGCAGACTGATCGAGTTGATTTGATGCTTCACTCGCTGGCGTATGCACCGCGGGAAGCGTTAGAAGGCGATTTTGTCAGCACGACTCGCGAAGCCTTTCGCGTCGCGCAGGACGTCAGCGCTTATTCGTTAGTCGCGCTCGCGCGGGAAGCCGCGCCGCTCATGACCAGCGGTGGCAGCATCGTCGCGATGACCTATTACGGCTCCGAAAAAGTCGTGCCGCATTACAACGTGATGGGCGTGGCCAAGGCCAGTCTCGAAGCCAGCACGCGTTATCTTGCCTACGATCTCGGCCCGAAAAAAATCCGCGTAAACTGCATTTCCGCCGGCCCTGTGCAGACGCTGGCCGCACGTGGAATCAGCGGGTTCACGTCCATGTTAAAACATTATCAAGAACGAGCGCCACTAAAGCGCAGTTGTGAACCCGCCGAGTTAGGCGCTACCGGAGTTTTTCTCGCCAGCGATGGGGCCGCAGCTGTTACTGGCCAAGTCATCTACGTCGATGGCGGGTACCAGGTAATGGGCATGTGACCATTTCCTCGTTCGCTTCCGCTTTCGCTCGCTCATAATCGTATCCGAAACGGCGCGCCCGGCGGTCGCGCCCTACCAACTGATGATCGCGCGCACGATCTAAGGTGGAACGCGTTGTCCTCAACGCGTTGCCTAAGAAAAGCAGCTCTGCTGCCTGATTTCCGCGTCCCCTGATTTTCATCGCCTTCAGGAGAAGCCGATCCACCTGGACGCGGATCGCTTGCCCTACAACTGGCGTGCGCGACGTTGCTCGTAATGGAACTCGGTTCGAAGCTTCGAGAAATCCTCGGCAAAGAAGTTGTCGCAGACGATCCGGAAATGGTCGCGGCGCATAGCGGTGACAAATGGTTCGCAACGCATCCGCCGGAAGTTGTCGTTTTTGCAAAATCGACAACGGATGTGAGCAAGCTTCTTCAGTTCGCCTCACGCGAGAGAGTTCCGGTCACGGCTCGCGGAGGCGGGTTCGGTTACGTAGGCGGATGCGTGCCGGTACGCGGCGGAATTGCGCTCTCGCTTATGCGCATGAATCGCGTCAAAGAAATTAATTTTCCGGACGCGGTGGCAATCGTCGAACCGGGCGTTTTCACCGGTGAGCTCAAAGCATCCGTGCGGGCGCAGAAATTATTTTATCCACCTGACCCCGCGAGCATGAAAGATTGCACGATTGGCGGAAACGTCGCTACCAACGCAGGCGGCCCACGCTGTTTGAAGTATGGCGTCACACGCAATTACGTCATCGGCCTGGAAGTGGTGCTGGCCAACGGTGAAGTCCTGCGAACCGGCGGGCGTGTGCACAAGAACAAAACCGGCTTCGACTTGATCGGTCTCTTTGTTGGCTCGGAGGGAATGCTTGGCATTGTCACCGAAATCACGCTGCGTCTGCTTCCGCTTCCGCCGGCACGCGCGACCTTATCGGCGGCATTCGCCACAGCTCCGCAGGCTGCCGAAGCTGTACAGGCCATTTTTGCGGCGGGATTTCTACCCTCGGCGCTTGAAGTCGCCGATCATTTAACGCTCGAGGCGGCGCGGCGCGATTTGGGCGAGAAGATCGTGCCTGCGGGAAACGCGCATTTGCTCGTCGACTTGGATGGCCAACAAGAAAGCGTGCGCAGCGAGGCCGCGGCGATTGCGGATTTGATTGAGACGAGAAAACCAAACGCCCTTCAGCTAGCCATCGGTGAAGCCGATTGCGAGAAGCTCTGGACGTTGCGTCGCCAGTTCAGCAACTCGCTGCGCGCAACTGGCCTAACGAAACTAAATGAGGACGTGGTCGTGCCGCGCAGTCATCTGGTCGATCTGATGGAATTCGCCGAAAAGCTGCAGGCGAAACATGGGTTTCCGATCGCCTGCTTCGGCCACGCTGGAGACGGCAACATTCACGTCAATATCATGGCGGACCGCTACAATCGGGACGCTGCTGTGCGGGAAAAGGTTGAACACGCGCTCGACGATATCTTTGCTCAAGTGTTGGCGTGGGGCGGGGTGATCACGGGAGAACACGGAATCGGTCTGGCAAAAAAACGATGGTGGCCGGAAGCAACCAGCAGCGTGGCACGTGAGCTTCATCGTCAGCTCAAGCGAGCGCTCGATCCTCACGGAATTTTGAATCCCGGCAAATTTGTTTGATTCAGAGATTCTGCCGCGCGGTAGTTATAACGCGCGAATATTCTGAATTTTAGCTTGACTAGCGCGGGTTAGCGTCAACATTGGGCCACTTTTAGGCGCATCCTAATTCGCATCGACTGACGCGCATCCGCGTCCTCGTTCACGAAGTATAAGAAAGACGCTACGCCGTTCCGTTTTGCGCCGGCTGTAACAACACAATGAAACCTGGAAAATTTACTCACGCGATTGCGGTTCTGCTTTCTTCGGTCGCATCGCTGTTCGCACACGGCGGCGCTTCGAAAGCGGAGCCTGCGAAAACAAAATTCAGCAAAAAATCTGAGAAGACGGCAGAGGATCCGGTGTTCGATATCAGTTCACTTGGGTTCACGCCGGGACAGTTGGCCACAGAATTCGAACCGGGCCAGCGTTATCCTTGGAAGAGTAACATCGTAACTACCATTTTCTGGATTGGCGAGAAACCTTCCGCTAACAACCCAGTCCCTAATCGCGCTAGTTCGTGGGACACAGAATGGACTAAAAATTACGGTGGGACGGATGACCCTAATCCCACTCATCGCAGTAATTATATGCCAGTGAATTTCACACCGGGGCTGAATCCCTTCTATTGTGCTTTGCCCTACAATGACAAAGCCAAGGAGGGCCATCGTCCCGAGGCGCCTTATGTTGTTCCGTGGTTTAACGAAGCCTATCAGGGCCCCGCAGTTTCTACCTGCAAAGGCCGATGGATAGCGATCCGCAAAGGTAATCGAACCGCGTATGCGCAATGGGAAGACGCCGGTCCATTCCGGACCGACCACTGGCAATACGTTTTCGGAAACGAACGGCCAAAGCCGAATCTGAACAAAGGCGCCGGCCTCGATGTTTCCCCTGCTGTGCGCGATTACCTCGGATTGCAACCCACTGACGTCACCGACTGGCGGTTCGTGGAGTTCAGTGAAGTGCCCCGGGGTCCATGGTCAACGCATGGCGAAAACAATACTTTCGTCATTAACGATCGCGCAAAGACCAAGGCGCTAGTTGAACGACTAGGCGCGATCGCGCGCTAAGCTCCAGACGCTTTTCGAAGCAACAGCGCGATTACGCCTCAGGTGGTCAATACCGAAAGGTGGCTTTCACGCGTTTCGAGAACGACACGTACGGAATCCAGATTGCTGCAGCAACGACGATTGGCACAAGTTCGGCCACGGACGTGAGGACCGGCTCTGCTGCTGACGGGATGCGGTCCAGAAGAACCGTGTCGACCACTGCTCCCAACAGAAAGAAAATAAAAAAAAGAGCGAACGCGCGGCGCCAGGCCGCTTTTTTTGTGAAGAACAAGGCAATGAGCAATAAAGCAAATATAAAAGCTCCGACGTTCAAAAAGAGTTCGAAGAGAAGTGTCGGCGCCCACAATGGATGGTAACTGGACTCAATTGGATCAGTAAGCGAACGCCACGAACTCGTGTTCGTCGATAGTGAGAGAACATCCCAAGTCGGTTTGGCGAAGCGCAACGGAAGCAATACCTGACCGATCGCCAGCAGAATAAGCCAGCCGCCGATGCCGTTTAATCGCGCCGGCGCATCGACAGGTGGAGGCAGTTGTTGAGCCAGCTTGCTGTGACGAAAATAGGTGTAGGCCAAAAAGTTTGCCGTCGCGAAGAAGCAGAACACACTGGCCGCAACCGCCCAGTTGAATGTAGAGAGACTTTTCGCCTTTTTGATTTGTTCAGGTGTCTGGTATCGCAGTGTGTACCCGAGCATGTCTTTAGCCTTGCTGATTGCCTCGTTGAATTTGTCGATGTCAGCAACGTCTACGCGGTCCTTCTTGGCCGCGTACGAAAAACCGAATTGGAGAGTCGCTCCGTTGTCGCTCGGTTCATCCCGCAATTGAAAAAATTCGTTGTTTACGATCGCGCCTTCTGCGTTCAACGGCCAATCCTCAAACATTTCAACGTTCACTTGCTCCGTAACAGTGTTGGGATACTCCAGCTTGAACGGATCCCGCCGTTGGGGCGAAATAGTCGATCCCAGTGCTGAATACATTTCGAGAGGTTGCACGTATAAGCTATAACGACTCTTTTCGTCATTCAGCTGCCAGAGTCGCGGGACCGTGTACGACTCCGTCAGGCGGCAGGCGTTTTCACCGGGGAGTTCTTCATACCACAAAGCCTTCTGCGCCTTCACGTCCGGGAACATGCGAGTGTAATATTCCAAATACGTTTTTTCGATTTCTTCACGCTTGTTCTCGCGGAAGAACCTACGAGTGCGATCAGCGGCCAGTCCGCGGTATTCGGAAATCACTTCTAGCTCAGCAGCCTTGCCCGGCGTCAGAACGCGATAATTTTCGATAACCTTTTTCACAGGAAATGACTCTGAGGGCGGTTGAAATGGCGTCAGGTCATTCGTGCCAGGATGCAGCACGAGGGCATAACTGTACGTTGGAACGTACACTTGCGATAACGGTCCACGTTGATCGCTGGCAGCTGGATTCAACCAGTGTGTAGTTTCTGTACTTTCGCCGAGACACACCTGTACGATCGCGTCGTCAACGACGTCTGACGATGGTAGTAACTCGCGAATCTTGGCGCGAAACGACCCACTAACCAAGCCCACCGCAGCCTCAATCTCACTTCGGCGTAACAAGGCAAGCAGCAGCAGCGCCTTTTCGGTTCGGTTGGCAAATCCGCGGCGCATTACCTCGTCTGGAGCGGTAAGAGGAAGCGCATCGAGTAAAGCGCGCATTTTCACATAACGGATTTGGTTCTGGACAAATTGCAGTGCGGCCAGAACGCGTTGCTCGCGATCAGCGATGGAGCGAAGCTTTGCGATCTCCGCTTCGAATAGAGCCGAATGCGAAACGCCGGTGTCGAATAGCGGCATCGCCCACTGTGCAAACTCTGCCCAATTACTAAACTCGCTTATATCTAGGCGCTGACGCGGTTCATAGTCATCCGGTACATCATCTTCAATTATTCGTCCGGGAACATTGTGATCCTCATACCACAATTCTGTGAGACCGTTTGCTCTCGTAACATGTGGCTGGCGCGCACCATTATCCGTTCGGAACGCAAGCTTCCGATTCGTAGGATAAACAAGCCGTAAGACGTTGCGGAGAATCAGGGCATCCCATTGAAGCACAAAAATTTTACTGTAATTCCCACGCATCGAAGGATCCACGCCCTCTCTAGTAAAAGCGAACTCGATGACGTCGCCAACGCGAACATCGTCCAAGACCGTTTGTGCTCTATAGAAGTGGTCGAAGAGCGAACGCTCTGGATCCGTCTCTCTTGGAAGCAGTTTAATCCGCGACCGGTCAAGCCGATCCGAGGCCGTTCCGTTGCGTGTCAGTTTAATGGAATGAAAGATTACTCTGGTAAACCTGGAATCGAACAAAGCCGAGATCGACGCGCCGTCTTGAAGCCCGTTTTCCGCGGTGATCTTGCGCACCTCGTGGTAGTAATATGCGCCTCTTTCAACATTTTCCTGTCGATCAGCCAGCAGATAAACCATGCCGGCATTGTCCGCTCCAACTTCGATATCGCTGCCCGGTTCGATTGGCTTAACCCATGAGGGCACCGGACGAACCTCGAAATGAGGCGGATTGTTTACGATTTGGGCCGACAGACCCGTCGTTGTTGTCAAAGCTACAGCGAGAATCATCCAAGTGTTGCAACAATGACGTAGCATTAGAACGAACATCTTAGCGCCAATTGCTTGTGATTTTCGAAGCTTGTTTTGCACTCTTTCCATTGCAGTGTGAGCGACGAAACGGCGGCGTTCTCAAGCGGTCTTTGAAACCGTCATATTGCGGCTAGCAAGCGCGTTCTTGCGCCGAGCGAACGCTCATAGTTCTTGCGAAAGCAGGAAGGCGCATGAGCAGGCGATCGGCAGACCTGCGTCTAGAAATCAAGCTTTGTTCTCGCCGATGGGAATCTCACAACAGCTAGATTCGTACAAGTTATAAGGCTTTCTACGCAGATGGCGTTATTGTGGGAACCTGGCAAAACATGCACGCGCAGTCTTAAGCGAACGATGGATTTGGCGACGAGGAGGGAATTGCTGCTCGGCGGTTTGAATGTCTCGGTTCCGAAGGCAGAAATCAGATGCCCATGCCCGAGAGCACTGCGGAATATTCTGTGACAAATGTCGTCAGCTGTGGATGAGAAGCTTCGAACTTTTCAACGCTCTGCTTCAGTTTGTGCAAAACTCTCTCAACACTTTCCGGTCGTTCCTTCTTACTAGCGATCTCATGTGCTGAGGCTTCGACGAACCGACTGATGCTCTCGGCTTCCTCCTCGCTTGTTTGCGCAACCTCGGCAATCGCTGGTTTGAGCTTTGCGAGCACAGCCAAAAACTCAGTCTTTTTTTCGGGCGAGATATGATCGGCCGCCTCAACTGCTGATTTGATTCTTCGGATGCGTTCGTCGGTCATGTCCGAATATCATCCGTTGCGCGCCTCTCGACAATCTCCTTTAGGCATCGACACCGATCTTGTGTGGAAGCAGTTTGCTGTAGCGTCCGCTGCCTCAGCGGATTAACTGCATGGGCCACTTGGCAATGCGCTGAGGACAGCGCACGCTACAGATCCGATCGCGTGCTCGAATCAGCGACGACTTGGCTAATCGTGGTTGTAAGGGTTCCAGCTCGGCTCACTCGGCTCACTATTTACCTGGCGATCTTCGTCGCCCAAAGGACGCTGAGACTTCTTCCATTTCACTTTCCACTTGCCGTGTTTGAATTTCGTCACGGGCATCCATGTTTCATTGCCGCCAGATGCTGTCGCCGAATACGCTATATCCGCATCGGATGAACCGAGCGCCTTCACTGTCTCGATATCGAGGCCCCCAGTCGGCGGAAGTCCAGCGCTCGATTGAAACGCCCGCACGGCAAAAGCTGTCCGAGCTCCCCACCTTCCATCAACGCGCCCGCTGTAATATCCGCGTCTGATC
The DNA here is from genome assembly GCA_036002955.1 of Candidatus Udaeobacter sp. Lineage (GTDB taxonomy): Bacteria > Verrucomicrobiota > Verrucomicrobiia > Chthoniobacterales > UBA10450 > Udaeobacter. Next base: position 179 of record DASYSX010000138.1, on the reverse strand, counting down.
AGCTGGTACTGTGCCCCGGCAATGATCCGGCGATTTAGCCGAAGCGGCGCGGACTGATAAAAACTTGCTGAGTACGACGGAGTTGTTTCCAGCGGTTGATTTGTTTGGCTGAATGATGGGGGCGGCGAACTTTGACTGACGTTTGCGCTTGCATCAGGATGAACGCTCTTGGGTTGAAA
>DASYSX010000137.1:0-2737 GCA_036002955.1 Candidatus Udaeobacter sp. | reverse complement strand
GGCAGATATGCGAATGCAAACGGTTTCCTGTTTTTCGGGCGACAATTCAATTTCCCGCTTGCTCTCGAAGGTGCGCTCAAGATGAAGGAGATCACGTACCTTTTCGCTGAAGGCCATCCGAGCGCGGAGCTCAAGCACGGTATCATTGCACTGATCCGACCCGATTTGCCTTCGGTCTTCATTGCACCCGATGATTCGGTTTTTTCAAAAAACCTGAACAACATTGAGCAAGTGAAAGCCCGTAAAGGACCGATCATCGCGCTGACCAGTGGCAACTGCATGAAACATCTCAAAGGTATCGCTGACGACGTCATAGTCCTGCCAGAAGCGCCTGATTACGTCATGCCGATTCTCGCGGTCATCCCGCTTCAACTTCTGGCGTATCATGTCGCTGTCGCACTCGGCCGCGACGTCGATAAACCGCGCAATCTGGCCAAGAGCGTGACGGTGGAGTGATTCGCCTAACGAGGCAGTCAAATGCTTAGCGCCGAATTCATCGGCGCATGATGTGAATGGCAAGAATGCGGCTTTGATGCCGCGCCAGCAGATAATCGACAAAATCGCCAATAATTGAGTTCGGTTTATTGCCAAGCTTTGTCACCACGCGGCAAATCAAAGTGCGGCTGCTGCCGTGCCATTCGAGATTGATCGCGCCATGCGTGATTTCGCTATGGATTTTGGCCCAGCCATGCGGACGACCCGGGCGCTGGTGTTCTGTCGGAATCAGATTAAACCGTCCGAGCTGAGGATCAGTCATGATCTTCTCCCGCAGCGATCCGGTGCCAGTGGCAATTACCTGGATTACGGTCTGCATTCCACTGCTTAGATTCAGCAGGAAACAGTTTCTTTTGCAATGCTTCTTTAAACTGGTAGGGCGCGACCGCCGGGCGCGCCGAACGCGATGTTATAACAGCGACCGATACATCACATAAACATCGACGTATCCTTCTATGGGATGACGGAAAGCATTCGCTAACGTTCCAACGATCTCGAACCCGAGGTCCTGCCATAGGCGGATCGCAGCGGTGTTGGTGAAAATCACATAATTGAATTGCATCGCGCGAAACCCGAGTCGGCGCGCTTCGCTCAGGCAATGCTCGGCCATGGCGCGACCGATTCCCCTTCCCCGAGCGCTCGCTGAAACCATGAATCCTGCGTTAGCGACGTGCGATCCGCCACCCGATTGGTTAGGCCGCAGAATGTAGGTGCCAGCTATCACGTGATTCCGCTTTACTGTTGGAGACGGCGTTGGCGTCCCAGGCAAGCTTTCAGCTTCCCCTACAAATTCGCGGTTAGTTTCGGCTACGTATGTGTGTGTGCCGGGCGCAAACCAGTACGCCAGCGCATCCTCCCGCGAGATGTTCGGATCCACCGCATACGCATCCCCTGCGGCAATGACCTCGTGGAAAATGCTCCAAACCGCATCACAATCAGCGTCGATAGCCGCGTGAATTTTCATTGTTGCTAACGAAACTGTGATCAACTGATTCGGTTGGTGCAGCGCAGCGTGTGCTTAAGAGCGCAACAATCGCATTGCACCCAACTCGGTTTCGTTCGTAACGCCGGATTAGCGTTTGCGCTTTTATCATCTTGTTCGAAACGTCACCGGGACTGTCGCTTGCCATCCCTGGCTGGGAGCAGACTTCCATTGCCGAAGCGTCTTTATGGCGGACTGATCGAAGTACGGATTTCCAGTCGACGAGACGATCCGAACATCGGTAACATTCCCCTGCCCATCAAAAGTTAAACGGAAACGGCCGGTCCCCGTTTGCCCAGGCAGAGATTGGCCTGGCGGAAATGACGGCGCAGGCGCAAAGAGCAATCGCGGCTTTGGCGTCGCGCGCGGTGTCGGGCTTGTTTGGGCCACTTGCGTCCATCGTGCCTCAGCATCGGGTTTAACTCGAGACAACAGCGAGTGCAATTCAGAGACAGGGCGCGCAATAGTTTTTTCTCCCATCGACGTGACGATGCCAACAACATCGCCATTCTCATTTACGATCGGCGATCCGACCGAACTTGCGGCGGTTATCCCTCCGATTTCCAATCGTTCGGACGAATGCGCAGTGATGGTTGCTTCACGCGCGCTCCCTTCGTTTCCAGCCAGAGCGCTGCCTACTACTGCGACCCTTGCACCTTTCGATAGCTCGCCTGTTTTGGTCAGATCAAGAAACCTCAAAAGCTTTTGAGGCTTTACGTCGGCCTTGAGCAGCGCCAAATCCGCCGACTTCGAAACGGTGAGAACTCCGTCCACATTGTAAATTCCGCCGTCCCCCGTCTTCGCGACGGCGTTAACGCCACCCTCAACTGCTTGCGCAGTGGTAACAAATTTGCCGTCTGGTGATATAAAAAAACCGCTCTCCGTCCGCAACAAATTCCCTTTCGAATCAAAGGTGCTCACCCAAATCACCGAAGGCCGGACTTTGGCTTCGAGATTTCCTAATTCAGACGATGGAATTTGGCCGGAAGTCGCTTGCGGTGACTGACTCGCGGGTGCGGCCGCCGGTGATTGCGCTGTCGTGATCGGCGTTTGCTGCGCGAGTAATGATTCACCGAGAAGGTGAGTTGCCGCATGCCCCGCAGTTACGAAGACCGCAATGCAAAACGCATATTTGTGGGAGAGCAGAATGTGTCTCATCTACAGCATCACAGTGTGGAATACGGATGCCAGTTAAATCAAGCCGTCAAAATTTGGACAAGGAACGCCGGCTTCCCGGCCGTCGCGTTCCGGTCGACGGTT
>DASYSX010000136.1:0-7388 GCA_036002955.1 Candidatus Udaeobacter sp. | reverse complement strand
GAAGTCTGCCACAGGAAATGGCAATGGCGCTTCATCTGACCGCGTAACCGTAGCGCTCGGCAGCATCTTCATGGGCATCACCTGTTCCGTCTGCGGCAGCGATAAAGTCATTCGCGCCGGCGCCTGCGGCGTCTGCACCGAATGCGGAACAAGCCAGGGCTGTAGCTGACTAAAAACCCCGGTCCATCCGCTGCAACTTCGAATTTCGTAGTCCCGCTTTGGATCTGCAAAGCGTAGATGCACCTGATTGGACATGCGGGCGCCCACGGCTACAATTTGTCGCCCGCTTTTCAATTGAATGAACAAACTCGACGAACAGCGACAGAAAGAAATTCAACAGGCTGAGGAACTGCTCTTTGCAGGGCCGCAGGCGCTGGGGTTTGCGAAAGGACTTTTCCAAGGGCATTTCGTGTCGGATTGGGTGATGCCTTACCCGCGCATCCCGGAGGAGCAACAGGGCGAGCTGAATCAAACGCTAGCGGAGCTTCGCAAATTTTTGGATGCAGATCTGGATGCTGCGGAAATCGATCGGCAGGCGGATATTCCGCGGAGCGTGATCGACGGATTGGGACGCATCGGCGTGCTCGGTATGACGGCACCGAAGGAATTCGGCGGTCACGGTTTTTCGCAGATGGCAAACTGCAGAGTGCTGGAAGAAATTGGGCGACGTTGCGCGTCCACATCGGTTTTCGTTAACGCCCATCACTCCATCGGGATCCGGGCATTGCTGTTGTTTGGCACACACGAACAAAAACAGAAATGGCTCCCGAAATTGGTGACTGGCGAGCAACTCGGGGCCTTCGCGCTCACGGAGAGGGAAGCCGGATCGGACGCGGCAAATGTCCAGATGCAAGCGCGTCCCAGCGAGGACGGTTCGCACTTCATTTTGAACGGCGAAAAACGCTACATCACGAACGCTGCAATTGCGCACGAGCTCACAGTGATGGCGCGCACTCCGGTGCCCGGCTCGGATAAAACCGCAGTCACAGCGTTTCTGGTAACGCCGGACATGCCCGGTTTCGAAATGCTCGAGGAGCGGATGCCGAAAACAGGAATCAAAGGCACTGCCACCGGTCGGTTTGCATTGCGCGACGTTAAAGTACCAAAGGAAAATGTTCTCGGCCCGATAGGCAAAGGTTTGAAGGTCGCACTGACAGTGCTGGATTTTGGGCGGACAACATTCGGCGCGTGTTGCACCGGCGCAGCCAAAACCTGTTTGGAATTAGCTGTCGCGCACGCAAACACCCGCAGACAATTCAACAAGACGCTGGGCGAATTCGAGCTGGTGCAAAAGAAAATCGCCCGGATCGCGGCTGACGCTTATGCCATGGAAGCGATGACCACTGTCACGGCCGCGTTCATCGACCGCGGCCTCGAGGATTACATGCTTGAGACCGCGATGTTGAAAGTGTTCACGACCGAACGGCTCTGGGAGTGCATCAATGACGTTTTCCAGATTTACGGCGGCTCGGCATATTTCACCGATTTGCCGCTTGAGAGAATGTTGCGCGATGCGCGGATCAACCAAATCGGCGAGGGCGCCAATGAAGTGCTCACATCATTCATAGCGCTAGTTGGGATGCGTGGGCCGGGAATGGAGTTCAAAGAAATTTACGACACGATGATGAAGCCATCGCGCGATGGAATGACCAAAGCATGGGCGGCCGGAAAGAACCGATTCACCGCAACCGTTCGCGTGCCTGACGTGCCCGTGCGAAGTGAGCAGCTTCGCACGAACGCGCGACAACTCGGCCGCTTGATCCGGCATTTTAATTTTGCGGTTAATCGTGCGTTGATCACGTATCGTGAGCCGATTCTGGATATGCAGCTTATCCAGGAGCGTATTGCGAACGCCGCCATGGATCTTTTTGCTTCGACGTGTGTGCTGAGCCGCATCGATGGCGAGATTCAGTTCGCAGGCCGAAATGGCAATTCAGGATCGCCAGACCACTCGGCGGCACATTTGTTTTTGCGTCAATCGTTTCGTCGCATTCGCGGTTTCCTGGCGGGCCTGACAGATAATGACGACAAGGCAGTGATCGCGGCCGCGAAATCTTGTCTAACGCGCCGAAGCGCGACGACGGCCGGGTAAAGCTTTTCGGTAAACGCTTTAATCTCGCCGCACGGTTTAACTGAATCTGCAGCGATGGGTTGAAAAAATAATTTTCCCTTCGCGCTGCTGTGCCGGCAGCACGCAATCACCCGCGAGCGGCGTCGGAGTTCTTAGAATCCGCCCGGACGCTTACCGTAAATGTCCATGTGCTGAGCAGTGGTCGGAATTGCAGAGAGACGATCGCATCGCTGCGGAATGCGCGAGTCACCCGCTACCACGTAACAAATTTTCTTTGTTTCCTTGGCAGGAAGTGGCTGCGATGGCAGCGCTACTACATTCTTACCTCGATCATCAGCGAATGCTGATGCGCAGAATGCAAGGGCGAATATCCCCAATGCAAATCGGACCGACCAGCCGCACCCGCGACTCAGTCTAGTTCCTTTTCCCATGCCAGGATTTTGATCCCGTTAAGAAGTTAAGCAAGCTTATTCCCGACCCACTTCGTCGTTTTAAGCCAGCCCACTTCCTTCACCCATGCGAGGAATGCTTCAGTCAGTCCAAAGAAAATGTTCGAGCCGAATGTTGTTCAGACGCGCCTTTGCTTCTTCGCTACGACCGCCTCCGGCTGCAACGAGCTTATCATAGATTGCGACGGCAGATTCCCACTTCGAGTCTTCCTCCAACAATCGCGCGGCATTGAATCCGGCCTTGTAATACCAGAACAACTCGCGGCGCTCACCCGGCCGCGATTCGTCTTCCAGAATCTTGTAGAATGTCGCCAGTGCGCCGGCTCGATCGCCTTTTTTCTCGAGACATAATCCTTTTTTAAACATTGCCTGACTACGCCAATGAATTGACCCCTCTTTATCAGCAGCCAATTGGTCGTAGGCCTCGATGGCACGTTGATAACTACTCGGGTCCGCTGCGCCAGCCTCGAAGAAAATGTCGCCCTTACCGCAAAGCGCCTCGCGTTTTTCGGAGGCGCCGGCCTCACTCTTCAACACCTCGTCATATAAGGCGAGAGCGTCTTTAGGTTTCCCAAGCTTGCGCTCAATCACCGCTTGCTCGTTGCGCGCAGCCCAGCGCATCGTGCCGTTCCTCTGCACGACTTGATCGAATAAAACCAATGCTCGATCCAACGTATGCTCGCTCATGCTCGACATGGCCGATTCTGCCGCGAAAAAGAGTGCTTTCTCTGTGAGCGAATCATTCGGATTCTGTTGCGCGATAATTTCAAACTGCGTCTGCGCATTCGCGAAATCCTGGCGACGATAATAAAGCTCCGCCAATTTCATTCGAACTTCCCGAGCGAATTCCGACTGGCCATGCTGCTCCAGAAATCGCTTTGCGAGCTCAATGACTTTCGATTCATTTCCGCCCGCTGCTTCCTCTACCCAGATGCGAAGATAATCGGCGCGTTCGGCGGCAGCCGCGGTCGGGCGGGACTCAAACGCGTGATCCAGGTCTTTTCGCGCTTCATCCAAGCGAGGTGGGGAAGAATGAAACGCCAACTCGGCCATGCCCACCCATGCCTCCGACACCCGCGGATTTTGTGGAAAATTGCGAATGAATCGCTGCAAAGATGCTCCAGCTTTTTTGTCGCCCTTGGCAGCCTGCATTAAACCTTCCTCTAATTGCAAATCGGCACGCGATTGTTCGTCGCCGCCTTGTTTTTCGAGTTGGTCGTAATCAGCGATGAAACGAGTGTGATTGCCGACCTGCAGCCAGCCGCTGGCTGCATTAAACAGCGCGGTTTTCGCCCAGCGCGAATCGCGCCGCGCGATTTGTTCAAAGGAAGCAGTTGCAGTCTCGAATCGTCTCGCCGAATACTGCGCTTGCGCAGACAAGAAATCCATCCGGGTCAACACGGCCGGGTCGGGTCGCAACAGACGCGCGTCATCCAGGATTGCTATCGCTTCATCAAAGCGACTGTCGTTAATTTCAAATTCGGCAAATTCGACGAGAGCAGGGGCAATGCTCGGCGTTTTGTTTTCTGTTTGCCGCAGATCTGTGAATAATTGGCGTGCTCGCTCTCGGCGGCCCGCGCGAATCTCCAAGCGCGCAAGATACCAACGCGCGAATGTACGCCGCGGCTGTTCTGGCCTGCGGACCCATTTTTCCAGTTCATTGCGCGAAGGTTTGTGTTCAGCGCGATACAGCTCATCGAGCTTTGCGAATAGCAGCGGGAGATCAGGATCTGCGTGGTTACGATCGATGAAGCGCTCGAGGACATCATCTCCGGTCTCCGGTGTTTTAAGCTGCAAATGCGCTTCAGCGATGCCCACGAGCGCAGCGAGCAGAATAGGATGAGGCGTTCCCTCCGGTCTTTTCAGAATCGCCTCGAACATTTCGATCGCTCGTTCAGGCCGGTGCGAAATCAGTTCGAGATCCCCGCGCAACACACGCCGCTCGCGCCGCTCTGCGACGGAAACCGGTTCCAGCTGCTCCAGAATTCCCCGCGCGTCGGGAGCGTTTCCTAGTTCGATGTGCAGCTCAGCCGTTCGCAGCTGCGCTCGCGTACCCCATTCTTTATCATGGGCCAGCAGCATGAACTTTGCTAAAGCCTCCTGGCGTTTTCCTAACGCCCGTAACGTGTCGCCCGCGCCAAACACGGCTGCTCTCTGAAATGGCGAGCTATTGTTAGTCAATTCCTCGTAAAGCGGCAGTGCATCGCCCCACCGGTGCAGACTCGCCAGCGCCTGGGCGCGCCAGAACTTCGCCCATGCCAGCTCGCGTATCCTCGAGTCGGTCAAGAGAATTAGAGTGGCCTCCGGTTCGTTTGCGGCCACCTGCGCTTCCGCAAGTTTTTCTGCGACCGCGCGCCATTGTGCTTCTGGCAGATTCTTATTTAGCAGCGACTGCAGTCGCACTACTGTCACCTCCGGGATACCTTCTGAAAGCGGCGTGCTAGCCTCGGCGATTTCAGCCGAGAAATCTGCGCGGGCGACTGGGCTGAGTGACCCGATCAGGCATGCGAGGCATAAGCGTCCGATATGTCTCATCTTCTCTCCAGCATTGCGCGTAAGTATTGACCGGTATGGCTAGCTGGAATCATGGCGACCTTCTCAGGCGGACCTGATCCAATTACCTCGCCACCATGTTCGCCTCCTTCAGGACCCAAATCGATGACCCAGTCGGCGCACTTAATCATCTCGAGATTGTGTTCAATCACCACGATGGTGTTCCCCGCATTGCGGAGCTTCATCAACACCTCCAGTAATTTTTCAATATCTGCGAAATGTAAACCGGTCGTTGGTTCATCGAGAATGTAAACAGTGCGGCCGGTCGCTTTCTTGGCAAGCTCCGTGGCGAGTTTCACACGCTGCGCTTCGCCGCCGGAAAGAGTTGTTCCGGCCTGGCCCAGACGCAAATAACCCAAGCCAACGTCGAGTAGTGAGTTGAGCTTTTCAGCGATGGTCGGCACATTGCGGAAGAATCGCGCGGCTTCGTCGACGCTTAGATCGAGAATATCTGCAATATTCTTGCCTTTATAAGTGATCTCGAGAGTCTCGCGGTTGTAGCGTTTGCCTCGGCACACCTCGCATTCGACATAAACATCGGGCAGGAAGTGCATTTCGATTTTGATTAGGCCGCCGCCCTCGCAATTCTCGCAACGACCGCCTTTGACATTGAAACTGAACCGACCTGCGTCGTAACCGCGGACCCGTGCTGTGGGCAGTTGCGCGAAGAGTTCGCGTATCGGAGTGAACGCGCCGGTGTATGTGACCGGATTCGACCGAGGCGTCCGGCCAATCGGGCTTTGGTCGATCACAACTATTTTGTCGATTTGTTCCAGTCCGCGAATCGTCTTGTAAGCACCCGGTTTATCTTTGGAGTTGTAGAAATGCCGGAAAAGAGCGCGCCGCAAAATGTCGTCCACCAACGTCGATTTGCCGCTGCCGGAAACACCAGTCACACACGTTAGGCAGCCGAGAGGAAATGAGACATCGATTTTTTTCAGGTTGTTTTCGCTTGCACCCACGACTGTAAGCCAGCCATCAGGCCGCGGCTGAGTCCGCTGTTTTGGAACTGCTATCCGCGCGCGTCCGGAAAGATAATTCCCAGTTAAAGAATTCTTCACGCTCGCGACGTCCTCGAGAGTTCCCTCTGCCACAATCTCGCCGCCCCGAGGCCCTGCGCCCGGACCAAGATCGAGAATATGGTCGGCAGCCCGAATCGTCTCTTCATCGTGCTCGACTACAATGACGGAATTGCCCAAATCGCGGAGTCTTCGAAGCGTTCCGAGTAAACGCGAATTGTCACGTTGATGCAGGCCGATGCTTGGTTCATCGAGAATGTAGAGGACGCCAGCCAGACCGGAGCCGATCTGTGTGGCGAGGCGTATCCGTTGCGCTTCGCCGCCAGAAAGCGTGCCGCTCTCGCGATTCAATGTGAGATAGCCTAGGCCGACCTCCACGAGAAATTGCAGACGCGACCGAATCTCGCGAAGAACATCTATTGCGATCGTCTGTTGCTGCTCGCTCAGGTCGAGACCGCTAATGAATTGCAGCGCGTCTTCAACGTTTTGCTGGCTGAACTGATGGATATTCAATTCGCGGTGCTGCTTGCCCGCCGTAGCCTCGGCAGAGGCGGGTTGGGCCTTGATTGTGACAGCAAGTATTTCCGGCTTAAGTCTTGCGCCGCCGCAGACCTTGCATGTCTCGCGCGTCATGAATGCTCGAATCCGATTGCGCGTGAACTCGCTCTCGGTTTGCTCATAAAGCCGCTGCATTTGAGGCACCAGACCTTCGAAGGGTTTTGCGGTTTTGTTTTCGCCGCCTGCTCGCGATTTATCGGAGTTGCCGCCAAAACGCATTTCAATCGGGTCGCCATTCGTGCCGAAGTAAAGCGCGGCTTTGAACGTTTCAGGCAAATCAGCGAACGGCACGTCTTCGTTCACGTTGAAATGTTTGATCAACGCGTCCTGCAGATGACGATAGTACACGCGCATGCGTTTTGTGCCGCGGCGCCAGGGCGTGATTACTCCTTCGGCCAGCGTTTTGGTTTCATCGGAAATCATCAGCTCCGGATCGACCACCAATTGTGTTCCGAGACCGTGGCAAGCTGGGCAAGCGCCGAGGTGGCTGTTGAACGAAAAGTGTCGGGGCGTCAGCTCACCCAAGTTGAAGCCGGTTTCAGCATTCCCGTAATCGGTGGAATACCGGCATTCCGCCCAATTGTCATCTTTAGTGGATGCTTGGGACAAAACAACAATGCGATTGCCGCCCCATTTGAGAGCCGTTTCGATAGAGTCTGTCAGCCGCACACGAATGCCATCCCGGACGACCAGCCGATCGACGACAGCTTCAATCATGTGCCGCTCGCCTTTCTTCAG
>DASYSX010000135.1:0-6458 GCA_036002955.1 Candidatus Udaeobacter sp. | reverse complement strand
AATCCATTCCACGAGCTGAAGCCGTGTGCGCAGAGCGCGCCGCGGAATCACGATCGGCTCCATGTTCCCGAAGGACAGCGTGATCCGGTCAGAATCGATGGTTACTCTATCTTGTTTGTTCTGTGCTTTCATTGAAATCAGATGATTGCCTGCGCTACGTAACAATAGCGGCGCCCCGTGTAATCGACTATGGCTATGTTTCTATCCGATTGATCAGATTTACCTATGATCCTGCTTCCTCCCCCGACGAAGTTTACTGTGCGTGCGCTTACGCAGGCTGCGGCGAAAGAGCTCACGAGCGCCGGGATCACTTGAACGCATACTGCCCGGGCATTGTGGATACCGACATGTGGGTCGAGATCGATCGGCGCATGGCAGAAATCACCGGTGCGGAGATTGGTGAGAATTACGAGAAATACGTCGGCGGCATCGCACTTGGGCGGGCTGAGACCCCGGAGGATGTCGCTACGTTTGTGTCGCACCTTGCCGGGCCAGATTTAGATTACATGACGGGACAGGCGCCGATGATTGATGGCGGCCTTGTTTATCGTTGAACAAGCCTGGGTGCGATTTCTCCGCTGACGCTTCGTCAGCATCAGCGACGCTCGCTTTTCCTTTACAAACGGAAGCGCAATCTGCTCGCGTGAAGCAGACGGTTCAGGAAGCCATCATCTCGCGAGCTTCACGCCTGCTTTCTGCACTTCACGAGAGTGTAGCAACCAGATGGGGCGACTCGTCATGAAGGTCGACAACGTGGATGCGGTTACCGTGCGGCAACTTTCCAAGGCTTGCGCTGGGGTGTGACGGAGTGATTTCATAACTGGATGCGCGGACGCAAGATGATCGCGGTAATCGGCGGCGGCTCGGCTGGGTTAACCGCTGCGCGGATTGCATGTCAAGAAGGGGCAAACGTTCTCTTTTTCATCGGCGAGAAAGGCGACCACTCGTCGCTCTGTATCGATGCGGGTTGCATGCCGTCGAAGGCACTCTTCGAGCCAATCGATGCGATGCATCACGCGAAGCGCAACGGCTGGCTAAAAGTCGAGCCAGTTCATCCGGACCAATATCTTGCCCAGATCGTCCGCTGGAAAGATCAACAGATCGCCGAGTTCCGCGATCATCGGAACGCGGAAATTGGAAGACTTGCGTCCGAGAGCCTCGAGATCATCAACGCCAAAGCTTCTTTCTTGAACGAGCACGAGATCGTCAGTGAAGGGCGGCGTTACCAGTTCGATGCTGCGATCATCGCGAGCGGTTCGGCGACGACTCTTCCGAAAATCCCAGGACTCGATCTCTCATGGGATGGCGTTTGGACGAGTGACGAAATTTTGCATAACACCCAGATTCCAAAATCACTCGCCATCGTCGGCGCGGGTGCGATCGGCACAGAGTTTTCGCTGCGTTACGAGCGGCTCGGCTCCCAGGTCACGGTGGTCACTCGCGGTCGCTTGCTCGCCGAGTACCCGAGCCGATTCGGAGAGCGACTCGCGTCGATTTATCAGCAGGAAGGTGTTCGTGTTTTGACGGGCCGGCACGTCGCGCGCATTTCGCGAGCGCCCTCCGGCGAGTTCGCGATGGAAACGGAAGGCGTTGAAAAATTGCCTTCGATCGTCGCGGAAAAAATTCTTCTCGCGACCGGCCGGCATCCGGCGCTGGATGAGCTCGGGCTCGACGCATTAGGCCTCGGGCGCAATGAGAAAGGCGCGCTCGACATCGGCGATGACATGCGGGTGAAAGGTTGGCGGCACATTTTCGCGGCGGGAGATGTCGCCGGTGTGCGCATGGTCGTGCATCACGCGCATATCGAGGCGGGGATTGCGGCGGAGAATGCGTGCAGCGATGGCAACCACAAATGGAGCAAGCGGTCGAACATTCAAGTTGTCTTCTCCGATCCGCAGTTTGCTTTCGCCGGCCTCCTCCCGGCGGATGCCGTCAAAGCTGGACATCAGTTGATCAGGGCATCGGCGCAAAGTCGCGACGTCGGAATGCTTCACCTTGCCGGGGACGACTTCGGCTTTGGCGAGATGGCCGCAGATGCCAAAACGGCCGAGTTGCTGAGCACCGGCTTATTGTGTGCCGACGCGAGCAACCTCATTCATCTGCCTGCTTACGCGATCGATCACCGGCACACGATTTACCAGCTCCAGGACGCGGAGTATTATCACCCTACGAAAATCGAGATCATCTCGGAAATAGGTGACCAACTCTGCCGAAAACTCGGCGGCCATCCGTTCGCGCGCGCCGAGGAATGATCCGGCGCACGATCACCAGGCTCGCGCATCTGCCGACGGCCGGCGCCGGAGCGTGCCGCCGTGGCGCGAGCCGTCATAGAGGGTGCACCCTTCTATGCTTCAGAGGTGAGGTCGCTGGAGCCTTTGCGGCGGCTGGCTGTCAGCAACACGCTGTTCTGGCGTCTTCGGCTGGATCAGCATCAGCGCCTTCAACACATCCCACACTCCACCAAACGTCTGCTGCTCTTGCTTAAATTCATCCCACGCCTTCCGGTATTCCGCGGCGTACTTCTTGGCGTCGGTGACCGCAGCGTCTTTCGGCAATCGTGTCGCGATTTCCCGGGTGAGCGCGTTCGCCTTTTCCCGGCCATACTTCGCGCGCAGCTCGAGCTGAAAACGGACGGCTACGGCATGGGCTTCGAGCATCGAGATTTGTCTCTCGAGGCTTTTGCAGAAATCTTTCCAGATCGCGCGATCAGTCGCGGGAATAGATTCGGCCGCGATCGTTTGGATTTCGCCTAACGAATCATTGAACTCGTCTTCGCGCGATAACACATCACGCCACGCCTCGAGAGGATCTGCGGAGGGTTTTGCAGATGTGAAACGCTCTTGCGCTTCGGCGTCGGAAGCGCGGATGGCACCGAAGGTGGCGCGCAGATCACGCCACGCTTTATCCCACGCTTCACGCCGCTCGGCGGGAATGTGCGGTTCACCCAGCGTCCGAGCGTCTTTCAACATTCGCTCAAGTGTGGTCGCGAGTTCACTGATCTGTGACCATTTTTGCGTGAGACCGGCATTAATGCGTGACAAGATAAATGCCACACGATCCTGGGACGGCTCGATGGATGCATTCATACAGAATTTCAATATCGGTTTCCCACGCCTGTGGCAACTTCGAACGTTCGCAATCACGGCGCGCGCTTGGCCTTGGGGTTAGGACAAACTCAAAACAGAAAGGCGATCCCGCCAAGCGCGAGAAGCGATAATACATAAGGAGAAAGAGCCAATGCCCGATCCGATGTCCAGAAAGCGGCATATGAACAAGGTTCTCGACCGGTGGGAGAACGAGGGCGGCAAGTCCGCACCTCAGACGAGCCCTTCTACTTCAATTTCATCTGATCACAAACCTCAAACAACCCACCATATGAAAATCGTCCCGCACAAACGCGAACTCACTAACGCAAACACGTTGCATCACACCCAAAACGATCTGGCGGCACAAACGCGCACCAGCATGATCCCGATATTGAACGCGCGACTCGCCGACACCATAGATCTGCTCCATCAGGCAAAGCAGGCGCATTGGAACGTGAAAGGGCGCAACTTTATCGCCTTGCACAAATTGTTTGACGAAATCGCAGAAGCGGCAGACGAGCACATGGATTTGATCGCAGAACGCGCCGTCCAATTGGGCGGCATCGCCGAAGGCACGATTCAGCTCAGCGCGCGGCGAAGCGAACTGGAGCCATACCCGCTGGATATTTCAGATGAACAGGACCACGTCGCCGCGATGTCTGCTGCCCTGGCCGCCTACGGCAAGCGGGTGCGGCAAGCGATCGATCAGAGTGATGACCTCGCGGACAAGGACACGGCCGACATGTTTACGGAAATCTCGCGCGCGGCGGACAAGCATTTGTGGTTCGTCGAGTCGCACCTCGATCGCGAATCGCATCCTGCGCGCCGGCGCAACGCCAACTGAAGTTCATCCGATCCTATCTGAGATCTGCCGCTGGGAATCAGGCGATCTGTACGGACCGACTCTGCAGGCTAGTGGTGAGAGTCGGCAGCCGCATCCGCCGCTGTCTTATGGACCGTGCCCGCCTTGTGTTCCGGCGGTGCGTAAATCACATACAGCTGCATCGGCTCATTTCCAATGTTGATCACATTATGCCCTATGCCAGCAGGAATCAGAATGCACCAGCCATCGGATACTTCCTTGTCGAATGTGATCCGGTCCTTAGACTCGCCCATCTGAACACGGCCGCGGCCGCCATCGAGCCGCACGAACTGGTCGCCATCCGGATGAACTTCCCAGCCGATCTCGCCACCGACCGGAATCGACATCAACGTCATCTGGAGATAGCGGCCGGTCCAAGCCGTGGTGCGGAAGTTGGTGTTCGAGCGTGTGGCATTCTCGAGATCGAATGATTGCGGCTTAGGGCCAATATCCTTTATCGTCATGTTGCGCTCGTCTTTGGCGGCCGCACTCGACGACTGCGCCTGCGCAATGCCCGGGACGGCGAACCCGACGACACAGATGAGAGCAGAAATTTTCGTGATCATAATGCGAGCGTAGGCAAGGCGCGGAGTTACAGTCAATCTAATTCAGAAGGCATGCCAGGAGCGGCGGGCATTCCGGCCGCGCAGCGCTCCCTGCATCACCGCTCGGCTCCAGCGATAGAGACGCGCGATTTGATGGAACCCAGCTTGGGCCGCTATAGCATGCCCTGGAAAACGACGGTGTATTCTCAAAACCGGTAGATCGCGGCGGCTCCGGTTTGCGAGGGCATCCGCTCTTTCGGCACAACGACAACCTGGCCGCCGTTCTTTAGCACCAGTTCTGCGATGTCATCCAGTACGTCGTCAACATCGGGATTTGCCGACTCCGCGAATTGAATTTCGCCGGTGCTCGTATCAAAACGACCAGGGATTTGCCTGTCCGCTTCAACGAGTAGTGTGGCGACGCGTCTCGCGACCGCGCTACGCGCAACCTGTTCCACGTTATCGCTGCCCAGCCCGCGCGCTTTGGCTGCACCGAACATCTCAATCAAGCCGGCGAGTCGTGCGAGATAGAGCGGCTCGATGACCTTCCACGCTTGTTTGCGAAGCGCGTCGCTCGAGAGGTCGCCGGGGTAGAAATTGATCGGTTCAGAGATGAGAAAAGGATTGTGGCTGATCTGCCGGAAGAGAGTCTGGTTTTCCGGCAACGCCGCCAGCAATAGCGGCAACCTCGATGGCTGCGAATAATGTTCCAGGATCGCGCGATCGACGGCGCGGAAAAAGCGGGTCGCCTCGTTCTCCACCCGGTCGGATTTCGATCCTTCGCTGTAACGTAATCCCGCACTGCCTGGGGAGGAGGTCCATGCCGAGAGATGGAATTCCTTCGCTTCGCCTCCGGGAAGGTCAGCCGGTGAGCCTGGCACGACGGGATCGAGTTCTACTTCATCGAGCGCATCGCGGTTTCCTTCGAAAAAGCAGATCTTCTCCCGGCTCACGCCAAGCAACTGGTAGTCATCGGCCGATTGCAAAATGCGGAGCAGCGGTTTGAGATGAAAGCTGTCGGCCACGATGGCCAGCTCCGGGACGGCGCGTCGAAGACGGTAAGCGCGGAAGAATCCGGGCGCGCCGAGCGCAGCCAGCCCTGTGAGAGTGGAATTCCAAAAAGCGCGGTCGTCAGCGAGTTTGTGAAACGGCTCGATGAGATCACGAATGTCGCGCGACGAGTAATCGCGTCGCAATGAGTGTTCCAGTTCTTTCACAAGATTGCGAAAGCGAATCGGGTCCTGCTCGTTGTCCGGATGAACTCGATGCGTCGCTTGATACAGTGAAAGGCAGGGCGGCTCGGGATTGTTGAAAATCCCGGCTGTATAATCTCGATCAAGTGAGTCCATATTTCCTCCTCGGCGTCACCTCTTGAATATTCGTATGCCAGGGAAGCTGCAACTCTGTTCCTCAATAATGCACCGACTCGCGATGATCGACCGCCAAGATAACTTTGTATTTGAAGAAGAGCACAAAATAGCGCGGCCGGGTCACTGAATCCAAGACACGCTGAAGACTGAAAAAGGCGAAGATGCGAGCAATATGAGGATAAAACTTTTCTTTGATTTCGATCACGCGGTCGATCTCGCTGTGCTCGGATCATGCTTTGGAACGGTGATGACGACGGCGATCGCCCCGATCACGGCCAGCGCTACGTTGAAGAGCAGCGCCATCGCTACCGCATAGCGAATGGTTACGTTATCGGTCCGACCAAGAAACAGTTCCGCGAGTGGAGTGGCTTGCGAATCAAGCGTGCTCAGTGCGCTGAAAATTGACGCGGAAATCGCGACACCAAAGGCAGCGCCTAACGACGAAGCCATCTTGTAAAGACCGGAAGCCGAACCTCCTTTGTCCTGCGGCACGTTCGCCAGTGCGGCATCGGTTGAAGGTGTGGCATAAAAACCGAGTCCAATACCAAAAAGCGTGAAGCCAATGAAGGCGACCGTCAGGTACTGCCAGGCTAAA
>DASYSX010000134.1:0-6133 GCA_036002955.1 Candidatus Udaeobacter sp. | reverse complement strand
GCGCACATGAAGCCTAACGGTACAAGCGTGACGAAGAGATATTTCGCTTTGTGCATTTTGATCAAAAGCGTCGTGCCAAGACAAAGCGCGATTACCGACAACAATTGATTAGCAATGCCAAACAGTGGCCAAAGTGAGTTGATTCCGCCAAGAGGATCGATGACGCCTTCATACAAGAACCAGCCCCATGCCGCGACCAGCAAGAAGCTGGCGATAAAGTTTGCGCTCCAAGAGCGCGTGTTGCCGAGCGGACGCCACACATGACCCAGGACGTCCTGAAGTAGAAACCGCCCCACACGCGTCCCGGCGTCGATGGTTGTCAGAATGAAAAGCGCTTCGAACATGATCGCAAAGTGATACCAGAGCGCCAGCGCCGCCGGCTTCGCAGAGACTCGCGCGAACATGTGCGCCATGCCGACAGCAAACGTTGGCGCGCCACCGGCGCGGTTAAACATTGTGGACTCGCCAAGATCCGTGGCGAGCGTTTGCATTTGTTGTTCCGTCACGGGGAACCCGACCGCCGAAACTTTCGCCACAACTTCGGTAGGCGTTCCTTTTGTATTGATTGCAAAATATTCTCCTGGTTGTAAAACGCACGCCGCGATCATCGCCATTAACGCGACCATCATTTCCGTCACCATCGCGCCGTAACCGATGCTTCGGATGCGCGACTCGCGTCTGATCATTTTGGGCGTCGTGCCCGAAGCGATGAGCGAATGAAAACCGGAGACTGCGCCACAGGCGATGGTAATGCAGACGAAGGGAAACACCGGTCCGGCGAAGACAAGGCCGCTGCCATCGATGAATTTTGTGATAGCGGGCATTTGCAGGGTTGGATTAATCAGCACGACCGCGACTGCCAGCAATGCCACTGTGCCAAGCTTCAAAAACGTGCTGAGATAATCGCGCGGCGTAAGCAACATCCAAACCGGCAAAATCGACGCGGCCAGTCCATAGATCATGATTGCCCAAGCCAGCCATTTCTGGTCGTGATGAAACCAGGCTTCAATCGCGGGGAAATGGCCAAGAAATTGTCCGCCCCAAACGCCGAACGCCAGGCCGAGCAATCCAAAAATCGTAACCGCGAGAACGCTTACCTTTCCTGTGCGCAACGCGATCCCCATGATCAATGCGATGGGAATGGTCACAGCAATCGTGAAAATGCCCCACGCGCTTTGCGCCAGTGCTTGGACGACGACCAGCGCGAGAACAGCCAGTAAGATAATCATGATGGCGAGCACGCTAACGAGCGCGAGCAAACCCACGCCGCGTCCGATTTCTTCCTTCACCATTTGACCCAGCGTTTTGCCGCCGCGCCGAATCGAGGCGAACAGAATAATCATGTCGTGCACGCCGCCCCCGAGAGTCGCACCGATCAGGATCCAGAGGGTGCCGGGTAAAAAACCAAACTGCGCAGCCAGCACCGGGCCAACCAACGGTCCGGGTCCGGCAATTGCGGCGAAATGATGGCCGAACACCATCCAGCGATTCGTCGGCACGTAGTCTTTGTTATCATTTCGCAAAATTGCCGGCGTAGCGCGCTCCTCATTTAGAACAAGCACTTTTGTCGCCAGCCATTTGCTGTAAAAACGGTAGCTGATCGAAAACGCGCAAGAGCCTGCGATGACGATCCAAAGGGCGCTGATTTGTTCTCCGCGCGAAAGTGCCACTACCGCAACAGCCCATGTGCCTAACGCGGCCACGCCAATCCAGAGCAGTTTTTTCCACACGCTCATGCGTTGAAAGCTTAATTGAAATTGTTGTGCTTCGCTACAAGGTGTGAGCTGTGCAGTTTCGCCATAAAATACAAAAACTGGTCGACGGCCAGAGCCTGGCTAGCGCGAGAAAACGTACTCTCAGGCTCCTACGCGCGAACCGGTTCCCGCTGGAGACAAAGCGCGTCATTGAGACAATTGATCCCGTAAAGTTCGAACAGATTCGGCGCCGATACGCGGTGGCAGATCCTGGAGCGGACTGGCCGAAATATCTCGATCTCGACCGCTGGATCGGAGTTAACATCCGGCGAATTCGCCAGCTTGAACTAGACGTGGCGCGTCCCAAGCGCATTCTCGACCTGGGCTGCGGCGCCGGGTATTTTCTCTACATCGCCCACCTCCTTGGTCATTCCGGAGTTGGCCTCGACATAGACCGCGTGTCCATGTTCCGGGAAGTCACGCGCTTGCTCGGTGTCCGCCGCGTTGTTCAACAAATCGAGGCGTTTCATCCGCTGCCGAGTTTTGGACAAAAATTCGACGTGATTACCGCTTTCATGATTTGCTTCAATGATCACAAGATGCCGGGACTTTGGGGCGTGCCGGAGTGGGAGTTTTTTCTGGATGATCTGACGAAGCATCTAAAGCCGCGCGGTCGCGTCTGGCTCGAATTAAATCAGGAATACGACGAAACCTTCTATACGCCGCAGCTGAAGGAATTCTTTCAAAAGCGGGGCGCCAAGATTAACGAGCAGAAGATTGTCTTTAACTCAGGCCTTCGCGCGCCTTCTTCAACTTCGTCAGTTGCGCGTCAAGATCGTTAAGCCGTCGCCGATGTTCCTCCACGACCGCCGCTGGAGCTCGCTTTACGAACGCGTCGTTTTGCAATTTTGCCTCAACGGTTCGCGCTTCGTCGCCAATCCTCGTGATTTCTTTGTCCAACCGTTCGCGTTCCTGCCCCTGGTCCGCAGCGGCGATCGCGAGAAAAAGGTCGCCTAAGGGCGTGACTGCTACTGGAGTACCAGCCGGCGCCGTGTAGTTGGCGTCGAGCGTTAGATCTTCGGCTTTTAACAGTCGGCTCAGAGTCGGAGTTTGCTCAAAAATCCGTTTATCATCTATGCGTAAAATGAATCGTATCTTTCTGTTCGAAGGCAATTTCGATGCTGATCGCAGATTGCGACCGGCTTGGACGGTTTCATAGATGCTTGATACAAGTCGTCGCCTTTCTGCGAGGTTGGCTACCACGTGCAACGCGAGCTTGTCGGGCGGAGCTGCAAACTGAATCGAGACTTTTCCGAGGCCTAGTAGCGACCAAATCTCCTCGGTTAAATACGGCATGAAAGGATGCAGGAGACGCAATGTCGCCGAGAGAACAACATCCATGACCGCCAGCGCCGATGTCTTTTTCGCTTGGTCCTCGCTGAAAATGTCAGTCTTAGCCGCTTCAACAAACCAGTCGCAATAATCACTCCAGACAAAATTATAGAGATGTTGGGCGACCATGTTGAAGTGGTATTCGCGATACGCCGAGTCGATTGCGTCGATTGTCTCATTCAAGCGAGCAAGCACTTCGACGGCAAAGATCGATAACGCCTCTGCTTCAATTTTCGGTGCAGCATCGCTGGGGCCGTGCATCTGACGAAAACGCGCGACGTTCCAGAGCTTGGTCGCAAAGTTGCGGCCTTCTTCGATTTGTCGTTCATCGAACCGAATGTCCTGTCCGGTAGGCGCGATGCGCATCAGACCAAATCGCAAGCCGTCCGCGCCGTACTTGTCGATTAACTCGAGCGGATCAGGCGAATTGCCGAGCGATTTCGACATTTTGCGACCCTGGCCGTCGCGAATGATGCCGGTGAAGAAAACGTGGTGAAACGGAATGTTGTCCTCGATCTTTTTGGTCTCGCCGGGCTTAAACTCAATTCCGGCAATGATCATTCGGGCGACCCAGAAAAAAATGATATCGGGCCCAGTCACGAGAACACTTGTCGGATAAAATTTCTTCCGCGTCTCCGGATCCATCGTCTCGTAAGCCCACAGCCACGATGAAAACCAGGTGTCGACCGTGTCATCGTCCTGGATCCAGTTTTCAGGATCGGGCGGCGACTTGATGCCGACATAAATTTTGTCGCTGCCTTGGGCTGTGGGCTGTGGGATTTGGGATTTCCGGTACCAAGCCGGTATCCGGTGTCCCCACCATACCTGACGGCTAATGCACCAGTCGCGAATGTTCTCCAGCCATTGCGCGTAAACCTTTTCCCAGTGCGCTGGAAAAAACTGAATTAGATGATCCCGTACGACGGCGAGCGCTTCTTTTGTTTTTGGATAACGCAGGAACCACTGCTCACTGAGTCGCGGCTCGATTGGCACATCGCTGCGGTCGCTGAACCCTATGTTATTTTCATATGGCTCGGCTTTTGCCAGAAGTCCCCTCGCCTCTAATAGCTCCGCCGCCTTTTTGCGCGCTTCGAAACGATCCAGTCCGTCCAACTCTGCGACCGCGGGGCAA
The DNA here is from genome assembly GCA_036002955.1 of Candidatus Udaeobacter sp. Lineage (GTDB taxonomy): Bacteria > Verrucomicrobiota > Verrucomicrobiia > Chthoniobacterales > UBA10450 > Udaeobacter. Next base: position 1,915 of record DASYSX010000134.1, on the reverse strand, counting down.
TTGACGCGGCCGTCAGGGGTTAAAACATCGATGACCGGCAAGTCATGACGCTGGCCAATTTCAAAATCGAGAGTGTCGTGCGCCGGCGTGACCTTTAGAACACCCGTTCCAAACTCGGGATCGATTGCTTCATCGGCAATGATTGGAATTTGTTCGCGTGCCAGCGGACGCCAGACGTGTTTGCCTAACAAGTCCTGGTATCGTTTGTCGCCCGGGTGAAACGCCATGGCTGTATCGGCCATGATCGTTTCCGGCCGCGTCGTTGCGACTTCCAGGAAGCGGCCTGGTTCCTCTACAATCTCATACCGAACGAAATATAAATATCCTTTCTGCGGCTTGCTTATCACCTCCTCGTCGGAAACGGCAGTTAGCGCCGCAGGATCCCAATTGATCATCCGGCGACCGCGATAGATCAGGCCTTTGTCGTAAAGCTCGACAAAGACTTTTTGAACAGCAGCGGCATAAGCGTCATCGAGCGTGTAGCGTTGGCGCGACCAGTCGCACGAGCAGCCAAGTCGCTTGAGCTGTTCAATGATAATGCCCCCATGCTTGTCCTGCCATTCCAGCACGCGGCGTAAGAATTCTTCGCGACCGAGATCATGGCGCGATTTGTTTTCGGTCCTGCGCAGATACTTCTCCACCGCGGTCTGGGTTCCGATTCCGGCATGATCCATTCCGGGTAACCAAAGGACTTCGAATCCCTGCATCCGCGCGCGACGAGCGAGAATGTCCTGAATCGTGTTGTTCAAAACATGGCCGAGCGTGAGCATGCCCGTGATGTTCGGCGGCGGCATCACGATCGAAAACGGTGGCTTCGAGGACTCGGGATTTGCTACGAAATCGCGGTTCTCCAGCCAGCGTTCATACCACTTCGGTTCAACCGCCTTCGGATCGTATCTCTTGGGAAGCTCAGCCATCGCGCTCAATCATCCGAAAGTGGAGCGCGTTTGCAAATAAGCGGCGCGCCCGGCGGTCGCGCCCTACCATGTGCTTGCATCGCGATGCCCTAACCGCCACCTTCCCGCTGAATGAGCAACCCGCTACCGATCGGTGTTTTTGATTCCGGCATTGGCGGGCTAACCGTGGTCAAGGCGCTCCGTGATCGGCTACAAAACGAAACAATTCTTTACCTCGGCGATACGGCACGAGTTCCGTACGGTCCCAAGAGTCCGGAGACCGTGCAGCGCTATGCATTGGAGTTGGCGCATATGCTGATGCAAAAAAATGCGAAGGCGCTGGTTGTGGCATGTAACACAGTCTCATCAGTCGCACTGCCTCTGCTTACGAGGAAATTTCCTGTCCCTGTGATCGGAGTTATCGAGCCCGGAGCCCGAGCGGCGTTGCAGACAACTCGTAACCAACATGTCGGCGTGATCGGAACGCGGGCGACGATTCGCAGCGGCGCGTACGAAAAAGCGTTGCGCGCGACCGACAACAAAGTGCGCGTGAGCAGTCGCGCGTGTCCGTTACTCGTGCCTTTAATCGAGGAAGGATTGCTCGATGACGACGTGACCGATCGTGTCATTGTCCGTTATCTTGAGCCCCTGCTTGCCGACGGGATCGACACGCTCGTGCTTGGCTGCACCCACTATCCGCTGCTCAGCCCCGCGATTGCACGCGCGCTCGGACGCGGGATCACGCTGGTCGATTCCGCGCAAAATTGCGCGACTGCAGTACAGGAAACGCTGGATCGACATTCGCTGCGCTCGCCGGCGACAGAGCGTGGTGAGCTGCACGTCGCCCTCACCGATGCTGCCGATAATTTCCTCAACGTCGCGCGCGACGCGCTGCAGTTGGACTTCGGCGTGGTCGAACTGCGGCCTTTGCCCTAGGTTTTGGCAATCTCTTGATCACCAATTCGTAGGAGTGGTCGATCATTTTCCGCAACTCGGCATCGGGAATAGCGTTTTCGATC
>DASYSX010000133.1:0-4658 GCA_036002955.1 Candidatus Udaeobacter sp. | reverse complement strand
GCCTCCTCTTTAGGCAGTTCGGTGAGTGGCTGAAGAAAACATTTGGAGGCGAATAGGAGCGCTGTTCAACCAACCACCGATTTCTGATCTTCCGGCCTCTAATCTTTCGCTTGTCCCGCTTCCAACATGCGAATGCGTTTGTCGATGAATGGCAAACGGATCGTCAAGGTAAGACCCCTGCCCTGGTTGCTCTCGATGGAGAGCTCGCCACCGTGCTCGCGCACGATGCGCCGTACAATCAATAATCCAAGCCCACTGCCGGATGGTTTGGTTGTGAAATAAGGCTCAAACACACGACTCAAGTTTTCCGCCGACATGCCGCCACCGCTATCTTCAAATCGGACGAGCACATGCGTATCGGCCAGATCGGTCCGAATGCGCAACGTGCCGTGGCGGTGCATGGCTTCGACACTGTTCTTGATCACGTTGTAAAACGCTTGCTTCATCTGATCGCGATCCAGCTGAAGCAATGGCAGATCCGAGCGCAGCTCTTGTTCTACGATTATCCCACGGTCCTGAAGCTCAGGCGCAAAGAACCGAACCGCTTCTTCGACAATTGTGTTTACATTTTCCGGCCTCAGTTGCGGACGTGACGGCCGAACGGCTTTCAAGAATTGCGTCACGATGGAATCCAGCCTGTTGACTTCAGAACGGGCGACATCAATCGATTGTTCCAGCTCCGCTTTTTCGCCATCGGCCAGCTTTTGCACGCTGCGCTCCATTAATTGCAGATGAATGTGCAGTGAGTTGAGCGGATTACCGATTTCGTGCGCGACACCCGCAGCCAACAACCTCAGCGCATTCAAACGTTCCGACTCAATCGTTTGCTGCGCGTTGCGGCGGCTTTCAGTGATGTCGCGCAGGATGATCACATGCCCAACCTCTTCCGCTGTAGCGGTGATCGGCTCCGCTTTCGCTAACGCTACGGCGGACAAGCCGCCTCTGACGACAGTAGGTTCGCGTTGTTCCATCATCAGCGGCACAACGTAAAAGTTGATGAAGCGACTTTGCGGATAAAAGATTTCCATGTCGTGGCTCACCGGGCCGCCGCTTCGAGTCAGCGATTCCCAATCGAGACCTCCGATGCGTTCGTCCAACCGCTTGCCAATTGCTTCGCTCGCCTCCAGTCCAAATAAGCCACAAGCCGCATCATTCAGATAAGTGATTCGGCTTTTCGAATCAGTGACGATAATGCCTTCCTGGATGGCATTGAAAACGGTTTCCAAGAAACCTTTCTCTTGCGCGAGGCGCAGAAAATAATTCTGCACATCTTCCGGTCCGATGCGCCCGAGGCGTTCGATGAGTTTTTCAAGAAAACCCGCTTTCATAACTTCGGTACGATTAATTCAAAAGTCATTCCTAGGGAAATCGAGGAATCCCGTTGCATTACTTTTCGGTAGCGCCGCGGAATCTGTCGACTGCGCTTCGCTCCGCTCGGGTTGACGTTTGGTTAAACGCCTTAACGACTCAACAGTTCAACTTCTTCGTGTCGAGCCGGCACTTCCACCGTCAGCATTTCCACGCGCAAATAATTCAATACCACCGGTGCGAGGATTAAGCCGGGGATACCCATGAGTCGTTCGCCGAGGATCAGAGCGATTAACGTGAGCCAAACCGGGTTGCGGATCCGGTCGCCGATGATTTTGCTGTTCAGCAAATACTCCAGCTTGTGAATCACGATGAGAAAGATCAGCGCGGAAATCGCCATCTTCAGGGAAATCGTCAACGCGACAAAGATAATGATTGTGTTGCTCAAAAGGTTGCCGACGATCGGCACGAGTCCGCAAAGAAAGGTGACCGCGATGAGCAGCGGCGCGTGCGGCATGTGAACGGCCGTGAGGAAGATCGCGGTCAATGCGGTATTGATGAGAGAAATGGTGATCTGCGCGCCCATGACGGTGTCGAAGCTTCGATAAAAATCGCGGAACCGCCTGGCGACCTGATCGCAGCAGATGGAGTAAAGATTATTCTTCACCCGATGCGTGCCCCGATGCGGGTCAAGTCCGGTTTTGAAAAAGAGGCTTGCGGCAGCGACGATTCCAAGGATGCTGAAAACTAAATTCGTTGTTGTCGCTTTGGCTACATTTGCCACGTTGCGCAGATAATTTGCTTCCTCTCCGAGTGTTCCAATCACAACCTGCCGGAGACTTTCAAAATCACTAAAGGGCAAGTCGATTTGCCTCTTCTGCGCCCATGCGCTGGCCGAAGGGATCGAGGTATCCGCCACATCCGGCAATGCCAAAATGGCCGCCCGGGTAAAATAAACCCCGGCGCCGCCAATTCCGACCACAGCGATGATGAACAATGCCAGCGCCAGCCATTTTCTTCTGGTGAAAGAATATAATTGGCGCAACGCGAAATAAGAAAACAAGACAACCAACAGCGGCACGCCGAGATGAAGAATCCCCGCCAGAACGATTGTTGCGGCGAGCACTGCGTAAGAAACTCGCACCGGGGTAATCATGACTCAGTGACCTTTTTACTCCATCCGTAGCAGATATTGTCAACTACCGCCCACCGTGCTGTAGAGTGCGCTGTCCTCAACGCACGAGCATTTACGCTACACAAAAAACAGAAAATTCGCCGCCGGCGATCACAGGGAACCGTCTCGGACGTCTCGCTCCGCTACTGGCTCTAAAGTCTGGCCTGTTTCTTGTTCAGCGCGGTCTTTCAACGCGGCCTTGCGCGAAAGTTTTACGCGGCCTTTGTCGTCGATGCCGATGCATTTAACCCAGATCATGTCGCCAATCTTGACGACGTCCTCAGTGCGTTTCACTCGAAAATCCGCAAGCTCGGAAATGTGCACCAAACCGTCTTTGCCTGGGAAAACTTCAACAAACGCCCCGAACTCCTTCGTCGTTACCACACGTCCCTGATAGGTTTGCCCGATCTCGATTTCGCGGGTCATCCCGCCGATAATTTCTTTCGCGCGCGCCATACTCTCGCCAGTCGTTGCGTAGATGTGCACTGAGCCATCGTCCTCGATATTAATTTCGGCGCCCGTTTCCGCGACAATGCCCTTGATGGTTTTGCCGCCCGGCCCGATGAGCGCGCCGATCTTTTCCGGATTGATTTTGATTGTCTCGATTCTCGGCGCGTATTTCGACAACTCCGTGCGCGGTTGATCCAGCGTGCTACGCATGATCTCGAGAATTTTCGTGCGCGCTTCTTTCGCACGTTGAATTGCTTCCGTCAGGATGTTGTGAGCAACACCGGGAAGTTTCAGGTCAAGCTGAAAACCCGTCACACCTGCGTCCGTTCCGCAAAGCTTGAAATCCATATCCCCATAGTGATCTTCGGACCCGATGATGTCGGTGAGCAATTCATACCGTTTCAATTGTCCGTCATCGCCGGCCTCGCTAACGAGGCCGATTGAGATTCCGGCAACCATGTTCTTGACCGGAACGCCTGCATCCATGAGTGCGAGCATACCGCCGCACACGCTGGCCATGGACGTCGAGCCGTTAGACTCCATGATCTCGCTGGAAATGCGGATGGCATAACGAAATTCATTTTCGCTCGGCACGACCGGTTCGAGCGACCGTTCGGCCAACGCGCCATGGCCAATCTCACGCCTCCCAGGCCCACCCGTGCGCCCGGTTTCACCGACGCTGAATGGCGGAAAATTATAATGCAGAATAAAGCGCTTTGATTGTTCGCCGCCACCGTATGCATCAATCATCTGCGCTTCTTCAATGGGAGCCAGTGTGGCGAGCGCGAGAGCCTGAGTCTCCCCACGCTGAAAAATCGACGAGCCATGTGCCCGCGGCAGCACGCCTACTTCGCAGGTGATCTGGCGCAAATCCTGATAGCCGCGTCCATCGACGCGTTGCTGTTTTTCCAGAATATTGGCGCGAAACATCTTCTTTTCGACAGACTCGAACGCCTGAGAGATAGCAAACGAATCTGCCTCGGGAAATTTTTGGACAATCGCCATCTTTACCTCTTCTCGCAGAGAGTTGATGGCTTTTGCGCGCGCACTTTTGCCTTCAGTGCGAAGCGCCTGTTCGAGTCGATCGCCGGCGACTTGGCGGGCGATTTCAACCATCTCCTGATCTACATGAAGCAACTGAACGTCACGCTTCGTTTTACCCACCCTCGAGGCCAGCTCTTTCTGAGCCTGAATCATCTCACGTGCATGTCCGTGCGCGAACTCGAGCGCTTTCGTAAATTCAGCTTCCGGCATTTCCTTGGCCGAGCCTTCTATCATGATCACGTCGTTTTCCGTGCCGACGTAAACAAGGTCGAGATCGCTCTGTGCGCGCTCGTCATGTGTTGGGTTGGCAACTAACTCCCCGTTAACACGTCCAACGCGCACCGCTCCAATCGGACCTGCAAAAGGAATGTCCGAAATAGAGAGCGCGGCCGATGCACCGTTCATCGCGAGGATGTCGGGATCGTTTTGACCATCGGCGCTGAGCAGGATTGAAATGATTTGAGTATCGTAAAAATATCCCTTTGGAAAGAGCGGCCGCAGTGGCCGATCGATCATTCGCGATGTAAGTGTTTCCTTCTCTGCAGGACGGCCTTCGCGTTTGAAATAGCCGCCCGGGAATTTCCCGACGGCTGCCGCTTTCTCGCGGTAATCAACTGTCAGTGGAAAGAAATCCTGACCTTCTTTGATTGCCAGGGCCGAAACCGCGCTGACAAGCACTGTG